>NZ_JBZFLK010000032.1:0-47444 GCF_058448985.1 Pseudonocardia sp. DxW | reverse complement strand
TCGGGTTCCGCAACCTGACCAACTACATCGCCCGAAGCCTGCTCGAGACCGGCGGCTTCAGACCCCAACTCCTACACCCCCGATTGGGATGAGCCTCTTTGCCGTACGGGCCCGGGAGGACGAGCGCCACCGGCGGGCTCGACGAGATGATCGTCTCGCCCGACGAGTACGAGGCCATTCATCTACATAGGACCGACACGCCTTCGGCTTCTGCAACGACCTCTCAAAACCGTCGACCATCCTTCGGGCCTGATCTGCTCACCGACGTGTCCGTGAAACGGGTCAACATCACCGCCGTTGTGCGACCACCAGGACGGTTGGCGTCTCAGCATGGCGGATCCTCCGTGGCTGAAACTGGGCCCTGTGCCTCGGAGATATCGGTATCGGGTCGGAACGGGTGGTCTGTGAGCACGGCCGAACGGGCGACCATGATCCCGCCGACGGCAGCGGTGACGATCTGGAGAGCGACCGCCAGCAGCGCCTTTACAACGTCGGCGACCCCCGGGGCCACGAGCACCGAGCCGATGATGACCAAACTGATCCCGACACCGGAGGCCGTCGCGACTGAGGAAGCCCGCATGTAGACGTCGCCGAATCGGAGCAGCCCGATCGCGGCGAGGAGTAAGGTGAGCCCGCCGGCGACGGCGACGATCTGCCCGAGGAGGATGAGGACCTCGCTCATCGTGCACCTCCGGTGAGCGCGCGGGCGAACGAGACGGCGGCCAGGAATGCGACCATGGTCGCCACGAGCACGAGATCGAAGGTCGATGTGCTGCCAGAGCGGACACCACCGAGTGCGATCAGACCGACCACGGTGACAGTGAGCAGCTCGGCGCCAATGACACGGGAGCCGCTATCCGGCCCGCGCACGATACGCACCACTGCGAGCAGCGCGGCCAAGCCACAGCAGACGAACGCGATGTCGAGCCCGATCACACCGACACCTCCTTTCGTGGCGGACCGAACGCTCGCAGCATGCGGGCTTCCATGTCGCGCAATTCCGTTACCGCGGCCTCGGCGTCCTCGTGGTACATCGAATGGACCAGCAGCGCGCGGTGGTCATCGACGACACCGAGGGTGAGGGTCCCCGGAGTCAGCGTGATCAGCGCCCCCATGACCGCGGCCCGAGCACCGGTCTCGGACGCCAGAGGAAGCCGGACCACCCGCGGCGTCGCGGACGAGCCCGGCGTGAGGAGGTCGGCCAGCACGTCACGACAACTGAACAGGACCTGGCCAGCGAACCATAGGCCGAACAGGAACAGGCGCGGCAGCCGCGCGATGGATCGAATCATCCGAGCACCGCTTCCACATAGCCGCCGGTGTCGAGCAGGCCGGCCGCCGCCGTCGCGGACAGCCCGTAGAGCAGCTCGGCGCCGAGTCCGAGGCCGAGAGTCACGGTGGCCAGCACGAGCGCGGGCAGCGTCAGTCGCAGCCCCACGGAAGGCACCGGTGGAGCCGCGACGGTGGTCCCACCGCCACCGCCACCGGCCGGCTCGCCGTTCTCGTCGGGCCTGCGGACCAGCGCGTTCCAGATCTTGATCATTGACAGCAGGGTGAGCAGGCTGACCACGATTGCGACGACCGCGGCGGCGACCTGGCCGGCGTCGAGCGCTGCGAGGATCAGGGTCAGCTTCGCCACGAACCCGGAGAACGGCGGGATCCCCGCCAGCGACAGGGCAGCCACGCCGAACGCCGCGACCAGCAGCGGATCGCGGCGGGCGACGCCCCGGATCCCGTCCAGCGCGCCGGTTCCGTGCCGTTCCTCGACCGCGCCCGTGGACAGGAACAGCGACGCTTTCACGATCATGTGGTGCAGCAAGTAGAAGATGCCCGCTGCCAGCCCGAGCGGGGTGAACAGGGCGACGCCGAGCAGGATGTAGCCGATCTGGCTGACCATGTGGAAGGCCAGGATCGAGCGCATCGTGGACTCGCCAACCGCTCCGAGGACACCGACGAGCATCGTCGCCGAGAACAGCACGACGCCGATCCACAGCCAGCGGGTCTCACCGTCGAACACGACGGCGTAGATGCGGTAGATCGCGTAGATCGCGACCTTGGTGTGCAGCCCGGAGAACAGCGCCGTGACTGCAGGCGAGGTCGAAGGGTAAGCGCGGGCGAGCCACCCGTGCACGGGGACGACGGCAGCCTTCATCGACAGCGCGGCCAGGCAGATTCCGACCGCGGCCGCGACGGTCCCGGACTCCTGTGCCGCTCCAGCGAGTTCGGCCAGGTTGACCGTTCCAGCGCTGCCGTAGACGAGCGCGACGCCGGCGAGGAAGACGGTGGAGACGAACAGGTTGAACGCGACGTAGAGCCGGGTGCCGCTGACCGAGAGCAAGGTCCCCTGCCTGCGCCGGGCCAGGACCAGAAGCCCGTACGAGGGCAGGAGCATGACCTCGATGAAGACGAACAGGTTGAACAGGTCCGCGGTCAGCAGAGCGCCGTTGACCCCGCCGACCAACGCCAGGACCAGGGGTGGGAACAACCGCGCGGCTCCGGGTCCGGTCATCAGCCCGAAAGCGGTGCACACCAGCGCGAGCAGCCCGGTCACAGCCAGCATCAGCGACGACAGCGCGTCCGCGACGAACGGGATCGCGATCCCGCCGGGCCAGGCGCCGACCGGCTCGGCCAGCACCTCGCCGCCGGAGGTGGCGGCGACGAGCGCGATCCCGGCGGCGAGGTTCGCACCGAGCAACCCGAGCAGGACGACGCGGGCCCACAGCGCGCCGGCCCCGGCCGGCGCGGTGAGGCCGGCGGCACCCAGCGGCAGCCCGACGAGCAGGGGGAGGAGAGCGGCGGTCGTCATCGGGCCGGCTCCGATCGTACGGCTGGACGTTCCCGGTCGGAGGTGTCGTCACCGGGTCGCCCGGTCACGGCGAGCACGAGCATGACGACGGTGATCGCGAAGGCGATCACGATCGCGGTGAGCACGAACGCCTGTGGCAGCGGGTCGGCCGCCGCGGCCGGGTCGGTGCCCTCCAAGGGCTCGCCGCGGCGCTGGATCCCGCCGGAGGCGAACAGCAGCAGATTGACGGCGTGGCCGAGCATCAGGAAACCGAGCACTGCTCGCAGGTAGCTGCGGTCGAGCATGAGGTAGGCGGCTCCTGCTACGAGAAGTCCGATCGTCAGGGCGAGGATCATCGCGAGACCTCCTCGGATGCGTGGTCCTCCTCGGACCGGTCGGGCGGCAGACGGGAATCGGGCTCGTCCTCCTCCTGTGGTGCGCCCAGCAGGTTCAGCCCGGCGACCACCACGCCCAGGACCGCCAGGTACACCCCGACGTCGAACACCAGCGCGGTGGAGAGGTGCACGCCGAGGACGTCGGCGTGCAGCGGACGTAGGAAGGAGCCGTCGAGCAGGCCGAGCAGCCCGGTCGCCGCCGCGACCACGGCGCCCATTCCGGCCACCAGGAGGAACGGCAGCCGGACCCGGCCGGTGGCGTCGGACGGCGCGGCGAGATACGCCAGTACCAGCGCCGAGGCGCCGACGAGCGCGCCGATGAACCCTCCCCCTGGAGCGTTGTGCCCCCGCAGCAGCACGTACACAGAGGCGAGCAGCAGGAACGGGACGAGTACCTTCGCCGCCGTGCGCAGGAAGATCGCGTTCGCGCGGGGATCGGTCACCGGAGCAGCCGGAGCGTCGGCCACCTGAAGGGACTGCGGCCTGCGCGCGTCGAGCAGCGCGGTCATCACCAGGGCGGCCAGCGCGAGCACCACGAGCTCGCCGAAGGTGTCGAGCGCTCGGAAGTCGACCAGGATCGTGTTGACGACGTTGCTGCCGCCGGTCTGCTCCTGCGCCTCGGCCAGGAACCACGTCGACGCCGCGGACGGGCCCCGCCACCCGGTCGATACCAGAGTCGCGGTGGTCGCCGCGACCCCCGCACCGACCGCGAGCACCGCACGCGTGACGGTACGACGGGCGCCGCCGGGCCCCGCCGGGAAGCCGCGAGGGAGGCGCCGCAGGATCAGCACGATCACCGCCACCGTCAGCACCTCGACCAGGAGCTGGGTGAGGGCAACGTCCGCGGCACCGAGGCCGAAGAACCACAGAGCCACCGAGAACCCGACCACGCCGGCTCCCAAGACCGCGGCGAGCCGATTGCGCGCCATCAGGACGGCCCCGATCCCGCACGCAGCGAGCAGCAGGAGCAGCATGTCGGACGCGCCGGAGGTGCCGGGTGCGGCGGCGATGTCGCCGGCCAGCAGCCCGACAGCGACGGTACCGGCCAACGCGATCAGCAGGATCGGGACGAGCAGGTGCCGGGCAGGTGCGTCGCCGGCGGTGGGGCGGCCGGTGACGCGGCCGAGTTCGATGATCCCGCTGCGCAGACTCTCTACGGCGCTGACGCCGGTGAACGGCCACAACGGGCGGTCGAGGAGCCGGTCGACACGCTCATGTGCGAGCACCAGCCCGGCGCCGACGGCGATGGCCAGTGCGGAAACGAGCAGCGCTGGGTTGAGCCCGTGCCACACGTAGAAGCCATCGATCGCTGCGGGCGGGACCTGAAGCGAGGCCGCCGCGGAGGTGCCGAGCAGTGGATCGAGGGCGCTCGCTGCGGGCCCGAGGACTCCGCCTGCGAGAGCGGTCACAGTGACGGTTCCGGCCATGGTCCGGGCTCCGCCTCCAGGGCGCAGATCGGCGGCCGGTCCGAACATGACCGGGACGACCATGCGGGCGCTGTAGGCGACGGTCAGCACCGCCGCCGTTCCGAGGCCGATAGCAGCGAGCGTGCCCGGCCCGGTGCCGGCGGTCAGCGCGGCGTCGAGCACATACTCCTTGGAGACGAAGCCCAGCGTGATCGGGATCCCGGCCATGCTCACCGCGGTGAGGACGATCATCGTCGCCGTCCAGGGGGTCGCACGGAACAGGCCGCGCAGCTCGCGAAGGTCTCGGGTGCCCGCCCGGCGTTCGAGCAGGCCGACCGTCATGAACCCGGCCGACTTGAACAGCGCGTGTGCTACCACGTGTGCGCTCGCCGCGAGCAGGGCCGTGGGGGTTCCGATGCCGATGACCGCCACCAGCAAACCGAGCTGGCTGACCGTGGAGTACGCGAGAAGCTCCTTGAGATCGTGCCGCTGCAACGCGAACACCCCGCCGAGCAGGGCCGTGACGACCCCGACCGTCACCAGCAGCCAGGGCCACACCGGCGAGGCCGCGGCCGCTCCGGAGAACCGCATCAGCAGGTAAATTCCCGCCTTCACCATGGCCGCCGCGTGCAAGTATGCGCTCACCGGAGCAGGGGCGACCATCGCATCCGGAAGCCACGAGTGGAAGGGGAACTGTGCCGCCTTCGTCATCGCCGCCATCGCGACGAGCACGGCGACCACGCCGGCGAACACCGGGTCGGTTCCCCACGCCGGGTCGGCGAGCGCGACCGACAGCTGTGTCGTGCCGGTGCGCACCACGATCGTGCATACAGCAGCGAGCAGCGCGAGCCCGCCCGACACGGTGATCAGCAGCGTCCGGGCGGCCGGCTCGCGGCCTTTCGGGCCAACCCGCAAGATGAGCAGGTAGGAGCATATCGTCGTGATCTCCCACGCGACGAAGAGCAGCACCAGATCATCGGCCAGCACCAGGGTCAGCATGGCCGCGGCGAACGCGGTCATCAGTGTGTAGAACCCGCCGGAGCGTTCCTCGGTCAGGTAGGACGTCGAGTAGGCCATGATCACCGCGCCGATGCCGAGCACCAGCAGAGCGAAGAGTGCACCCAGGCCGTCCATCCGCAGCCGCAGCATCACCTCGACGGCCGGGATCCAGGGAAGGGCCTCGTCAACGGATTCCGGCGACGAGGCGGGCCCGGTGGCGACCACGACGGTGAGCGCGCCCAGCACGGCGGCGGCGACCCAGCCGGCACGGGTCCCGAGCCGTGCGCCCAGCATCGGCATGACCAGCACCAGTGCCCATGCGGTGACTAGCACGGGGAACAACGACACGAATCCTCTTCCCGGGACGTCGGGCGGGTGACGGACAGGAGCGCCGGACCGGTCCGACGTCCGTCACGGAGACGGCCCCGGCCGGACCGGGCGAGCGACCCCCCGAGCTGGTGGCCGCTCTAGGCAGGTCCGCCGAGCGGCGCGAGAGCGGCTCAGGCGTCCGGAGCCACGCCGGCCAGCATCGGCCCCCACGATGTTGGGTGACCGTTGGTGCCCGGGTGTCGGACGAGCCACGCTACGGCGCGCAGTACGCATGCGGTGCTCATGGGCCGGAGTCTAGACGGAGGAACCTATGGGACGCGGAGCCCCTGACGATCAGTCCGGTCACTCGTCGACGTGACGTGCCGGTGGTCCGCTCACAGTCCTGGCCTGTGAGCTTCCGCCCTTCTGCACGCTAGTCGCCTCGGGAGGCGGCAAGAGTCGCCTCAGTACTGCAAACGGGGGTTCGGCGTGTCGGGAGAGGCTGATCCAGGTCCGGGCGACGTTGATCGTCGGGTGGAGGATCTTGCTGGGGGGTGGCGGCGTCGGACCAGGTCATCGGGTTGATCGGGTGGCGGTTCTTCCGGCGGGAGCCCCGTGCCCGGGCCGGTGCCTATGTCCGTGGGCTGCTCGCGTGCCCGGAACGCAAGAACGGGTGGACCCTGGCCGAGCATGCGGGTGCGGTGTCGCCGGACTCGACGCAGCGGCTGCTGGGGACCGCGGACCGGGACGTCGACGGGGTCCGCGACGACGTCCGCGGCTACGTCCTCGACACGCTCGGCGACCCGGCCAGTGGGGTGTTCGTGGTCGACGAGACCGGGTTCATCAAGAAGGGCATCCGGTCGGCCGGGGTGCAACGCCAGTACACCTGGTAGAGCGGATCACCGCTGCGGCCCCGACGGCCCAGGGTCTGTTGCTGGAGGCGTTGGTGGGAGGTGTCGAGCTTCGCCCCGGCCAGGGCGACGACGTGGAAGGGGTCCGTCACCGTGACCGCGTCCGGGATCTCGCTGGTGGCGGCGTTCTTGTAGCCGGTGAGCCCGTCCATCGCCACGACCTGCACCTGCGCCCGGAACTCCGGTGTGCGGGCGCCGAGCCAGCCGGCGAACGCGGCCGCCGAGCGGCCCTCGACCAGGTCCAACAGCCGGGCCCGCCCGGTCTGGGCGACCACTGCGGTGAGGTCGACGATCACGGTCACGAAGCGGTCCCCGGCGGCGTGGCGGGTATGGGCCCAGCGGTGCTCGTCGACCCCGAGCACCCGCACCCCCGTCCAGGCGGGCCGGGCCGGTCGCGGCGAGCAGCTCGGTGGTCGCCGTCACGGCGATGGTGTTGATGGTGTCCAGGACCGGCCCAGCTCGCGGGCGACCGCGGCCACCGTGGCGCGGTCGACGACCAGGCGGCGCAGCACGAACCGCGCACACCGTGCGGTGGTCGACGCACCCGCCCGGGCCAGCCGGGACGTGTCGTGGGCGAGATCACCCGCTCGCACGACGGCGCGGGGCAGCGGTGACGCCGAACCCGGACTCGTAGCTGCAGCGGGTGCCCGGCCACCGGTAGATCAGTGAGCCGGCGCTCGACGCTGTCGCGGTAGACCCCCGTCGACGTGCACTCCGGGCAGCACGACGGCATGTGGTCCACGACCTCGCACCACACCACCGTCGTCTCCCCGTCCACGGCGGTGTCGGTGATCGTGACCCCGAGTTCCGCGGTACGGACGATCGTGTCGGCGAGGATCGAGGCAGCAGAGACCGTGGGCTCGGACACGAGGCTCCCGGGTGGCGTTGATCAAGGCATAGGAACCTGCATCATCAGCCACCCGGGGCCCGTCTTCCCGCACCGACACGAGCCCCACGCGCCGGGCCGTCACGGGCCTACCTGCACTCCATTTCCGGAGGAGCCCGTTATGGTGAGGAGATCCCACGTGGCGACATGGCGTCGTGGCTCGACGAGGAGGTGGCCGACGAACCCGAGGCCGTCGGCGGGCGCATGGTTCTGCACCACGAATCGGCGGCACTCAGCTGCGCCCGCCGGATTCTCCTCGAGTCATTCCGGGGGCGCACCGACGCTGAATGACGGCTGGTGGCGCCGCAGCGTCTCCACCAGCTCGTCGCATCGGGCGGAGATGTCGTGCCGGGTTCCGACGATTCCGATCGCGGCCCTGGTCCGGCCGTTCTCCTTGACGGCCACCGACACCCCTTCGCCGATGTCGGAGACGTGCGGGGAGGCGCAGATCCCGGTTTCCTGCAGCTCCTGGAGGTGGTCCAGGAAGGGATCGACGTACTGTTCCTCGTTCCGCGGGAGATTCCGCAGGTAGGTCCACAGGGTGCGCTGTTCCATGCCGGCCAGGAGGACCCAGCCGGACGACGCCCGTATCAGTGACCGTCGCACCCGGTTCTCCGCGAGGTACGCGTATTTCGGATCGTTCGACACATGGTCCACATAGAACAGGTCGTTGGCGACAGCGATCGAGAGGACCGTCGTCAGGCCGATTTCCGCGTGTATCGCTTCCAGGTGCTCGTGGGTCACCTTTCCGGGCATGTACCGGCCGGCCATCAGGTTCAGCAGGTAGGGCGCGGCGCCCAGCGTGTAGCGCCGCGCGCGCTCGTCCAGATATCCGGCGACGACGAGCCCGTTCACCAGGGTCTGCACCGTGCTCAGCGGTGCCTCGGTCCGCGCGGCCATCTCGGTGAGGGTCAGACCCTCCGGCGATCGTGCCGCCTCCTGGAGCAGGACCGCCATCAGGTCGACCATGCGGTGCCGTGGTCGTCCGCGGCCCCGCATCGCGCCGTGTGTCGTCATGACCGCCTCCTCGTCCATCGTAACCGCAACGTATATACGTAGCTTTACACGTACTTGCGGACTTCGCAGTTGAGTGGCACAGTTCGGCCTGTGCGAGACATCACAGATGATCCGGGCGGCCCGGCCGGCGCGGCCTCGCCCCGCGCGGTCGGACCGTTGGACGGCGTTCGCGTCATCGATCTCACGACCGTCGTGATGGGTCCGTATGCCACGGCCGTGCTCGGCGATCTGGGTGCTGATGTGGTCAAGGTCGAGCCGTTGGAGGGCGACATGACCCGCGGCATCGGCGCCCGTCGGCACGCCGGGATGACCGCGATGACGCTGAACCTGCAGCGCAACAAGCGCAGCATCGCGCTGAACCTGCGCGAGCCGGACGGGCTCGCGGCGCTGCGGCGGCTGGTCGAGGACGCCGACGTGATCGTCACGAACCTCAGGCCGCGGTCCCGGGAGCGCCTGGGCATCACCTACGAGGCGCTGTCCGAGTGCAACCCGCGGCTGGTGATGTGCACCGCGCAGGCCTACGGCTCCCGGACGGACCTGGCGGACAGCCCGGCTTACGACGACATCGTGCAGGCCGCGTCCGGCGCGGCGCTGCTCACCGACCGGGTCCACGGCCGGCCGAGCTACGCCCCCTACGTCATCGCGGACAAGGTGGTCGCGCTGCACATCGCGGTCGGCGCACTGGCGGCGGTGCTGCGGGCCCGCGTGACCGGCCGCGGACAGAGTGTGGACATCCCGATGGTCGACGCGATGATCGCGTTCAACCTGGTCGAGCACCTGGGCGGGCACACCTTCGATCCGCCCGAAGGGGACTTCGGCTGGTCCCGGATCCTCGTGTCGGAACGCCGGCCGCACCGCACGGCCGACGGGTGGATCTGCATCATGCCGTACTCCGACCAGAACTGGCGGGACTTCTTCGCCCTCGCCGGCCGGCCCGAACTCGCCGACGATCCGCGGTTCCGCGAGGTCAACGAGCGTCACCGCAACATGGACGAGCTGCTCGGCACCGTCAGCCGGATCGCCCGGCACCGGACGACCGAGGAGTGGCTGGAGCTCTGCGCGAAGCACGAGATCCCGGCGAGCGAACTGCTCGATCTCGCGGCGGTGGGGGAGGACGACTACGTCCGCGAGCGGAATCTCCTGCGCAGCGTCGAGCACCCGTCCGAGGGCCGCTACTTCGTGACCCCGACACCGATGGACTTCTCCGACACCCCGATCGGACTCACCCGCCACGCCCCACGACTCGGGGAGAACTCCGCCGAGATCCTCGCCCAGGCCGGCTACTCGCCTGCCGAGGTCGCGGACCTGTTCGCCCGCAGGGTCGTGGCGGGTGACCACCCGGCCCCCGTGAACGAGGAGTGCGCGTGAGCACCTCGACCGTCACCGACCGGCCGGCGCCGGAGCTGCGCGAGCTACGGACCGAGGTGCGCCGCTTCCTGGCCGCAGCCGTCGATGCGGGTGTGTTCACCCCCCGCGTCAACAGCTGGCTCACAGGCTGGGACGGGTCGTTCAGCCGCACGCTCGCCGAGCGGGGCTGGGTCGGGATGACCGTTCCGGCCGGGTACGGCGGCCACGGCCGGAGCCATCTCGAACGGTTCGCCGTGACCGGGGAGCTGCTCGCCGCCGGCGCCCCGATCGCCGCCCACTGGATCGCCGACCGGCAGATCGCGCCCTCGATCCTCAGGTACGGCACCGAGGAGCAGAAGCGGTACTACCTGCCTCGGATCGCCTCCGGCGGGTACTACTTCGGCCTGGGCATGAGCGAGCCCGACTCCGGCTCGGACCTGGCGAGCGTCCGTACGCGCGCGGTCCGGGTCGACGGTGGGTGGCAGCTCACCGGCACCAAGGTGTGGACCTCCGGCGCGCACCGGGCACACGCGCTGGTCGTACTGGCCCGCACCGCGACCGATCCCGACGATCGTCACGCCGGGCTCAGCCAGTTCGTGGTGGAGCTCGGCGACCCCCGGATCCAGGTCCGACCGATCATGTCGATGAACGGGAAGCACCACTTCAACGAGGTGGTGCTCGACGAGGCGTTCGTCCCGGATGCTGGCGTGCTCGGCACCGTCGGGAACGGCTGGACGCAGGTGACCTCGGAGCTCGCCTTCGAGCGCAGCGGCCCGGAGCGGCTGCTGTCGACCTACCCCCTGCTGCAGGAGCTCGTCGCCGCCACCGGCCGCGGCTCGGTGCCCGCCGACGCCCGGATCGGCAGGCTCGTCGCCCGTACCGCGGCCCCGCACCGCATGTCCGCGGACATCGCGGAGACCCTCGCGCGGGGCGACTCGGCGGCCGGCGAGGCCGCACTCGTCAAACTGCTGGGGACCCGGCACGAGGGCGACATCGCCGACGTCGCGGACACGCTCGCGGGTGGCCTCCCGCCGGACCGTGAACCCGCGCTGCAGGACCACGTACGGACCGGCCTGCTCGAGATGCCCGGCTTCACCCTGCGCGGCGGTTCGAACGAGGTCCTGCAGGGGATCGTCGCGCGCCGGATCGGGGTTCGCCGATGAACGCCCGCAACGTCGACCCGATGCTGGCCGACACGATCGACTCGGTACTGGGTGACCGGCGCGGCCGGCCCGCCGACGGCCGCGGCGCCACCTCCTTCGACCGGGAGCTGTGGACCTCGCTGACCGATCTCGGGTTCGCCCGGCTGACCACGCCGGAGACCTCGGGTGGCAGCGGCGCGGGCGGGCCGGCCGGGGCGTACCTCGCCCGCAGGCTGGCCTTCCACGCGCTCGACGTCCCGCAGGTCGAGCACGACCTGCTGGCCGGGTGGCTGCTGGACCGGACCGGGCTTCCTCCTGCCGGGGACGGGGGTGTCGACACCGTCTGCGTCCTCGATGACGACGGGCGCGGGATCGCCCCGTACGGCGCCGTCGCCGACCGGGTCGTCCTGGTCCGGCCGGACGGCGACGGGTGGCGCGTTGCGGTGGCCGCACCCGCCGATCTCGTCCTGGGACACGGGACGAATCCGGCGGGCGAGCCCCGGAGCGCCGTCGTGGCCACGGGCCCCGTGCACGGGGTGCCGGTCGATCGGCGCCTCGTCGAGGACCTGCTGCTGCGCGGCGCGCTGGCCCGCGCCGCGCAGATCTGCGGCGCCCTCGAGCGGGCGGTCGAGCTGAGCATCCAGCACGCCGGGACCCGGGAGCAGTTCGGCCGCAGGCTGGCGGACTTCCAGGCCGTCCAGGCCCTGATCACCGACGCCGCCGCGGAGACCGCCCTCGCACTGGCCGCCGTCGACGGCGCCGTCGACCTGGCCGGGGCCGCGGATCCGGGCCTGCCGTTCGCGGTCGCGGTCGCGCGGTCCTGCACCGGACACGCGGCGTCGGTCGTGACCCGCAACGCCCACCAGGTGCACGGCGCGATCGGCACCACGGCGGAACACGACCTGCACCGGTCCACCACCCGGGCGCTCGCGTGGCGCAACGACTACGGACACCTCCATGGATGGGACGACGCCGTGACGACGATGGCCGCGCGGGCCGGCGACCGGGCACTGTGGCCGTTGCTGCTGTTCCACCTCTGCGGCCCGGTGCGGGGCTGGGCGCCGGGCCTCGTCCCCGGCTCGGAGGCCGGGCCCTTCGGCGTCCCCGCATCCGCCGGTCCCACCGGACCTGTGGACCGCGCGGGCGGCGACACAGCTGCCGGACCCGCCGACCTCGGCGACCCGGTCGGACCTGACGACCGCGACGGGACCGTCCCGGGCGAACCCGCGGGACCGGCATCCGCCAGGGCCGCGCACGCCGGCCTGCGCGAACCCGCCGGACCGGCACCCAGCCGGTCGCGACCGTCGCGGACCTGACCGCCGCGGCCCCCCGCGCCGAAGGCCGCGCATCCCGGACACCGAATCCGTCATCGCCGTCGCACGGCCGATGCCGCCACCGCCGGTACTGCCTCCATCCGATCGCCGCTGGACCTCGCCAGGGGTCCCGCATCGCCATCCGTTCAACTCTGAATGTCGATTCTCAATGAGGAGAGGGACTTCACCATGGCCACTACCAGCACCAGCGTCGACGAGCTCGACGTCCTGATCGTCGGGGCCGGCTTCGCCGGTCTCTACCAGCTCGAGAACCTCCGCAGACGCGGGTTCACGACCAGGATCCTCGAAGCCGGCGGCGGCATGGGTGGCATCTGGTACTGGAACTGCTACCCGGGTGCCCGGGTGGACAGCGAAGGTCCGATCTACCAGTTCACCCGCGACGACCTGTGGAAGGACTTCGGGTTCTCCGAGCTGTACCCGGGCTGGCAGGAGCTGCGTCGCTACTTCGCGCACGTCGACCGGAAGCTCGACCTGAGCAAGGACATCCGCTTCAACGCCCGGGTCGAGTCGGCGACCTTCGACGAGCGGACCAACCGCTGGACGGTCGAGGCGGGTGACGGCTCGACGACCAGTTGCCGCTTCCTCGTGCTCTGCACCGGCTTCGGCTCGAAGCCGATCTTCCCGGACATCCCCGGCCTGGACGACTTCACGGGCGTCAGCCACCACACCGGCCTGTGGCCGCAGGAGGGTGTGGACCTGCGCGACAAGCGGATCGCGATCATCGGTACCGGTGCGAGCGGGGTGCAGGTCGCCCAGGAGGCCGCGACCTGTGCCGCGCAGCTGACGATCTTCCAGCGCACCCCGGTGCAGGCGCTCCCGATGCGCCAGTTCGACCTCGGCGACGAGGACAACGAGCGGATCAGGCTCGATCTCGAAGACCGCTTCAGCCGCCGCGGGAGCACCTTCGCCGGCTTCGAGTGGGACTTCATCCCCACGTCCGCGCTCGCGGTCAGCGAGGAGGAGCGCACCGCCACCTACGAGGAGCTGTGGGAGGGCGGTTTCAAGTTCTGGCTCGGCACCTACCAGGACGTCCTGTTCGAGGACGAGGCGAACGACACCGCCTATCGCTTCTGGCGGGACCGCACACGCGCCCGCATCAAGGACCCGGTGCTGCGGGAGAAGCTCGCACCGCTCAAGAAGGCCTATCCCTTCGGTGTCAAGCGCCCCTCGCTGGAGCGCACCTACTACGACATCTTCAACCAGGACAACGTCGAGCTGGTCGACCTGCACGAGGATCCGATCGAGCGGATCCTCCCGAACGGGGTCCGAACCGCCTCCGGTGATCGCGAGTTCGACATCATCGTGCTCGCCACCGGCTTCGACGCGGTGACCGGCGGGTTGACCGCGATCGACATCCGGGGCACCGACGGCCGCTCGCTCCGGGACAAGTGGTCCACCGGTGTCGAGACGTACTTCGGGGTCGCAACGGCCGCCTTCCCGAACATGTTCTTCCTCTACGGCCCGCAGAGCCCGTCCGGCTTCTGCAACGGCCCGACCTGCGCAGAGCTACAGGGCGACCTGATCCTCGACACCATCGATTACCTGTGCGACAACGGGTACAGCCGGATCGAGTCCGAGCCGGACTCGGACCGGAACTGGACATCGCACGTCACCGAGCTGACCGAAGCCGGCCTCTACGACCGGGCCAACTCCTGGTACATGGGCGCGAACGTCCCCGGCAAGCCGCGGCAGCTGCTGAACTACCCCGGCGGCCTGCCGACGTACTTCCGCAAGTGGTCGGAGATCGCGAACGCCGGTTACAAGGGCTTCGCACTGAGCTGACCGCGGCCCACGACGAGCGGCGGCACCGGACGAACCCCGGCGGGGCCGGTGACCTGCCGCCTACACGAGCCGCGCCCACGAACGAGCGGGCGGCGCGGGCGCGTCCGGGCGACCGGCCCGCCGCCGCACCGCGATGCGCGCACGCGCGCGACAGAGCCGGCCGACCACGGCCGGCATCCCGGCGCACTGTCCGACGGCAGTGAGCCCGACATCCCGAGGAGACATGTCATGGCGTTCTTCACCGTGGTCTGGAAGTACACGGAGGACACCGATCTGATCGACAAGGCGCGCGGCCCGCACGGCGCATACCTCAAGGAACAGGTCGCGGCGGGCACGATCCGCGTCGCAGGCCCGTTCGAGGACGGCACCGGCGGCATCCTCGTCGCCGAGGTCGCCGACGCGACCGAGCTGAAGTCGGTGCTCGACGGCGACCCGTACGTCGCCGACGGCGTCGTCGTCGACACCCGGATCTTCCCGTTCAAGCCGGTGCTGGGAGCGCTGGCATGACGGCTCCGGCCCGCTCCGCACCGCAGGAGTCCGTCGACGTCGGCGACATCCGGATCACCTATCTGCCCGACGGCGACGCCGTGGTGTCGGCGGAGGCGGTCTTCCCGACCGGCAACGCCGAGCTGTGGGAGGCCCATCGGGAGCTGTTCGACGCCGACGGCCTGCTGATGCTGACCATCGGCGGGTTCCTCGTCGAGACCGGCGGCGAGAAGATCGTCGTCGATCTGGGATTCGGGGACATGACCGTCCCCTTCGAACCCGTCGGCGGGGAGTTCCGCGGCGGACGGCTGCTGTCCAGCCTCCGCGCGGCCGGGGTGGAGCCCGCCGAGATCGACACCGTGTTCTACACGCACCTGCACCTCGATCACGTCGGCTGGACCGCCCAGGACGGCAAGCTGACCTTCCCGAACGCCCGTCACCTGGTCGGCGACGGCGAGTTCGAGTTCTGGCAGGGCGTCACCGACGAGCGGCTGATGGTGGTCGGGCCGCACCCCGAGGCGGTGCAGGCGCCGCTGCGCGACCGGGTGGAGTCGGTCGCCGACGGTCAGGCCCTGGCGCGCGGGGTGAACGTGCTCGCCAGCCCGGGCCACACCCCCGGCCACTGCTCGCTGGTGGTCTCCTCCGGCGTCGAGCGCGCGATCATCCTCGGCGACGTCGTGCACTGCCCGCTCCAGCTCGGCGACGACGACCTGCGGATCATCTTCGACGTCGACCCGGACACCGCCGCCCGGACCCGCGACAGGATCGCCGCCGAGCTCGAGGGCACCCCGTCGACGATCGGCGCCGACGCGCACTTCAGCGGTTCGGCGTTCGGCCGCGTCGTCCGGGGCACCGGGAGGCGGTGGGTGGGGCTGTCGTCCTGATCCGGCCGCGACCGGCCGGGAGCCCGGGTGAGGTGTCGCGGTGAGCACGGCGAGACCTCCGGGCGGAGCGGATGTGCCCGACGCACCTGCTCCGCCCGGAGGTCCGCCACCCGGCGAGCTCCGCCGCGGGCTCGACCGGCGCGTCGAGGATCGCCAGGGCCAGGGTCCCGGCCTCCGCGACGACGTCGGGCCGGATGCTCGGGGGAGACCCGGCCGATGCCGCCGTCGACACCTGGTGGTGGCCGTCCCGCGGACGACCGGCCACCGGTCAGCGTGCCAGACGGGCGAGTGCGCGGGCCGCGGCGTGCGCACCGCACATCCCGTGCGCACCCGGGCCCGGTGGCGTCGCCGCCGAGCAGAGATAGTGCCCGGCCGCCCCGGTGTCGTAGGGCTGCAGGGTCGTCCGGGGCCCGAACACCAGCTGCCGGAGATCCTTGGCACCGGTCAGGATGTTGCCGCCGACGAAGTTGGGATTGCCCGAGAACGCCGCCGGGTCCGTGCTCGTCGTGGCGACGATCCGGTCCCGGAATCCGGGGGCGAACCGCTCGATCTGGGCGGTCACCGCGTCCGTCGCGTCCCCGGTGTAGCCGTGCGGGACGTGGGCGTAGGCGTAGACCGGGTGCACGTCCCCGACCGCCCGGGTGGGATCGGCGAGGGACTGCTGGCCGACCAGGACGAACGGCCGTTCCGGCATCCGCCCGGCGTGTACCTCCCGCTCGACGTGCGCGGTCTCCGCCGCCGAGCCCGCGACGTGCACCGTCCCGGCCCGCCGGGCACCTGCTGCGCTCCACGGGATCCCGTCCTGCACCGCGTAGTCGACCTTGAACGCCGCCGGGCCGTACCGGAACCGCCGGTAGGAGCGGGCGACCCGGGCCGGCAGCAGCTCGCCGAGCAGTGCGGGCAGCTGATCGGGGCCGACGTCCCACAGCGTCACGTCCGACGGCGGCAGCTCGCGCCACGAACGGACGTGCACGCCGGTCTCGATCCGGCCGCCGTGTTCGGCGAGCACCGCGGCGAGCGCCGCCGGGATGGCGCCCGACCCGCCCTCGGCGACCCCCCAGCCGTGCCGGTGGCCCGCGGTCAGGATCCCCATGCCGATCGCCGACGACAGCGGCCGGTTCAGCGGCCGGAAGGCGTGCGCCGCGGTCCCCAGGAACAGCGCCCGCCCCTGCTCCGTGCGGAACGCCAGGGCCAGGGCCTCCGCGGGGAGCACCGTGGGCGCCCCGAACCGGGCGATCCGCAGGGGATGGCCGGGGACGCGCAGCAGCGGCCCCATGATGTCGGCGGAGAACTCGTCGTAGTGCCGCGACGGGCCGCCGAAGAGCGCTCGCCACAGCGTCCCGTCGGCGCCGAGCCCGGCCGCGGTCTCCTCGACCGAGCGGTGGAGCAGACCGGCCCCGCCGCCCTCGAGCGGATGTGCGCAGTCGATCTCGGGCAGCCGCCAGCGGAGGCCGTGGCGCTCCAGGCCGAGGTCCCGCAGCGCGGTGGACCCGATGGCCATCGGGTGCACGGCCGAGCAGTGGTCGATGCGCAGGCCGGGGACGAGCGCCTCGATCGTGCGGGTGCCGCCGCCGATCTCGTCGGCGGCCTCGAGCACCGTCACCGTCACCCCGGCCCGGGCCAGCACGGCGGCGGCGACGAGCCCGTTGGGCCCGGAACCGACGACCGTCGCCTCGCTCATGGAAGCGCCCTTCGCTGATCGTGCCCCTGCCCGCGGACGCGACGTGTCAGCGGTACACCGGTGTCGCGCCGTGCGGGCGTCGCCGGTGGACCGTCCGGGTCAGGACAGCACGCGGAGCTGGAAGGGGTAGTCGTAGGTCTCGTTGTTCGACGCGCGGATCGCGCCCTTGATGTGGCACCACGCGGACACCACGAACAGCGCGAGCAGCAGCGGGACGGCGACGATGATCCCGATCACGGTGAAGATCAGCAGCCAGCTGACGACGAACAGCACCCAGAACGTCAGGTTGAAGTTGAACGCCCCGGCGGCGGCCCGGCGCGCGAACGGGTCGTCCTTCTTGACCAGCCAGACGAGCAGCGGGCCGAGCAGGCTCAGCAGCCCGGCGCTCAGGACCGCGGCGATCGGCGCGGAGAGGTGGGCGAGGACGGCCGCGATCCGGCTGCCCTCGGACGGCCGGGGTGCGGACGGGCTGGGGTACGGATATGACATCGGGAGCCTTCCTCTGGTCCGCGAGCCTGGTCGGCCGGACATCGGCGCGACCGGATGACGGCCGCCGGTTGCCACCAGCCTGCCAGCTCACGGCCCGTCCGCGGGGTCCGGCCGGCCCGGGGCCGGGGCTGCGTCACCCGGACGGACGACCGGAGCGGAGAGGAATCGGCGGACACCGGGGGCGGGCCGCGCCGGCCCCCGGTGTCCCCCGGGCCCACCGTCCGCCCCACGACCGGCGGCCCGTCCTCGGCCGGTCCTGATGGAGTGCGGCGGGCAGGGGTTCCGGGTACCGGCGCCGGGGGGCAACGCCGGTACCCGGAACGGACGCGGACCGGGTTCCGTCCCGGGGAAGAAACGGAGTCCGGTCCGCGGCTCTAGGCGGTCGGGATCCGCAACAGCTCCGCCGCGTTGAGGCGGCCGATCCGATCCGCGTCGTTCCGGTTCAGCGGGGTCGCGTCGAATCAGGTTGCCGCCTCGTCCATGGACTCGTACGGGTAGTCCGCCGAGAACAGCACCCGGTCCGAGCCGATGGTGCTGATCGTGTAGGCGAGCGCCTTGGTGTCGAAGTGACCGCTCGTGGTGAGCACGAAGTTCGACGTGAAGTACTCCATGACGGTCCGCTTCGCGGCCCCGAGCCCGGTGCCCTCGCGCTGCTTGTGCAACCGGTGCTCGAGCCGGGGCAGCAGGAACGGCAGCGCCTCGCCGAGGTGCCCGACCACGATCTGCAGGTCGGGATGCCGGTCGAACAGCCCGGACAGCATCAGCCGCACCGCGTGGGTAGCGGTCTCGTGGCCGAATCCCCAGGCCGAACCGACCAGCGACCCGTAGCCGTCGTAGATGCCGCGGGCGCTCGGATGGGGTTCCCGCGGGTGCAGGTACACCGGTACGCCGAGCTCTGCGGCCATCTCCCAGAACGGTTCGTAGGACGGGTGGTCCAGGTAGCGGACCCCGCCGTCGGGCAGGTCGGTGTAACCGTTGACGAGCGCGCCCTTGGCGCCCAGCTCGGTGACGGCCCGCTGCAGCTCGAGCGCGCCCGCGTCCGGGTCCTGGACGGCGACGGTCGCGAAGAACGCGAACCGCGAGGGGTGCGGGCGGACGAACGTGTCGTGGATCGTGTCGTTCGTGTGCCGGGCGACCGTGCCGGCCACCTGCGGGTCGGGAATGCCCTGCACCCCGGGGGAGGTCAGCGACAGCACGGACACCGCGACGCCCGTGCGGTCCATCGTCGCGATCCGGTCGTCCACGTCGAGCAGCCGACGAGCCACCTCGGCCATGTATGCCGGCCCGTTCCGCGCGGCCTCCCCGGCGTCGTCCCAGTACTGACCGTTCTCCCGTGTGGAGAGGTGCTCCTCGAGCGCGATCTTGTCCTGCACGTGGTCATCCCCTCCTCGTCCGGACCCTGTTCACCACCCTGACGTTAGAACGGTGGGACGGTCGCGTCTGGCCGGATCGGGGCCGATCTCTGGCCACCTGGCGCGGGGGATCGCCCGACCGGGTGGCGGTCAGGCCACCGGTGCCCGGCCGGCCGGCGCCGGCCTGCCGAACAGCCACCCCTGGCCGAGGTCCACCCCGGCGCCGGCGCAGCGTTCCGCGGTCGCGACGTCCTCGATGCCCTCGGCGACGGCCACCGCGCCGAGCTCGTGCACCAGCTCCAGCGCCCGGCACAGCGCGCGGCGGCCGCGCCCGGTGTGGATGAGCCGGATCAGCGCGCGGTCCAGCTTGACCACGTCGAACGGGTACTCGATCACCCGGGCCAGCGTGCTGAGGCCGGCACCGAGGTCGTCGGCGGCGATCCGGACCCCGGCCCGCTGCAGCGTCGTCATCGCCGCCCGGAACCAGTCGGGCTCGCGGATCACGCCGGTCTCGGTCACCTCGAGGAGCAGCCGGTCCGGCGGGAACGCCCGCATGGTGCAGGCGTCGAGCACCCGGCCCGGGAAGGTCGGGTCGCAGAACCCGGCGACGTCGACGTTGACCGACAGGAACCCGCCGCCGCGGACGACCTCCATGCCGTCCATCAGCGCGCGGGTGGTGAGGCCGGGGAGCCTGCCGGTGTCGTCGGCGATCGGCACGAAGTCGGCCGGGGCGACCTCGCCGAGCTGCGGATCGGTCCAGCGGGCCAGGCTCTCGACGCCGACCGTCGTGCGGCCGGTCAGGCACACGATCGGCTGGTAGGCGAACCGGACGTGGGCGAGGAAGTCCGGCCGGCACAGCCGCTGGGTGATCAGCGCGGCCCGTCCGGGGAGGTCGATCGTCGCCTCGTGCATCGTCGCTCTGCCTGCCTCTCGTCGACGACTGTCTGGCGACGCTAACGGGCGCCGGGTTGCGCCGTCTGGCCGTTCCGCGCGGTTCGATGGTCACCGAGCGCGACATCATCACATATTCGTCCCTCCGCGGTGGGGCGGAGGCGCGAACGAACCGGCGTGCCGATCACATCGGGTGTGCCGCGCGGGCCGTTCCCCCCGGCTGGATGCCCCACCCGGGTGGTGCCGGCGGGACCGTTGCCGGACGTGACGGACGCCAGTACAGCCGATACATTGGTACCCGTCCTGTAACAGTGCCGACGGCGAGCGGGTCGTGGCGTGGAGAGTCCTGAGGGAGCCCGGTGAGTCGCCTCCGGCGACACCCCGCGGGGTCGGACCGCGACCGGCCGGTGCCCGCCCCCCGCTCGGTTATGCTCCCCGGGTACGACACGGCCGGAAGCCGGTCCTGGTCGCGACCCGCTGGTCGCCCCCCGGGGCCGGACGACGCGGAGGGAAGCATCACTGATGCTGACGGGCGGTCCGACGGGCCCCGACCGCTCCGGCTCCATGCGTGACGGGACGTCGGAGACCGACGCCACCGCTGCCCGGATCCTGGTCGCGGCGAGGCGGGTCGCCGAGGAGTTCGGACTCCGCCGGTTCACCATGGACGAGGTCGCCCGGCAGTGCGACATCGCCCGGGTCACGGTCTACCGCTACTTCCCGCGCAAGGACGAGCTGATCCGCGCGCTGGTGCTGGAGGAGCTGCGGCTGTTCACCGAGGAGGCCGACAAGGTCGTCCGCGGTGAGACGACGGTGGACGGCACGATCGTCGTCGGCGTCCGGTTCTGCGTCGGCTACCTGCGCGGACACGCCGTCCTGAACCGGCTGCTCCGCACCGAGCCCGAGGTGATCCTGCCGCACCTGACGACCTCGGGTGGGCCGGTGCTCGCGATGGCGACCGGATGGATCCTCGAGCACGTCCGCCGGGAGATCGACGTCGCCGGGCTCGCCATCCCGCCGGAGCACGCGGAGCCGTTCGCCGAGCTGCTCGTGCGGACGGTGATCTCGCTGGTCCTGACCCCCGGCACGCTCGACCTGGACTCCGACGAGGGCTGGGAGCGGGTCCGCAGGCTCTACGTGGCGCCGTTCGTGGCGATGCTGCGCCGGAACGGCTGATCCGGCCGGCTGCGCAGCGCGTCCCAGGCGAACGTCGCGAGCCAGTGGGTGGCCACGAAGTCGCGGTTCGCCAGCGACCGCAGGCCGTGCCCGAGCAGCTCCTCGGCGGCCGCCGCGAGCTGCGTGTCGCCGAGCACCGCGGCCAGCCGGTGCGCGGCGCCCGCCCGGGACAGGTTGAGCCCGTCCAGGTGCACCAGGTACGGATCGCCCGGGTCGCTCACCTCGACCGGCGCCAGCAGCGGCGCCGGGTCCGGGAGGAAGCCGTCGAACCAGGTCGCGAACTCGTCGGCGGACAGGACGCGGGCCATCAGGTCCGCCTCGCAGAGCCCGGCGGAGAGGAAGTCCTGCCCGGACAGCTCCCACCGGGCGGGCCAGCCGCGGTCGCCGGAGAACAGCCGGCGGGCCGCATCGGCGATCCGGTCCGCGTCGTCGGTGCGGCCGAGATCGAGCGCGGCGCCGTGCAGCAGGGTCAGGCCGAACGCCGTGTTCGAGTGCAGCCCGTGCCGGACCGGATGGTGCAGCCGGGGGAGCCAGCCCGTGGTCAGCCGGTACACGGTGTCGGTCAGCGGCTGCAGCGCGTCCCGCCAATCCGGCCGGGGCAGCCGGGCGCAGGCGGCGGTGAGCCGGGCCGTCCAGGCCCAGCCGTAGGGCCGCTCGAACACCGGGTGCGCCTCGAGATGGGCCGCCTCGCCGCGCAGCCGGTCCGCGGTCAGCGTTCGGCCGAGGGTGGCCGGCAGCTGCGGGTCGTCCGCCCCGGCCAGCAGCAGCTCGACGCCGAGCCAGTGCATGTGCACGCAGGAGTGCCAGTCGAACGAGGTGTGGAACGCCGGGTGCACCCGCTCCGGGGTGATCCCGGACCGGACCTCGCCGGCGTCGGCCAGGTGGACGAGGTGGTACGGCGCCGTCGTCGTCAGGTTCTGCAGGACGACGGCGGTGAAGTCGGAACGGCTCGGGATCACGGTGCGGTCACCTCGGGAACGCGAAGATGTACATGATCACCACGTTGGCCACGAGCATGATCGCGGCCGTCGGGGCGTGTGTGCGGATCACTCCGTAGCGGTCGCGCATCTCCAGCAGCGCGGCCGGGACCAGGGTGAAGTTGGCCGCCATCGGCGACACGAGCGTCCCGCAGAAACCGGCCAGCATCCCGATGCTGAACACCACCGCCGGGTCCGCCTGGTGGATCTCGACGAGCAACGGCCAGCCCAGTGCGGCGGTGACGATCGGGAAGGCCGCGAACGCGTTGCCGACCAACAGCGTCAGCAGCGCCATCGTCAGGCAGTAGGCCGCCACCGCGACCAACCGCCCGTCGGGCAGGACGGTCTGCAGGACCTGCCCGACCGCGTCGCCGAGGCCTGCCCTGGTGAACAGCACCCCGACCACCGCGAGCACCAGCGGGAGCAGCGCCATCGAGCCCATCAGGTCGAGCAGCCTGCGTCCCTCCTGGAAGGGGGCGCCGATCGGACGGCCGCCCACGGTGACCGCCGGGCCGGCCAACGTCACCACCAGGGTGATCACCGGGACGCACAGTGCGGGCAGGAACAGCCGGTGGCTGAGCCGCGTCGCGGACTCCTCGCGGGCGGCGTCGCCGGTGCTGGTCACCGTGCCGGGGCGCAGGGTCCGCGCCGACGAGCCCAGCACGACGACGGTCAGCACGACCAGTCCGAGCGGCCAGGCCGGCGCGGCGCCTGCGGTGACCCACGACGCGTAGACGAACCCGGCACCGGCCAGCCCCCAGAACACCGCGCTGGTGTGCCGCCGGGGATTGCCGCGGTCGCGGGCGGTCAGCCCGGCGACCACGAGCAGCATCGCGGCGATCGCCCAGTTGACCGGCTCCGGGCCGATCACGGCACGGCGTCCGGCGCCGGGGCGGCCGCTCGCCGCCGAGGAGCCCTTCAGCCGGTCCCGGACCTCCTCGGTCAGCGGGCCGGTCCGGCGCTCGGCGGCAGCCTCGACCATCGGGTACAGGACCGGGCGCACGGTCTGCGCGACGCCGAGCACGGTCAGCAGCCCGGCCGCCGCGGTCACCTGGCGCAGTGCCAGGTAGCCGAGCAGAATCCGGCCGGGGGTGAGCGAGGCGAGCCTGCCCACCGTCCGGCGGACGTGCGCCTGCAGCCCCATCCGCTCGACCAGCCCGACCATCGGCAGCGCGAGTAGCAGGATCATCACCGGCCGGCTGTCGGCGAACGCGGTACCGACGATGTCGAGCATCTGCAGCGGGGTGAGACCACCGACGGCACCGGTGACCAGACCGGACACGGTGACCACGAGCAGCGGGTTCATCCGCAGCACGAACCCGATCACGACCAGTGCGAGGCCGATCAGGACCAGCATCGAGGCAACTCTTCCCGGGAGGGACGACGAGCTCTGTTGACACGTGAAATTGTCCTACAATCCAACAACGCGCAAGCTCCTGTGGCGCGCCTCATGCCGCGCTCACGCCAGGCCGAAGAAGAAGTCCCGGAAGGTCCACGCGGCGACCGCCAGGATCAGCAGGTACCAGACCGCCGGGACGCTGGAGTGGAACCGGCGCAGCGCCACGACCAGCGGGCGGGCCGGGCGGACCAGCGCCAGGGTCTCCAGCGTCGAGTACCAGAACACGGTGATCGTGACGAGCCAGACCACCATGCAGTACGGGCACAGCGCGTGGATCTCGGCCAGGCTCTGCCAGATCAGCCAGTGCACGAACACCAGGCCGAGGGTGCTGCCGACCTGCATGCCGACGGTGAACCAGGCCGGCGGTTCGAACCCGGCGAGCATCGCGACGCCGCCGGTCACCGCCACCGCGAACGCGACCAGCCCGATCAGCGGGTTCGGGAACCCGAACACCGACGCCTGGGCGCTCTCCATCACCGAGCCGCAGGAGATCACCGGGTTGATCGAGCAGGACGGGACGTAGCCGGGATCGCTGAGCATCGCCAGCCGCTCCAGCACGAGTACCGCGGCCGCGGCCAGCCCGATCGTGCCGCCGACCAGGTAGACGGCACCGGCCCGCCGGCGGCGGGCGCCGGCCCCGGACGACGAGCGCCCGGTCCCGGCGAGCGTGGCCGTCACGCCGCCTCCGCCAGCGCCCGGTCCAGCTCGGCGCGGATCTCCTGGTCGACCTCCGCGAAGGTGCTGCCGGCCGGCTCGAAGCGGCGGCCGTCGATGAAGAACGTGGGGGTGCTGAACACGCCGAGCTCCTCGCCGAGGTCCATGTCGGCGTCGACCCGGTCGGCGACCTCGTCGGAGTCGAGATCGGTCAGGAACCGCGGCATGTCGAGCCCGAGGCGCTCGGCGTAGCCGGTGAACCGCTCGCGGGCGGAGTCCTCGTCGGACGCGGCGCCGTTCCCGGCCCACGCCGAGTACTCGTCGTAGAGCAGGTGGTACATGTCGGCGTAGCGGCCCTGGTTCTCCGCGGCCTCGGCGGCCTGCGCGGCGAGCGGGGCCAGCGCGTGCATCTCCAGCGGGAAGTTGCGGGTGGCGAACGTGATCCGGTCGGCGTAGTCCTGCTCGATGCCGACCGTCAGGTTGTCGTAGAACGCCGAGCAGGCCGGGCACTGGTAGTCGAGGAACTCGACCATCGTCACCGGCCGGCCGGGCTCGGTGATCATGCTGGCGCCGACGACCAGCTGGTCCTCGGACACCTCGGACGGCGGCGCGGGCGAGAGCAGCGCGCCGCCGATCGAGAACGCGGCGAACAGCACGACCACCACGGTCAGCACCGTGTTGATCGAGATGCCCCTGCGCTCGGCCATCGGGTTCGGGGCCGCCTTGGCCGGGCGGGCCTGCGGCTTCTTCTTCTTGGACATCGGGATCTCCTCCGGAACGGGGTCAGTGCGCCGAACCCGGCGCGGTGAGTGCGGGGAGCAGGGACCGGATCCCTGCGGTGACGGCGTCCCGGCCGTCGGCCCGGCGGGTGCTGCCCGGCTGGTGGGTCAGCAGCACGACGACGAACCGGTCGCCCGCCCCGACGACGCCGCGGGTGGCCGCGCCGTCGTCGCTGCCCCGCAGCATCCGCGCGACGACGGTCGCGGTGGCCGGATCGGGCGGCTGCCGGCCGTTGGCGCGCAGCACGTCCAGCGCGATCAGCAGCTTCACCACCGACGCCGTCGCGAAGCCGGGGCGGTCCGCGACGCCGACCGTCTCCCCGGTCCGCCGGTCGTGCACGGCGACGCCGACCTCGGCCCCGGGAACCTGCGCGACGACGGCCGTACGGGCCCGCTCGGCGACCGACCGGCCCAGGGTGGGCGGTGCCGCGGACGGGGTGTCGACGACGGTGGTCCCGGGCACCCCGGTCGAGACCGCCACCAGCGCGGTCGTCACGGCGGCGGCGGCGACCACCAGCGTCCCGCGGCGGGGGCTCGCCGGCCGGGCCGGGCCCTTTGGGCGGTGGCCCCCGGTGCCGGACGCCGAGCCGGGACCGGCTGACACGGTGTCGAACGCTGACACGGGGGCCTCTCGTCCGGTCGGATGCGGATGGACCGGTGGCCGGGCACGCAGGTGACCGCCGCCGGGCCGCCCGGCCGGAGGGCACCCGCCGGCCGGGCGGGGTTCCGGGGCGGGGGAACCCCGGAACCGGGTGTCACCGCGGTCGTGGGGCCGGTCCGGTGACGCCGTCGGCGACCGTACGAGCACCGGTGACGGTCCCGCCGGGAC
Source organism: Pseudonocardia sp. DxW (assembly GCF_058448985.1). Classification (NCBI taxonomy): domain Bacteria; kingdom Bacillati; phylum Actinomycetota; class Actinomycetes; order Pseudonocardiales; family Pseudonocardiaceae; genus Pseudonocardia; species Pseudonocardia sp. DxW. The sequence continues at coordinate 21,537 of NZ_JBZFLK010000032.1, read as the reverse complement.
GTGAGCAGGCGCTTTCCCCGGCGCGGAAATCAGCGACCGGCCACCCGGGGGTGCACCGGCTGACCGGTCCGTTCCGGGCCGGTCAGGGCCTGCCGAGGCACCAGCTGCGCTCCTCGGGGAGCGCAGCGAGGACGGCGCCCGCGGTGTCCTGCAGCAGCGAGGCGAGGTAGGGCAGGTCGGCGGCCGGGATCCGGTGCCGGGGGCCGCCGACCACCAGGGCTGTCTGGTCGGTGACTGCGAGCCCGATCCCGCGCACGTCCGGTTCGGACTCGCCGTCGATGGTGGCGTAGCCCCGCTCGCGGACCCGGTGCAGGTCGGCCAGCAGCGCGGGGACCTCGGTGATCGTCCGGTCGGTCATCCGGCGCAGCGGCCGCCCGGCGTAGAGGTGGCCGACCGTGTCGTCGGTGTAGCGGGCCAGCAGCGCCTTCCCGCCGGAGGTGGCGTGCGCGGGCATCGTCATGCCGAGCCGGGTGGTGACGCGGGTGGAACGGTCGCTCTCCCCGTTCGCGACGAACTCGACGCTGCGCCCGATTAGCTGGACCAGGTGCGCGGTCTCGCCGCAGGAGCGGGCCAGCTCGCGCAGGTGCGGGAGGACGTCGTCGGGCACCCGGGGGGCGGCGAAGGTGGTGGCCAGCTCGGCGAGGGCGGGACCGGGCCGGTAGAGCTTGGAGCCGGTGACCCGGGCGAGCATCCCGGTGTGTTCCAGGCTGCTCAGCAGCCGGTGCGTGGAGCCGAGTGCCAGGTCCAGCTCGGCGCTGACCTCGGAGAGCCGGACGACGCCGCGTTCGGCGATCAGCCGCAGCACCTGCACCGCGCGGTCGACACCGCGCAGCGAGCTGCCGTCCCGGTTCGTCTCGGTCATGGCTGGGTCCTCCGGCTCCGGTGGTCGGGCTGGGCGTCAGTCTGTGCCGGCATGGGCGGCGCGGGCCACCGGGTCGCTCAGCCGGATGACGGCCCGGTCCGCCGGGGTGCCGTCCGGCAGCGGCTGCGGGTCCCGCCGTGGCAGCGGTCGCGCCCGGCGTCCCGACTGCGCCGGCGCCGTCGGGCGACCATCGGCCCGTGCGGGGGGTGCACGATCACGTTCCCCGGACCGTCGAGCAGGCAGGTGCCGGTCGCCGCTGCGCAGGGCCCCGGGGGCCGCCCGCGCAGCAGGGCGAGCACCCGGCGGCCGCCGGCGCCGGCGCGCCGGACGACGCGGCCGGCCGCGGCGGCCAGGGCGACCAGGCAGCCGGCGAGCTGCGGGACGTCCCGCTCGTCGTGCCAGTAGGCGTCGTGGCCACGGTCGGCGGTGTCGTCCGGCTCGTCCGCCCAGCCCATGTTCACGTCGTGCACCCGGTGCGGAGGAGATCCATGGTGGTCCTTCCGGAACTCGGTGTGGCAGGCGGTCCCGGAGGACCGGAGGTGGGGTGCGCGCAGCGGTCCCCCGGCCGGTGGGACACGGCGGCGGGCCGATCCTCACGGCGGCGCGCCGTCGGATCCGTGACAAATGGGACACGGCTCAGTCGTGGTCGGCGGGCACCGGCGTGCGCACTGTGACCGGGAGGTGGATCCGCCGCCCGTCCCGGTCGAAGGCGTGCAGTGACCGGGCGTCGAAACCGATCGCCATCCGCGCATTCACCGGTGGCCGGTCGTGCGGCCCGAGCCGGACCCGGAACACCGCGCGGCGCGGGGGCCGGTCGAGCGGGGTGAGCACGTCACCGCCGTCCGGATCGCAGCCGTGCGGATCGATCCCGCCCGCGCCGGTGTCCAGCACGGCGTAGACACCGCCCGCCCGCTGCTCGACACCCTGCACCACCCCGGTGAGCACGAACCCGGACCCGCCGGGCAGCACCGCGTCCGGCCGGACGCCGAGCACGATGCGCTCCCCGTGGAAGCGCGCGATCGACCGGGACCGCAGGTCGTTCCAGGGCATCGAGTGGTTCTGCCGCCCGATCGTCAGCACGACGTGCCGGTCCTGCTCGGCGTGCACACCCGCCTCGACGAGGTTCATCGGCGGATCGCCCAGCGCGACCGCGCCGAGCACGGTGCCGGGCCGGTCGGCGAGATCCCGCGGGGTGCCGGCGTCGCGCAGCCGGCCGCCGTGCAGCAGCGCGACCCGGTCGGCGATACCGGCCGCCTCGGCCGGATCGGCGGTCGCGTACAGGATGGTCCGGCGCTCGGCGCGGAACTGGCGGAGGACCTCGCGCAGCACCGCCGCGGTCTCTTCGTCCACGCCGGCGAGCGGCTCGTCGAGCAGCAGCATCCGCGGGCGCCGGGCCAGCGCAGTGGCCATGGCCACCCGCCTGCGCTGTCCGGCGGACAGGCCGTCCAGCGGGTAGGGGAGCAGGTCGCCGACGTGCAGCCGCTCGGCCAGCTCGGCGATGTGGCAGGTCCGGGTCCAGGTGCCGACGCCGGCGACCTGCATCGGGCGGTCGATGTGCTCGGCGACGGTGCGCCGCCGGGTGGTGTCGCGCCGGGTGTCGACGAGGGCGGCGGGCCGGTTCCTGGCCCGGAACCGGGAGCAGGCGGTGCCGTCGATCAGCACCGAGCCGGTCACGGGGGCGAGCTCACCCGAGCCGAGCCGCAGGACGGACGACTTGCCGCTGCGCGGCGGACCGAGCAGCGCGACGACCTCGCCGTCGCCCACCTCGAACGTCACGTCCACCAGGGCGACGGTCCCGTTCGGGTATCGCGCGCCCGCGCCGCGGAACGACAGTGTCGGCATGCGTTGTCCAGAGCCCCGTTCCCGCTTCTCGTTGCACCGGCGTGCGATTCCGGGAAGCTAGGAGATCGGAGATCAGGGAACTGCGGATCTTTACCATTTCTTAAGGAGACAGCGGCCGGAACGGCGCGTTACACGATGCTCGTACACGAGCGGCCGAATTCGCAAGATAGTTGATGAAATCAATTCGGTCGAGCAGCGGCGGGACGGGCCAGCAGGTGCAGGTCCCAGCCCGCGAGCCCGCTGCCGGGTGCGCGCCAGGCGTGCCGCACGGCCGCGGTGTGCACGAACAGCGGCCCGGGCAGGTCGTCCGGATCGGCCCAGCGCCAGGCGTCGACGGCGTGCGGCTCGGTGACCGTGAGCAGCGCGCCGGCCGGGGCGGCGACGTGCACCGCGAACGTCACCCCGCTGCCGACGGTCCGCACGCACACCGCGAACAGCGATCCCCGCGCCGCGACGACGCCGGTCTCCTCGGCCAGTTCGCGCAGCGCGGCGGCCACCGGCGTCTCGCCGCCCTCCAGGTGACCGCCGGGGAACGACCAGCTCGGCTCCTCGCCGGCGGTGACCCGGTGGCCGATCGCGATCCGGCCGTCGTCGCGCTCCAGCACGACGCCGACCCCGGACACCGGGCGCGGGAGATTCATGCGGACGAATCTGGCACGCCGGAGGATCCTGGTCGGCATGGACCCCGCAGCGTTCGACGCCGAACGGGCCCGGGTGGACGGCCGGCTCGCCTCGCTGCGCCACGAGCTGGCCTCGCTCGCCGAGGAACAGGCGCTCACCAGCCACGACGACGAGCACGATCCGGAGGGCGTCACGATCGCCGTGCAGCGGGCGCAGCTGCAGGGCCTGCTCGCCGCCGCGGAGCGGGACCGGGCCGAGCTCGACGCCGCCGCCCGGCGGCTCGCCGACGGAAGCTACGGCGTCTGCGCGGAATGCGGCGGCCCGATCGCCCCGGAACGGCTGGAGGCGCTGCCCGCGGCCCGCACCTGCATCGGCTGCGCCGCCCGCCGGCGCCCCCGGTCCCGGCGCTGACCCGCGGATCGTCAGGTAACCGTCAGGGTGACCTCACCACCCTGTCACGATCTCCCGGGGAACCTGGGGGCATGCCCGACTCCCCACCCACCGGTGACCGCGTGCGCTTCGTCCGTCGCAGGCTGTTGCAGGGGATCGGGGCGAGTGCGTTGGCCGGGGTGCTGCTCGCCGGGATGCTGGCGCCGGTCGCCGTCGCGACGGCGGTGGTGACCGAGGAGATCACCGGCGTCGCCGACGAGGCCACCAGCGCCCGGCTCGGCGACGGGCGGATTGGCGCCACGTCGGTGCTGCTCGACGCCGCGGGCGAGCCGTTCGCGCACCTCTACGACCAGCACCGGGAGCCGGTCGGGCCGGACGGCATCGCGGACACGATGACCGCCGCGATCGTCGCCATCGAGGACCGCCGGTTCTACGAGCACGACGGCGTCGACTGGTACGGGATGGGGCGGGCGCTGATCAGCAACGCGGCAGGCGGCTCCGCACTGGACGGGCAGGGTGCCTCCACGCTGACCATGCAGTACGTCAAGAACTACCGGCTCAACGTGCTCGCCTCGACACCGGAGGAGGAGCGCGCGGCCACCGCGAACACCCCGGCCCGCAAGCTCGCGGAGGTGCGGCTGGCGCACCAGGTCGAGGCGGTGCTGGACAAGGAGGAGATCCTCGCCGGCTATCTCGACCTGATCTACTTCGGCCGCGGTGCCTACGGCGTGCAGAACGCGGCCCGCACCTGGTTCGGGACGACCGCCGACCGGCTCACCGTCCCGCAGGCAGCGCTGCTGGCCGGGATGATCCAGGCCCCCGAGCGGTTCGACCCGCTGAACAATCCGGAGGCCGCGCAGAACCGCCGGGACACGGTGATCTCCGCGATGGTCGACGTCGGCTCGATCACCCCGGCCCAGGCCGAGCAGGCCCGCGCCACCCCGGTCGAGGTCCGGCCGGACGCCGGCGTCCCCGCCCAGGGCTGTGCCGGCGCCCGCGAGGGCACCGGCCACTTCTGCCAGGCCGTCGTCGAGGCGCTCGACGCCGCCGGCCTGGAGGCGGGCGTGCTGCGCAACGGCGGGTACACGATCCGCACCACCCTCGATCCGCGGGCCACCGAGGAGGCGCTGACCGCGGTCCGCCGGGCCGGCGCCGCCGAGGGCTCGTCGTCGGTCGCGAACGTCGCCGCGCTGGTGGAGCCGGGCACCGGCCGGGTCGACGCGCTCGTCTCCAGCAGCGAGTACGGCTTCGACGCCGACGCAGGCGAGACCGCCTACCCGCTGGCCACGCTGCCGCTGCACGGCGCCGGCTCGGTCTACAAGGTGTTCACCGCGGCGGCGGCGCTGGAGAGCGGGATCGTCACCCCGGACAGCATGCTGGACAACCCGGCGAGCTACACCTCGCGCAACTTCCGCAACGGCACGGCGCCCTACACAGTCGCGAACTACGGCAACTCCGGCAGTGGCCCGATGACCCTGCGGCAGGCGCTCGCCAGCTCGCCGAACACCCCGTTCGTCGAGCTCACCGACCGGATCGGGTCGCTGCAGCCGGTGGTCGACATGGCGTGGCGGCTCGGGCTCCGGCAGACCCTGGAGGCGCCCACCCGCGACGGCGGCACCGTCGGCGAGGCGGTGATCGCCCAGCGCCGGGCGTCGTTCACCCTCGGCCCGGAGGGCACCAGCCCGCTGGAGCTGGCGACCGTCGGCGCCACCATCGCCTCCGGCGGGGTGCACTGCACGCCGCTGTTCGTCGAGTCGGTGACCGACCGGGACGGCGGCGACGTCGCGCTCCCGGGGCCGCGCTGTGACCGGGTGATCGACGAGTCGGTGGCCCGCGACCTGGTCACCGCGCTGTCCGGGGACGCGACCTCCGGCACCGCCGCGGGCGCGGCCGCCGCGGTGGGCTGGAACCGGCCGGTGATCGCCAAGACCGGGACCACCCAGAACTACGCCTCGGCCGCGTTCATCGGGGCCACCGGCGACCGGGCCGGCTCGGTGATGACGCTGCCGACCGGGACACCGCGCCCGGTGTGCACCGGCCCGCTGCGCACCTGCGGGTCCGGCAACCTCACCGGCGGGGCGGTGCCGGCGCGGGCCTGGTTCGCGATGGTCTCCGCCCTCGACGGCGGCGCTGGGGGCACCCCGCTGCCCGGGACCGGCGCCGGGACCTGACCGGCCGGCGGCCCGCCGGGCCGTCCGGCGCGGGACCCGGCCGCCGGACGGTGATCGGCGGCTCGCCCGGCGCGTGCGGTACGGACCGGTCCATCCGGGACGTCCGGTCCACCCCGGACCACCGGTCCACCCGGGACGGCGACGAGCGTGAGCCGTCGCCGTCCCCGGTCGCGGACGGGCACCCGTCCCCGGTGGGCCGTAGCGGCGGGGCCGTGCGCGACCGCTCCCCAGAAGCCGCGCACTCCACCGCCGATCACCCGTCCCCGATTCTGCCCCCAGCAGCTCCCGGCCGGGGACACCGATCGCGATCGTCAGCCAACCGTCAGGCATCTCCGCCCTGGTCAGGGCGGGTGTCCGGAGCCGTTCCGGAGTGCGTCGGGGTCGAAATGGGGGTCGGGGTCGGGGTGGCCGACGGGGTCGGCGCGTCCTCCGGCAGGTCGTCCGGCCGGACGCTCACGGTCGGTGCGGGCGACGGCGCTTCCGTGGCCGGACCGTAGGGCTCCGGCTCGTCCTCCAGGGTCACCCCGCACCCGCCCAGCGCGACCGCCAGCCCGACGGTGAGCACCACCGCGACGCGTCTCATCCCGCCACCCCCGGAAGCTCCACCACGACCCGGGCACCGCCGCCGGGCCGGTCCTCGATCCACACCGATCCGTCGTGCCTGCGGACGTGCGCCGCCACCAGCGACAGTCCGAGCCCGGTGCCGCCGCCGTCACCGCGGCTGCCCGCCCGGGCACCCCGGGAGAACCGCTCGAACACCTCGGCCCGCTTCCCGGCGGGCACCCCCGGCCCGGCGTCGTCGACCTCGATCCGGCCGCGGCCCTCCCGCGCCGACACCCCGACCCGTACGGCGCCGCCGGCGTGCGCGTCGGCGTTGTCGAGCAGGTTGCCGAGGATCTGGTCGATCCGGCGCCGGTCCGCGCGTACGGGCACCGGCTCCGGCGCGTCGATCTCCGGCGGCGTCCCGCCGCGCACCCCGACGATGCCGCGCACGAGCTCGCCCAGCTCCCACGGCTCGCGCTCCAGGGTGTCGCTGCGGGAAATCTCCAGCAGGTCGAGCACCATCCGGCGGAACCGCTGGATGTCGCCGTCGAGCAGGTCCACCGCCTGCTGCGCGGTCGGCGGCAGCTCGGAGCGCCTGCGCCGCAGCACGGCGACCGCGTTCACGAGCGTGGTCAGCGGCGAGCGCAGCTCGTGGCTGACGTCGGCGGCGAACCGCGCGTCCCGGGCCACCCGCTGCTCCAGCGCGTCGGCGGTCCGGTTGAAGGTCGCGACCAGTGGCGCGAGCTCGGCGTCGGAGCTGCCCGGCAGCCGGGCGGCGAGATCGCCACCGGCGACCCGGCCGGCCGCCTCGGTCAGCTCGGTCAGGGGCTGCAGCGCCCGCCGGCCAGCCCAGTGCCCGAGCCCTAGCCCGAGCACCGTGCTGACCGCCACACCGATGATCAGCACCGAGCTCAGGAACCGCAGGTTGGCGTCCAGCAGCTGCAGCGGGAAGACTTCGACGAACACCGTCTCGCCGGGCATCGGGGCGGCGACGACCAGGCTGGGCATTCCCTCGACCAGCATCCGCTGCCGGGCGCCGATCCCGGACCGGGCCATGTCCAGCAACGGCTTCGGCATCTCGGAGACGTTGATGTCGCGGCCGCTGGTGATCCAGTTGCCGTCGTGGCGGAGGGCGACGGTGGTGTTCGGGGTGCCGGCCAGCCCGGTGAGCAGGTCGTCCAGCCCGTCGGACTCGGGACTGGCGGAGATCGCCCGCTCGACCAGCCGGACGTTCACATCCACCTGCCGGGTCGCGCCCTCCACCCGCTGCTCGACCAGGTAGTAGGACGCCAGGTTCCAGGTGACGGTGGCGAACAGGCCGGTCACCACCAGCGACACCAGCGCGAACGCGGCCCCGATCCGGTGCCGCAGCGGCAGCCGCCGCAGCGGCAGGCGGTCCAGCACCGACCGGCGGGGCGCGCCGGGAGGGGTCATCCGCGCCAACCGGGCACTGGCTCCGAGTCCGGGACGGCCGGTTCGGGCCGGCGCTCGACCCGGCCGGCCTTGTAGCCTGCCCCGCGCACGGTGAGCACCACGGTGGGCCGGTCCGGGTCGGCCTCGATCTTGCGCCGCAACCGGCGGACGTGCACGTCCAGCAGTCGGGTGTCGCCGTGGTACTCGTAGCCCCAGACCCGGGACAGCAGCTCGTCGCGGGTGACGATCCGGCCCGCGGCCGCCGCCAGCTCGGCGAGCAGCCGGAACTCGGTGCGGGTCAGGTGCACCGGATCGCCGGCGCGCAGCACGACGCCCTCGTCGGGCCGAAGTTCGACGTCGCCGAGCAGCAACCGGCGCGGCGTGGCCGGGGCCAGCCTGCGGCGCCGCAGCAGGGCCCGGATCCGGGCCGCCAGCTCGCCCGCGACCAGCGGCTTCGTCACGTAGTCGTCGGCGCCGGCCTCGAGCCCGGCGATGACGTCGGCGGAGTCGGACCGCGCAGTCACCATGATGATCGGCAGGTCGCCCGCGTCGCGCAGCCTGCGGCAGACGGTGAGCCCGTCGATCCCGGGCAGCATCAGGTCCAGCAGCACCAGGTCGATGTCGGGTGCGCCGGCCCGGGCGAGGGCCTCCTCGCCGGTGTGCACCGCATCGACATCGAAGCCCTCGTCGTCCAGGGCGAGCCCGAGCGCCTGCCCGATGCGCACGTCGTCGTCCACGATCAGCACCCGGGTCCGGGAACCGACTCCGCCCTGTGCCACCTCGAGCTCGACCATGATGACCCCGATTCCACCCGATCGTCGACGTGAGGTCGAACCGCTGGGTCCGCCCGCGACGATCGTCAGCTGATCGTAAGCAGCGGCCGGTCGGCGTGCACCTCACGCGAACGGGGCGGCACGCCGACCGGTCCGGGATCCGGCTGCGCCGGCCCGGCTCAGCGCGGCGCGCGCGCCACCAGGACCGAGTTCACGACGTCGGTGCGCGGATGCACCTCCAGCAGCACGTCCAGGGCGGGCAGGTCGGCCGGGCCCAGCTCCGGGTACAGCAGGGTCCGCAGGCCGGCAGCGGTGCGCACGAGCAGCGCCGTGCCCGGGCCCGCGGCGGCCGCCAGCCGGGCGGTGACCACGTCCTTGGCGGCGGCGTCGGCACCCACCAGCGCGCCGAGCAGCACCAGGTCGGCGCGCCGGATCTCGTCCGCCAGGTCCGCGGGCAGCGCCGCCGCGGACAGGTCCGCGGCCAGGCTGCGGGTGCCGATCCCGACGGCGTCGGCGACCGCGGTGCCCGCGGCGAGGGCGGCCGGGTCCCGGTCGACGTGCAGCACATCGCTGCCGTGCCGGTCGGCGAGCACCATCCCGGTCAGCGGCAGCGGACCGGACCCCAGCACCACGGCCCGGCGCGGCACGCCGAACCCGACCGCGGCCAGCGCGGCCAGCTCGAGCCGGACCAGGTCGAGATAGTTCCCCAGGTAGGGGAACCGTTCGAGCTCGGCGGCCGGGTCGGCGGCACCGGCTATCCGGTCCGCCCAGTACTGCTCCATCAGGCCCTCGCCCTCCGAGCTCAGCCCGCGCAGCCGGTCGACGTGCGCCGCCACGCGCTCGAGGACCGCGCCGGTACAGCCCGCCGGCGGATGGCAGCAGAGCCGCACCAGCTCGCCGAACGCGGCGTCCACCACCGGACCGGGCCGCAGGTCGGTCCGCTCCAGCTCCTCGCACAGCGCGACCAGCCGCTCGGCGGTCGTGATGGCGGCACCGCCGGCGTCCCGCGGCGCGCGGGGCGCCGGGAACCCGATGGCAGTGATCGCTTGGCTCCTCTGCGTAGTCACGTTGATCGACAGTAACCAATGACAATCGTTATGCATGTCGGTCGACCGGGTGGACGATAAACCTGAGCATCTGCTCCAGAACCGGGGTAGCGTCGGGCCGGACACCGCCGGACAGGGGAGGACGGACACATGTGGGGATGGCTCGCACTGGCGATCGGGGCCGAGGTGACGGCCACCATGTCGCTGCGGGCGTCGCAGGGTTTCAGCAGGCTGCTGCCGTCACTGGTCACCGTCGCCGGCTACGGCCTCGCGTTCTGGGCGCTGGCCCAGGCGCTCACCCGGGGGATGGCGCTCGGCGTCGCCTACGGGGTGTGGGCCGCGGCCGGGGTCGCGATCGTCGCGCTGCTCGGGGTGCTGTTCCTCGGCGAGTCGCTGACCTGGGTGCAGGTCGGCGGGATCGTGCTGGTCATCGGCGGCGTGCTGGCGCTGGAGATGGGCGGATCGGCGGCGCATGCCTGAGCCCGCCGACGGCCGGCTGCGCAAGGGCGAGCGCCGCCGCCGCGCGCTGCTCGACGCGACGCTGCGGCTGGTCGGCCGGGACGGGACGGGCGCGGTCACCCAGCGCGCCGTGGCGGCGGAGGCGCAGGTGCCGCCGAGCGCGGTGCTCTACTACTTCGCCTCGGTCGACGAGCTGCTGGTGTCCGCGCTGGCCACGGTCAACGACCGCTACATCGAGCGGCTGGCCGGTGTGCGCACCGTCGCCGAGCTGGTCGTGGTGCTCGGGGAGTGGGGCAGCAGGCACGATCTGTCGCTCACGGTCGCCGAGTACGAGCTGCTGCTGTTCGCCGCCCGCCGCCCGGACCTGGCGCACGAGCTGCGGCGCTGGGACGACGCGCTGGCGGCGGCCGCCGTCCGGCTGGTGCCCGACGACCCGCAGCGGCGGCCGCTGTTGGTGGCCTGCGTGAACGGCCTATGCCTGGCCGCCGCGCTGGGCGCGCCGGACGACCCGTCGGTGCTGCTGCGGATCTGACGCCGCCGACGGCTCAGGCGAACGGCTCCAGCGGCGAGTCCAGCCAGCCGGCGTCGATCCCGAACCAGTGGCTCACCAGCCCGAACACGTCGAGCAGCCACAGCGTGACCAGCACCACGGCGCCGGTCGCGGCGAACAGCAGCAGCCGGACGACGATGTGCTGCTGCTTCTGCCAGTCGTTCCACCGGTCGTAGTGCCTGCGGGCGAAGTGCAGCAGCCGGCGCGCCCCCTCGAACTCCGAGGCCAGCACCGCCAGCCCGGTGAACACGACGAGCCAGCCGGGGCCGGGGTAGGGGATCAGGATGATGCCGACGATCACGATCAGCGTGCCGAGCACCCCGATGCTCCAGCGCCAACAACGGTCCACCACCGGGCGGTGCCGCAATCCGTCGCGGAAGCCGCGGTAGCGGGTGTGCGCGCCGTGGTAGCGGGCACACCAGCCGCGGACCGGCGGGTCGGCGGACGGGTGGGCGGAGGAGCCGTGGTCGGGTGCGCTGCCCGGGGGCCGACCGTCGCTCATGGCCTGCATGGTTGCAGATGTTCATCCCCGGGCCCTGCTGCGGGCGGATACCGTGGGCCTCATGAACACGGTTCCCACCGGCGAGCGCCATTCGGAGTCCGTGGAGAACTACCTGAAGACCATTTTCCTGCTGGGGGAGCGGTGGGAAGGCTCGGTGGGCATCTCCGCGCTGGCCGAGCGGCTGCAGGTGTCGTCACCGTCGGCGTCGGGGATGGTGCGCAAGCTGGTCGAGACCGGGCTGGTCGATCACGCGCGCTACGCCGGGATCACCCTCACCCCGGTGGGCCGGGCGTCCGCACTGGCCGTGGTCCGGCGGCACCGGCTGATCGAGATGTTCCTGGTGACCGAGCTGGACCTGGCCTGGGACGAGGTGCACGAGGAAGCCGAGGCGCTGGAGCACGCCGTCTCCGACCGCCTGCTGGACCGGATCGACGACCGGCTCGGCCATCCTCGCTACGACCCGCACGGCGATCCGATCCCCGGCCGGGACGGCGAGCTGCCCGAGGTGCTCGCCCGCAGGCTGCCCGATCTCCGCTTCGGCGAGGGCGGCGAGCTGGTCCGGGTCGACGACACCGATCCCGAGGTGCTGCGCTTCCTCGACGCGCACGACGTGCGGCTCGGCGACCGAGTGCAGCTGGCGGCGCGCAAGCCGTTCGACGGCCCGTTCGTGGTGCGGCTGCAGCGCACCGGCGACGGGCGGGCCGACACCGACGAGGAGTGGGGCCCCTCGCTGGCCCGGGCGTTGTGGGTGGGGTCGGGCGCCCCGGCCTGACCGCCTCGCATGACGGCGGCAGGCCGGGGGAACGCGTTCCCGCCCCGCCGGCCGGTCAACTCCGGTCTTCGCGGGATCCGGGTGTCCGCCCGGGGACGTCGCCCACCCCGTTCGAGGGGGACGAGGCGAACTCGGCGACGGCGGTCTCGCGCATCAGCGGATCGGACTCCGGCTGCAGCTCGTCCGGCTGCTCGGCGTCGCCGGGCGCGGCCCTGCTGGTGCTGCGGCGCAGTGAGTCGAGCGGTGAGGGCTCCGGCGGCAGTGTCACCACGAACTTCTCGTCGCGCAGCGCAGTGGAGAGACCGACCGCCATCAGGATCAGCACTATGCCGAGCGGGAGACCCGCCGCGATCGCCGCGGTCTGCAGAGCGGACAGCGCGTCCGCCCCGGCCGCGGCGCCTGCGGCGAGGAGCACCGCGGCGATCACGCCCTCCAGCACCGCCCAGAACACCCGCTGCTGCCAGCGCGGGTTCGGGTCGCCGCCGTTGGTGAGGATGTCGATGACGAGTGATCCGGAGTCCGAGGAGCTCGCGAAGAACAGCACCACCACGAGCACCGTCAGGATCGACGCCAGGGTGATCAGGATCTGGGCGACCGGCAGCTGGTCCAGCAGCACGTAGATCGCGGTCTCCGGTGCCGCCGTCGCCAGCGGGTGGTCCGGATCGTTCTGCACGAGCTCCAGCGCGCTGTTGCCGAAGACGGTCAGCCACACCATGGAAGCACCGATCGGTGCGAACAGGCAGCCGGCGACGAACTGGCGGATGGTGCGGCCGTAAGAGATCCGTGCCAGGAACATGCCGACGAACGGCGACCAGGAGATCCACCAGCCCCAGTAGAAGAGCGTCCAGCCGCTCTGCCACTCCGCCGCGGTGCCGTTGCCGCCGTCCGGGAAGGTCTGGAAGCTCAGCCCCGGGATCTCCTGTACGTAGCTGCCCATGTTCGCGGCGAGGCTGTTGAGCAGGTCACGGGTCGGCCCGAAGAAGAACACGAGCAGCATCAGGGTGAAGGCGAGCCACAGGTTCAGCAGCGCCAGTCGGCGGACGCCCTTGTCGAGGCCGAGCATCAGCGAGGCGATCGCGATGGCGGTGATCCCCAAGATGAGTAGTACCTGGAGCGTCGTCGTGTTCTCCCAGCCGAACAGCACGTTCAGCCCGGCGCCGACCTGCTGGGCGCCGATGCCGAGCGAGGTGGCCAGGCCGAACAGCGTGCCGAACACGGCGAGCACGTCGACCAGGTAGCCCGGCCAGCCGTTGATCCGCTCCTTGAGCAGCGGATAGAGTGCGGCGGCCGGGCGCAGCGGTAGGCCCCGTCGGAACGCGAAGTAGCCCAGCGACACACCGAGCACGATGTAGATCGCCCACGGGTGCAGGCCCCAGTGGAAGAACGTGTAGAGCATCGAGTCGCGGGCCGCATCCGGCGAGCCCGGCTCACCGGTCGGCGGCGCGGTGAAGTGCGAGATCGGTTCCGACACCGCGTAGAACACCAGCCCGATGCCCATTCCCGCGGTGAACAGCATCGCGAACCACGAGGTGCTCCCGTACTCCGGCGTGGAGTCCGATGGGCCCAGCTTCACCCGGCCGTACCGGGAGAACATGAGGAACAGGACGAAGATCAGGAACCCGGTGGCGGAGAAGATGTACAGCCAGCCGAGCGTGTCGGTGATCCAGGTGTTGACGGCCCCGGCCACCTCCCCCAGCGATGTCGGCGAAATGACCCCCCACAGCACGAAGGCCACGGCCAGACCGGCGGAGCTGATGAAGACGGGCGGGCTGGTGTGCGCCCGCAAGTATCGAAGAATCAACTCGTTTACCCCCATACCGCTCGGATCGACACGACGACGACCACGGTCACGATTCAGACCCCTGCTTCATATCGCAGGCACTGTAGGTCCACTCGGAGCATCCGCACAGCACGGGGGCGCGTCCGGTGGCCGGTGCCACCGCCGCGACCTACCCTCAAGGACCCATCACGTCCGCGCCGGAGTCTGACGAGGAGTGCCGTGCTGGAGGACCGTCCCGCCCGTCCGCTGGACCAGCGTGAGCTGCGGGTGTTGGACGAGATCTCGGCAGCGACGCTGCGCGACGACCCTGGTCTGGTGCACCGGCTGCACGGTGTCGAGGGAAACACGCACCCGCCCGCAGCGCAGACCGGGACGCCGCTCGCCTGGCCGCTCGTGTTGGGGGTGATGACGGTCGCCGTGCTCTATGCGCTGGTGATCGTCGCGCTCCCGCCGGTGCTGGCTCTGGCCGTGGTGCTCGGCGTGCAGCTGGTGCTGGTGCCGGCCGGCTGCCTGTACTGGGCCCACCGGCGCGGCGAGCTCTGAGCCCCGGGCCGCGGGCCCGGGAACCGTCCCGGCGCCCGGCCCGGGAACGGTCCCGGCGCAGGCGGACGGGCCCGGTCCCGCGGATGCGGAACCGGGCCCGGTGCGTCAGGCGCCGTGCGCGGAATTCAGCGCGTGGGACTCAGCGCGCGGCGTCGGCCGCGTCGGCCTCGGTGCCGGAGTCCGCCGAGCGCAGCGAGCCGTCCGAGCTCTCCAGGTGGGCGCGCACGAACCACTGGAACTGCTCCAGCTCACCGGACTGCGCGATCAGCATGTCCTGGGTGACCGGGTCGAGCGTCTCCAGCTTCTCGATCTGGGTGCGGTGGTCGGTGATGACCCCGGTGTAGACGAGATCCAGCGCCCCGAGGTGCGCGATCGCCTCGTCCCGGCCGATCGAGTAGTCGTCCCAGGTGCGGTCGCGCACGAGCGCCCCGGGGGTGCCGTCCGGCGAGCCGCCGAGGGTGGCGATCCGCTCGGCGACGTCGTCGACCATGCCGCGCACGCTGTCGACCTGCGGGTCGAGCATCTCGTGCACCGCGATGAAGTTCGGGCCCACCACGTTCCAGTGCACGTGCTTGAGGGTCAGCTGGAGGTCGTTGAGCGCGTGCAGGCGGTTCTGCAGCAGCGCGACGACCTGCTCGGCGTCGCCCCGCTCGAGTCCGGGAACGGTGTAGCGGATGGTGGCCATGATGGATCGCTGTCCTTCCGTGTGGTGATCGTGTGCAGGGCGGGTCTCAGGACGCCGCGGGACGCTCGTCGTCCGGTTCCACCGGCTGCTCGGCGAGGTGCACGCCGTCGCCGTCGGGGGTCTCGTCGACGGGTGTGTCGCTCTGCTCCGTCGGGACCGGACCGGTCTCGCGGCGGGTCGCGTCGGACGTCGTCATGGGATCCGGGTACCCGCTCGGCGCGGGTTCATGTACGGCACCGCGATCCCGGTTCCGACGGGTGCGCCGCCGGTTGCCGTGGTAGTTGTGAGGGCAACGACCAGACGAGGAGGGTGGATGTCGACCGAACTCACCCCGCACGGCCTGCACCACGTCACGGCGGTGGCCGGTGATCCGCAGCGGAACGTGGACTTCTACGTGACCGTGCTGGGGCTGCGGCTGGTGAAGCGGACGGTCAACTTCGACGCGCCGCAGGTCTACCACCTCTACTACGGCGACGGCGGCGGCAACCCGGCCACGCTGCTCACCTTCTTCCCGTGGCCGGACGTGAGACCGGGCCGTACCGGTGCGGGGCTCACCACGGCGACCTCGTTCGCCGTCCCGCCGGAGTCGCTGGGCTGGTGGCAGGGCCGGCTCGCCGGCCTGGGCGTCCCGGTCGACGGGCCGGTGACCCGGGACGACGAGGAGGTGCTGACCCTGCGCGACCCGGACGGACTGGTCGTCGAGCTGGTCGCGGCCCCTGGCGACCACCGTTCCGGCTGGGACGGCTCCGGCCACGTCCCGGCCGAGCACGCCGTCCGCGGGCTGCACGCGGTGACCGTGTCGGAGGCCGACGCCGAGCCGACCCACCGGATGCTGACCGAGCTCGGGATGAGCCACGCCGGCGACGACGGGCCGCGCTCCCGGTTCCGCGCCGACGGTCCGGCCGCGACCGCGGTGGACGTGCTGGACGGGGTGGACGGCCGCGGGCTGCAGGCCGGCGGCACCGTGCACCACATCGCGTTCCGGGTGCCGGACGGGGAGACCCAGCAGCGCTGGCGCGACGAGCTCGTCGCCCGCGGTCTCGAGGTGACCGAGATCCTCGACCGGCGGTACTTCACGTCGATCTACTTCCGGGAGCCCGGCGGCGTGCTGTTCGAGCTCGCCACCGACGGCCCCGGCTTCACCGTCGACGAGCCGCTGCTCGAGCTCGGCCGGTCGCTGCGGCTGCCGCCGTGGCTGGAACCCGATCGCGCCTCGATCGAGGCGAACCTGCCCGCACTGACGGCCGGGGACTGAGCCCCGGTCAGGTGTCGTGCCGCTCCGCGCGGTCCGCCGGGTGCTCGCCGGTGAGGTGTTCCCAGGTGCTGGTGATGCGGAGCAGCCGGTCCAGCGCGCGGCCGCGGTTGTCCAGGCGCAGCGCGATCCCGGCGGCCGCGGTACGCCGGCGCAGCATCAGCAGCGCCGACAGGCCGTAGGAGTCGCAGAACCCCAGTCCGGCGCAGTCCAGCCGGAGCTCGTGCGGATCGGCGACGGCCTGCAGCGCGGCGTCGGCGGCGTCGGCCAGCTCGTCGGAGGTGTCGTAGTCGAGATCGCCGGAGAGCGCGACCAGCGCGACCCCCGGTCGTGGCTCGGAGTGGGGCACGTCCGGTCCTCGTTCGTCGTTCATGCCGGCCTCCCGGCACCGTGCGGGTCGCCGTCGCGGGCGGCGGCGGCCACCGCCAGCAGGTCCGACGCCCTGGGGAAGTCGCGCAGCTCCTCGCCCAGCAGGTCGAGGACCGGGGGCAGCACGTGCGGCGGCACCGACCGGGCGGACAGCACCGAGGCCGTCCAGTCCAGGAACCCGGTGAACAGCTCCGGATCGCCGGTGTAGAGCGCGACGGCCAGGAAGTCGACGATGTGGCGGACGTCCTCGGCGGTGCGCAGCAGCTGCGCGTCGTCGTAGTGCGCCATCTCGGGGATCCGGCCGGGCAGGCCCTCGACGACGGCGGCGACCAGCCCGGGCGCGTTCCGGTCGACCAGGGTGAACTCCTGGTCGGACAGGTGCGGCAGGTCGTCGGTCGGCTGGGCGTGCGGGCGGGCCGGTGCCGGCAGGCCGCCGGCCAGTGTCTCCGCGGCGGCCCGCGCGTCGGGCGCCCAGGCGTCGGCCGCGAGCAGCCGGGCGTACCGGCCGTCCGGTCCGAACGCGGCCCCGCCGACGATCACCGGGACGCCCGCGGCCTGGCAGGCCGAGATCGTGGCGTGCGCGGTCGGCAGCCGGGTGGCGATCGACGACGACAGCGCCACCGCGTCCGGCCCGGTCCGGTGCAGGTGGGTGATCAGGTGCGCCGACGGGACCTGGGCACCGAGGTAGTCGACGTCGAAGCCGCGCAGCCGGAGCACCTCGGCCAGCAGCCGGGCCGGGAGCGCGTGCCACTCGCCGTCGACGCAGGCGACGGTGATCCGGCCGCGGCCGCCGGGGCTGCGGGGGGTGGACAGCGCGAGGGTGCCGATCACCCGGTCGTTGATGGCCGTCGCGGCGTGCTCCTGGGCCACCGAGATGCGGTTCGCGGCCCAGTCCTCGCCGACCGACGCCTGCACCACCCCGATCACCTCGAGCAGCACCGTCTCCGCGTCGATCCCGTCGTGCAGGGCGTCCACGACGACGTCGACCGCGGTGTACTCGTCCCCGCGCAGCACCGCGTCCCGCAGCAGCGCGGTGCATCGGACGACCGGATCCGGATGCCCGCTCATGCGGTGTACCGGCCGCGACCGTGCCCACCCACCGCCGACAGGTGACGCCCGCGGGGGGCGGTGACGGCGAGCAGGGCCATGTCGTCGTGCGCGTTGCGGCCGACCCACTCGGCGGCGACCATCTGGATCCGCTCGACGAGGGCCTCGGCGGGCAGGCCGGCGCACTCGCCGGCCACCCGCTGCAGGCGCTGCTCGCCGAACTGGCCGTGGCCCATCGGGCCGCCGCGGGCCTCGGTGATGCCGTCGGTGTAGAGCAGGCAGGTCTGGCCCGGGGCGAGCCGGGTCTCGTGGGTGGTCGCCGCGACGGCGGGGAGCACCCCGACCAGGGTGCCCCGGGTGTCGGCCTCCTCGACCCGGCCGTCCGCCCGCACGATCAGTGGCGGCGGGTGGCCCGCGGCGGTGAGCCGCAGCCGGACGTCCGCCCCGTCGCGGGTCACCGACGCCAGCACCATCGTCACGAACCGGGTGTGGTCCTCGCTGAGCAGGGCGTCGTTGAGCAGGTCGAGCAGGCGGCCGTGGTCGTCGGCCATCGGGAGCAGTGCGTGCAGCGTGCTGCGGATCTTCCCGGTCAGCACGGCCGCCTCCAGGCCCTTGCCGCAGACGTCGCCGAGCACGGCGAGGGTCCGGGCGGCCCCGTCGGCGGTGGGCGCGCAGGGGTGCACGTCGTAGAAGTCGCCGCCGACCCGGTCGCCGTCCTCGGCGGGCCGGTAGCCGCCGGCGAACTCGACGCCGGCGATCTGCTCCAGGCGCGGTGGCAGCAGGTCGCGCATCAGGGTCTCGGTGACGGACGCCTGCTGGGCGAACATCCGGGCGGCGGACATCGCCAGGCCGGACCGGGCGGCGAACTCGCGGGCGGTCGTCTCCTCGCCCTCGCTGAACGGGCCGGAACCGGCGCGGCGCAGCAGCACCAGCGCACCGGCCGGGATGCCGTGGCCCGGCAGCGGGGTGATGACGATCGAGCCGGCCGTGCCGATCCCGGACGGCACCAGCCAGGCCGGGGCGGCGGCCGGGTCGATCCAGCGCGACGGGACGGGCGGGAAGCCCTGCAGCGCCTCGGCCAGGCCGGGCACCTCGTCCGGATCGAGCCGGGTGGTCGCCGACTGCGCCGGGCCGCCGCCCGCGACGGCGCTGACGACCCGGTACTGACGGCGGCCCGCCGGGGTGAGGACGACCGCGGCGTCGGCGAGCACGTCGACCGCGAGCCCGGCGGTCACCTCCATGCACCGCTGCAGGTTCAGCGAGCCGAGCAGCGCGGCGGACGCCTCGGACAGGAAGGTCGCCCTGGCCTGCTCGATCCGCAGCTCGTCGCGGACCGACCGGACGTCGGTGACGTCGACCAGCCACCAGGTGACCGAGCCGTCGTCG
The DNA here is from genome assembly GCF_058448985.1 of Pseudonocardia sp. DxW. NCBI lineage: Bacteria > Bacillati > Actinomycetota > Actinomycetes > Pseudonocardiales > Pseudonocardiaceae > Pseudonocardia > Pseudonocardia sp. DxW. Next base: position 2,531 of record NZ_JBZFLK010000032.1, on the reverse strand, counting down.
TGCGATGTGGGGGTGGCCTCGATGGCGCGGCCGTCCACCACGTCGGCGAAGCCGGCCGGACCGGCGGCCACGTGTGCGCTGTGCAGCCACGGCGCGACCCGGTCCAGCGGCTCACCGGTCCGCAGCGTCGGCACCAGGACCAGCGCCGCGTCGTTGATCTCGAGCACGGTCCCGTCGGCGCGCACGGTCAGTGCGGCGCAGGGGGCACCCGTCCACCGGGGGTCGGCCACCCGGGCCGGCCCGCCGGTGGTCTGCTGGATCTCCGTCACGTCGGGTACCGGTCTCCCTGCTTTTCGTTGCGTGTTCCGGGTTCGGAAGGGGGTACCGCATCGTACCGTCCGCGCGGCCCTCCCGGAGGTCACGGTCCGGCCGCACGGTGCGCGGCCGGACCGTGGGATCACGCGTGTGTGCTGCCCCGGCCGGTGAGTTCCTGCCAGGCGCGGCGCCGCTCGGCGAGATCGCGGATCGACCCGACCTCGGCGAGCAGGCGGCGCTGCTCGTCGGTGCCGCCGCCGGAGGCGACCAGCCGTTCGGTCTCGGCGAGCGACCCGGCGGCCTCGATGTCCGCCGAGCCGTGCGGGAGCCGCTGGTCGCGATCCTCGTCACCCTCGGCGTCCACCGGATGCCGCTGCTCGTCGGAGTACGGATTGTCCGACGGGAGCCGTCCGGTGAACCGGCCGTAGCCGCCGAGCGTCAGCAGGACCAGCCCGGCCAGCAGGCTGAACACGACGTTCGGCATCCGGAACGACAGGACGTTGTACGGCGTCCCGATGAGCAGGACGTTGACCACGCCGGACAGCATGAACAGCGCGCCGACGGTCACGCTCACCGTGGACGCCATCCGGCCGCCGCGCACCGCGGCCGCCACCAGCACGGTGCCGACCACCAGCGAGACCGCGGACAGCAGGTTGTTGGTGGTCATGCCGAACAGCGGTGCGCCGGTGGTGGAGAAGAAGTCGAGGTTGTTCGTGATTCCGAGCCCCCCGAACACCCAGAGGGTGACACCGATCAGCGCGCTGCTGACCCGGTGCAGGCCGTTCAGCAGACGCGGGTCGGACCCGAGCGATGGCATGCAGTTCCTCCGATACTGATCGAGCGGGGTTCTTCCGGATATCCCCTCGCCAGGCCGGTCAAACCCGGCGGCGGGCCGGGCCTCAGCGCGCTCTCAGGTCCGCCGGGCACTGTCGGTCAGGTAACGGCGGCGGAGGACGCCCGCCGGGGGAGGACCCATGACGCTGCTCGACGTGATCGTGCTGATCGTGCTGCTCGCCGCCGCGGTCGGCGGGTTCCGCAGGCTCGGCGGGGTGGCTCGGGCCGGGAGCCTGCTCGGCCTGGTCATCGGCGCCGGTGTCGGTGCCGCCTGGGGCTCGCAGCTCGCCGGATTCGGGGCCACCCCGGGCTCGGCCTGGCTGTGGGGGCTGCTCGGCATCCTCGGCGGCCTGCTGCTGGGCTCGCTGGTGGGGAGGTTCCTCGGCGGCCTGGTCAGCAGGCTGCTCGCCGGTGCCCGGCTGTCGTTCCTGGACCGGGTGGTCGGGGCCGTCACCGGCGGGGTGGCCGCGCTGCTGGTGATGTGGCTGGTGTCCTGGGTCGTCCCGGCGCTGGTCGACCCGGCCGCACTGGCCCCGGTGGGCTCGCTGGTCGACGCGCTCGGCGGGGGCAGCCGGATCCTGAGCTCGGTCGGCGAGGTGTTCCCGGCGACGACGTCCGCGGTGCGGGACGCGGTGGACGCGGCCCGGCCGCCGGCCGGCTGAGATCGGGGAGTGCTCCCCGCCGGATCGCGACGCGCATTCGCCCCCGACGCGCTGCGGGAGCCGGCGAGGAGCACTCACCCGGTCAACGCGCCGGACCCCGGCGCGGATACCCCCCTGATGCGGTGACGGCACCGACGGTCGGCCACCCGCAGCGACCGGAGCTCCGTCCCGGCCGGCCGGGACGGAGCCGCTGCCGGGGCCGGGCCGGCGGCGCCGCCCTGTTCAGTGCGGGATCGCCACCCGTCCGGGCGGTCCGCCGCCACCGCGGGATCCCGGTGCCGGGGTGCGGACGGCGGGGAGCCGCCGATACCCGGGGTGCCCGGGCGCTACCGATCCGGCGATCCGGCCGTTCCGCCGGGCAACGGGCCTGGTCGAGGCACCCGATCCAGGGCCGATGCGACGACCCCGACCGTTGAGAACACCACGCGGGCACCGCCCCGCAGCCGCGAAGTGCTCGGCGTCACAGAAGTCCCGGGATCCCCGAAATCGCTTGTGAGGGCCGCTCAGGAACCGTGCAGCCGGTCCTCGCATGCCGGTTGACCTGCGAGGACACCTGCCGTTCGACAAGAGGACCCCCCGGTTTGACCATGCCGGACACCGTGCCGTAACTTCTTCCCCGTCAGCGAGTGAGCCGGACAGAACGGGCCACAGAGCCCGGTCAACAGGTCCCGTTGGCCAGATGGTCCCCCCCGGTGGATGTCCGAGTTTCTCGGGTGTTTATGGTGGTGGGGTCAAGGCGATCCGCCTTCGGATCCGGTTGTGAGGCCGGTGGTGTGGTGC
>NZ_JBZFLK010000031.1:0-49812 GCF_058448985.1 Pseudonocardia sp. DxW | reverse complement strand
GTCGGCCTTCGGCATGATGAACCACAGCACCAGGTAGATCACGAACTGCGGGCCGGGCAGCAGGCAGGACAGCACGAACAGCAGCCGCACGGTGTTGCGGCCGAGGCCGAACCGGTCGGCGAGCCCGGCGCAGACCCCGGCGATCACCGTGCCGTTGCGCGGGCGGACCAGGCTGCGGGACTGCGGGACGTTCACCGGGATCTCCTCGGGGTGGGCGACGGGTACACAACCCACCCTGGCAGGGCGGGGCGTGTGCGCGCTCAGGGGATACCCCGAGCGCACCCCGGAACAACACCCCCTACAGGACGACCAGGTCCCGCGGGTTGCGGTTGAGCCGCTCCGCGCCGTCCGCGGTCACCACGACGATGTCCTCGATCCGGGCGCCCCACTGTCCGGCCTGGTAGATGCCCGGCTCCACGGAGAACGCCATGCCCTCCTCGAGGACCAGGTCGTTGCCGTCCACGATGTAGGGCTCCTCGTGCACGTCCAGGCCGATGCCGTGGCCGGTGCGGTGGATGAAGAGCGCACCGTGCCCGGCGGCGGCGATGTGCTCGCGGGCGGCCCGGTCGATCGACGCGGCGGTGGCGCCGGGGCGCACCGCGGCGACCGCGCGCTCCTGGGCCTCCTGCAGCACCGCGTAGGTCTCCCGGACGCCCGCGGCGGGCTCCGCGCCGACCGCGTAGGTGCGGGTGCAGTCGGAGTTGTAGCCGCTCGGGAGCGGCCCGCCGATGTCGACGACGACGACGTCGCCGGGCTCGATCACCCGGTCGGACACGTCGTGGTGCGGGCTGGCCCCGTTCGGCCCGGAGCCGACGACGACGAACGCCGCCTCGGTGTGCCCCTCGGCGAGGATCGCCTCGGTGAGATCGGCGGCGACCGCGGCCTCGGTCCGCCCGGGCTTGAGCCACTCGCCGATCCGGGCGTGCACCCGGTCGATCGCCTCGCCCGCGGCGCGCAGCCGGGCCACCTCTGCCGCGTCCTTGCGCATCCGGAGCTCGCGCAGCACCGGGCCGCCGAGGGTCTGCGGGACGTCCGGGAAGGCGTCGCGCAGGCCGAGCACGTGCCGGGCCGGCATGTCGTCGTCCACCGCGACCCGGGTCGGTCCCCCGGCCAGGTCGCTGACCAGCAGGTAGGGGTCCTCGCCGTCGGTCCAGGTGACGAGGTCGATGCCGAGGGCGTCGAGCGGGATGCCGGCCAGGCCGGGCGCCTCCAGCGACGGCACGACCAGGGCGGGCGGCGCGCGGTGCCCGGCCGCCGGGACGATCAGGCAGGTCAGCCGCTCGTGCGACGAACCCTCGAATCCGGTCAGGTACCGCAGGTCGGTACCGGGGGTCAGGAAGAGCACGTCGGTGCCCTGATCGGCGGCGTGCTCGCCGGCCCGGCGGAGCCGGTCGGCGAACAGCCCGGTGGCGACGGCGTCGGTCATGGCTCGCAGCGTATGCGGGCACGCGGGGTGTGCGACCGCCGCCCGGGTACAGCTGCCCACCTGCGGGGAGCGACGATCGTCACGTCCGGCCGGTCACTCCCCGTCGAGCGCGGAGGGCCGCGCGGCGAGGGTCCCGGCGATCTCGACGAGCTTCACGTTCAGGTCCTGCGAGGTGCGGCGGAGCACGTCGAACGCGGCGTCGGCGGTGAGCCCGCGGCGCGCCATCAGGATGCCCTTGGCCTGCCCGATGACGTCCCGCGAGGCGATCGCCTGCCGCAGCTGCGCCTCCTGCAGGCCGGCGGCGGACACCGCGGTGCAGGAGGCGAGCGCGAGCGAGGCGTGGGTGGACAGCAGCAGCAGCCGGTCCCGGTCGGCGGGGACGAACGCGCCGGGCTCCCGGCCGTACACGTTCAGTGCGCCGGGCAGCCGCGGCGGGACGGCGTCGGGCACGAGCGAGCTCGCCAGCACCGACAGGTAGCCGTGCCGGACGGCGGCCTCGGCGAACTCCGGCCAGCGGTCGTCGGAGCGCAGGTCGTCGGTGTAGGCGAGCGCCGGGCCGTCGGCCCTGGCGGACTCCACGCACGGCCCGCGGCCGCTGCGGTACTGCTCGGCGTCGATGTCGGACGCGGCCGGGCCGGTCTCGACCGGGGTGTGGAAGCCGCCGTCGTCGTCCCGCAGGGTCACGCTGACCAGGTCCGCGGCCGGGATCACCCGGCGCACCGCGGCGACCACCCTGGCCAGCACGTCGGCGACCGTGCCGGCGGCCAGCAGCTCACCGGTCAGCGCGGCGAACTCCCTGGCCAGTGGCCCGGCCTCGGCCAGGCCGTCCTCCGCGTGCCCGTTCCGCTCCTGCGCCAGCACGAACCCGTCGCGGTCCACGGCCCACTCCTGCTCACCCCTGCCCACCGGGGCAGTTCCGCTGTGCTCCACGGCCCCATCATGCCGAACGGGTGGTGGCCGGGCGCTCCCCAAGGGGTACCAATGCCAAACTCATCGCCCATGAGCGACCGCCCGCTGCTGCTGCTGGACTCCGCGAGCATGTACTTCCGTGCCTATTTCGGTGTCCCGGAGAGCATTACCGCACCCGACGGCACCCCGGTGAACGCGGTGCGCGGGTTCACCGACATGATCGCCCGGCTGGTCACCGAGCACCGGCCGCGCGAGCTGGTGGCGTGCCTTGACCTGGACTGGCGCCCGGCGTTCCGGGTGGCGGCGCTGCCGTCCTACAAGGCGCACCGGGTGGTCGAGGCGAGCCAGGCGGACCAGGTGCCTGCGGGCGTCCCGGAGGAGGTGCCGGACACCCTCGCCCCGCAGGTCCCGGTGATCATGGAGGTGCTGGCGGCGGCCGGGATCTGCACCGGTGGGGCCGAGGGGCACGAGGCGGACGACGTCATCGGGACGCTCGCGCACCGGGCGGGGACCGGGCCGGTGCTGGCGGTGTCCGGGGACCGCGACCTGATCCAGATCGTCCGGGACGAGCCGCAGGTGCGGCTGCTCTACATCGGGCGCGGCCTGAACCGGGCCGAGCTGCTGGACCCGGCCGAGGTCGCGGCGAAGTTCGGGCTGCCCGCGGAGCGGGCCGGCGCGGCCTACGCGGAGATGGCGATGCTGCGCGGCGACCCCTCGGACGGCCTGCCCGGGGTGCCCGGTGTCGGCGCCAAGACGGCCGCGACGCTGGTCGGGCGGTTCGACTCCTGGGGCGAGCTGCTCGCCGCGGTGACCCGGCCGGACGACGGCCGGATGGCGGCCGGGGTGCGGGCGAAGCTGATGGCGGCGAGCGACTACCTGGGCGTCGTCGAGCCGGTGGTGCGGGTGGTGACCGACGCGCCGGTGGCCCTGGACCGGGACCCCGCGCTCCCCCGCACGCCGGCCGATCCGGAGCGGCTCGACGAGCTGGCCGCCCGCTGGGGCCTGGAGTCCTCGGTGCGGCGGCTGCGCACGGCACTGGACGCGGCCGCCTCCTGAGCCCTGCCATGATCGGGGCGTGACCTGTCCCGAGCACCAGGCCCCGCTGCAGCCGAGCCGGGCCCACGACGACGCCGTCACCCGGGAGACCGCGGTCCGGGCCGCGGCGGCCGAGCCGATCACCTCGCCGCACGACGGGGCGCCGCCCGCGGTGCGGCGGCTGCTGACCGCTGCGGTGGACGACGAGCTGGCCGAGCAGCTGCTGGAGCTCTCGCACGGGCTGCACGCCGATCCGGAGACCGCCTTCACCGAGCACCGGGCGGCGGCCGCGGTGGCGGCGCTGCTGGACCTGCACGGGATCGCCGCCGAGGTCGGCGGGTACGGCCTGGACACCGCGCTGCGCGCGACGGCGGGGACCGGGTCCGGCCCGACGGTCGCGGTGCTCGCCGAGTACGACGCGCTGCCCGGGATCGGGCACGCCTGCGGGCACAACGTCATCTGCTCGGCCGCCGTCGGCGCGTTCCTGGCGCTGGCCCGGCTGCTGGCCCGCGACGACGCCCCGATCGGCACCGTGCTACTGCTCGGCACCCCGGCCGAGGAGGGCGGCGGCGGCAAGGAGACGATGGCCCGCGCCGGCGCGTTCGACGGGGTCGACGCGGCCGTGATGGTGCATCCGTTCGCGCACGACATCGCCGACCACCCGTTCCTGGGGCGGCGCCAGCTGGAGGTCACCTATCACGGCGTCGCCGCGCACGCGTCGGCCCAGCCGCACATGGGGCGCAACGCGCTGGACGCCGTCGTGCTCGGGTACCAGGGCGTGGCGATGCTGCGCCAGCACCTGCCCGACGGGGACCGGGTGCACGGGATCGTGACCGACGGCGGGCAGGTGCCGAACGTCGTGCCGGAGCGGGCGGCGGCCCGCTACTACCTGCGGTCCCAGGACCCGGAGTCGTTGCTCGACCTCACGACGCGGGTGCAGGCGATCGCGGTCGGTGCCGCCGCGATGACCGGCTGCGGCTACACCCTGACCTGGGACCCGCGGCCGCCGTACCTGCCGATCCGGCACAACCGGACGCTGGCCGCGCGGTGGGCGGTGCACCAGACGGAGCGGGGCCGCACCGTCTGGCCGCGCGGCGTCGTGCCGGAGTCCGAGACCGGATCGACCGACCTGGGGAACGTGTCGCTGCGGGTGCCGTCGATCCATCATGCTGGCGATCGCCGAGCCCGGCACCGCCCTGCACACCGTCGGGTTCGCGCAGGCGGCGGGCGGGCCGGGCGGGGACCGGGGCGTCGTCGACGGGGCGGCCGGGCTGGCGCTGGTCGTCGCCGATCTGCTGCACGACGCCGGCCTGCGCGACGCGGTCGCCGCCGAGTTCGCCGCCGCGGGCGGCCCGGTGGACGTGCCGTCGTTCTTCGACCGGTGACTCAGGGCGCCCCGGCCGGCGTCCCGCGCGCGGCGCGCAGGCCGAACCCGGCGCGGACCGGCCGGGCCGCGTGCGGCCGGGCCGCGTGCGGCCGGGAGCGCACACCAGGCACCGACGGCCGTGGCGCCGGAGAGCGCGACCAGGAACGCCACCGACCCGAGTTCCGGTTCGACCTGGCCCGGGTCGCGGGCGATCGCGAGCAGCAGGCAGAAGGCGACGGTCAGCGGGGCCGTCGTGGCACCGGCCGCGGCGATCCCGACCCGGGCCCGGGCCGCCGCCCGCGAGGTCAGCGCCGCTCGCCACAGGCTCACCGGGACGATCAGCAGGGCGCCGATCCCGAGCAGCGTCGCGGCGTCACCAGCCGGGGCGAGCGTGGTGCGCCCACGCCTCGGGGGCGACCGCGGGCAGCCCGGCGAACGGTGCCGCCGGTTCGCTGAGCAGCAGCGCCGCCAGTACCGCGAGGCCGGTCAGCGCGGTGAGCGCCGGGTGCGTCCACGGCCGCCCGGGACCGGCCCGGATCGCGGCCGACACGCAGAGCTGGACCAGCACCAGCGGCGGCACCCAGGCGACGTTCCAGACGGCGACGGCGACGGTGCCTGCGAGACCGCCGCCCGGCCAGGCGACGACGGCGCAGAGCCCGCTGAACAGGTAGAGCAGCAGTGCGCCGGCGAGCATCCCGGCGTGGGCGGCCGCGGTCGCCGCACCGGCCCCGGCGAGCCGCTCCCGGACCCGCGCCGCGGCGAGTGCGCCGGCCGCGAGCGCGAGGACGCCGACCGGGTCGGCCGGGAACGCGTCGGTCCCGGTCGTCCACCGGACCGCGACGGCGACCGCGATCCCGGCGGTCCCGGCCACCGCGATCCCGGCCGGGAACCACCGCGGCCGGGTCGTTGCCGGGATCGGGACGGCGGTCACGCCGACGAGCGTAGAGCCGGTCAGCGGCCGCGGGGAGCGGCGCGGGTGTGGATCCGCTCCCCCTGCGGACCGAACAGGCTCAGCACCTCGACCGCCCGGTCCGGCGCGGCGGAGCCGAACCAGTGCGGGACGTGCGTGTCGAACTCGGCGGCCTCGCCGGCCCCGAGCACGACGTCGTGCGAGCCCAGCACCAGGCGCAGCCGCCCGTCGAGCACGTAGAGCCACTCGTAGCCCTCGTGCACCCGCGGATCGGGCCGGTCGCCGCGCCACGGGATGAGCATCTTGTACGCCTGCAGACCGCCCGGACGCTCGGTCAGCGGCACGACGGTCGCGCCCTGCGCGCGGCGCGGCCGCAGCCGGACCCGCGGGTCCCCGACCGGCGGGGCGGCGACCAGCTCGTCGAGCGGGACCTGGTGCGCCGACGCGATCGGCAGCAGCAGTTCCAGGGTGGGCCGCCGGCCGCCGGACTCGAGCCGGGACAGCGTGCTCACCGAGATGCCGGTGGCCTCCGACAGGTCGGCGAGGGTCATCCCGCGCCCGGTGCGCAGCCCGGCGAGCCGCGGGCCGACCCCTGCCAGGGTGTCCGCGATGGCGTCGTCCATGCCGTCACTTTGCCACTCCGGCAACGACCTTTGCCATTGCGCGCCGGAGCGGGGCAGCCTGGACACCATGACCTCGTACGACGTGATCGTCATCGGCGGCGGCGCGGCCGGCCTGTCCGCCGCGCTCACCCTGTCCCGGGCCCGCTGGCGGGTGCTGGTGCTCGACGACGGGACGCCCCGCAACGCACCGGCCGCCGGCGTGCACAACTGGCTCACCCGGGACGGCCTGCCGCCCGCCGAGATCGCCCGGATCGGCCGGGCCGAGGTGAGCGGCTACGGCGGCGTCGTGCAGGACGCGCGCGTCGTGTCCGCCACCGCCGACGCCACCGGTGGGTTCACCGTGACCACCGCCGACGGGCAGCGCCGGACCGGGCGCGCGCTGCTCGTCAGCACCGGGCTGACCGACGAGCTGCCCGATCTCGACGGGCTCGCCGGGCACTGGGGCGGCGCGGTGTTCGGCTGCCCGTTCTGCCACGCCTGGGAGCACCGCGACAGCCGGATCGGGGTGCTCTGCACCGGTCCGCACGACCTGGTGAAGGCCCAGCTGGTGACCCGCTGGACCGACGCCGTCACGCTGTTCCTGCACACCGGCCCGGAGCCCGACGACGAGCAGTGGGCCGGGTTCGCCGCCCGCGGCATCACCGTCGTCGACGGGCGGGTGGCCGGCCTCGAGTCCGGCGGCGGGTCCGACGGAGACCGGCTGACCGGGGTACGGCTCGCCGACGGCACCGTCGTGCCCTGCGACGCGCTCGCCGTGTCCCCGCCGGTCCGGGCCCGCGCCGGGTTCCTCGACGGGCTGGGGCTGGTCCCGGTCGCGCACCCGTCCGGGCTCGGCGATCACCTGCCGGTCGACGCGATGGGGGCGACCGGTGTGCCCGGGCTGTACGCCGCCGGGAACGTCACCGACCCGATGGCGACCGTCCCGGTGGCGGTGGCGGCCGGGGCGACCGCCGCCGCGGCGATCACCCGGGACCTGCTGACCGCCGACGTCGCGGCGGCCGTCGCGGCCCGGCACCGGCATCCCGATCCGGCGGCCGACCAGTGGTCGGCCGCCTTCTGGGACGCACACTACTCGACCCAGGAGCACCTGTGGAGCGGGAACCCGAACCGCTGGCTGGTCACCGACGCGGCCGCGCTCGAACCCGGCCGCGCGCTCGATGCCGGCTGCGGTGAGGGCGGCGACGCGGTCTGGCTGGCCGGGCGCGGCTGGCAGGTGACCGCGACCGACGTCTCGACGGTGGCGGTGGACCGGACCCGGGCGGCGGCGACGGCGGCCGGGGTCGCCGACCGGATCACCCTCGACGTCGCCGACCTGCGCACCCAGCAGCCGCCGGAGCGGGCGTTCGACCTGGTCACGGCCCAGTACCTGCACCTGCCGTCGGCGCTGCGCCGGCCCGCGTACGCCCGGCTCGCCGCCGCCGTCGCACCGGGCGGGACGCTGCTGCTGGTCGCCCACCACCCGAAGGACCTGGACGGGCCGCTGCGCCGCCCGCACGACCGGGACCTGTTCGCCGACGAGATCGAGCTCGCCGCCGATCTCGACGAGGCGGAGTGGGAGGTGCAGGCCGCCGACGCCCGGCCGCATCCGGTGACGCACCCGGACGGGTACGAGGTGATCGCCCACGACGCCGTCGTCCGGGCCCGCCGGCGGCGCTGATCCCGGCCGGACCGGTCCCTCAGCCGTCCCGGCTCCGTGACGGGTCCGGGCCGGACCAGCGGTGCACCCCCACGTCCTGCGCGGCGCAGGTCCGGTGCATCCACTCGAACGCCGCGGCGAAGACGTCGTTCTGCCGTTCGATGCGGTCCTGCCCGGCCCGGATGTCCGGCAGCAGGGCGGTGAGCTCGGCGCGCAGCGCGTCCTCGTCGACGGTGGTGAGCCTGCCGTCCTCCACGACGGTGCGGCCGGCGACCAGCACCCGGCGCAGCGACGAGCCGTTCTCCGAGTGGACGAGCTGCAGCTCGGCCCGGTTGCGGGGGGTGAAGGCGAGGGTGGACAGGTCGTAGACGAGCAGATCGGCCTGCATGCCGGGGGCGATGGTGCCGATCTCGCGGTGCCGGCGCGCGGTGCGTGCGCCGCCGGCCGTCGCGGCCCGCAGCACCTCGTCGGCCCGCGGCCAGTCGTGGTGGTCGGGCCCGGTGACCTTGTGCAGCAGGGCGGCGGCCTTGAGCACGTCGTGCATCCGGGGGGTGTCGCTGCTGGAGCAGCCGTCGGTGCCCAGCCCGAGCGTGACCCCGGCCCGGTGGTAGCTCCGCCAGGGCGCGATGCCCGAGCCGAGCTTGAGGTTCGACACCGGATTGTGGGCGACGCAGGTGTCGTGCCCGGCGAGCAGGTCGATGTCGGCGTCGGTGACCCAGATGCCGTGCGCGAGGGTGGTGTTGGGGGTCAGCCCGCCGATCCGGTGCAGGTGCTCGACCAGCGTGCGGCCGTGGAACTCGCGGCCGGTGACGGCCTGCACCTTGGTCTCCAGCGCGTGGATGTGGCACGGCACGTCGTGTGCGACGGCGAGCTCGGCCGCGCCGCTGATCAGGTCGTCGGTGCAGCGCTGCGGGCCGGACGGCGCCAGCATGTACCGGACCCGGCCCCCGGCCCGGTCCCGGTACCGCTTCAGGGCCTCCTCGCTGAACGCCAGGTACTCCCCCGCGGTCGGCACCGGCCGGGCCCGCACCTCGGCGACGACGTCGGCCGGCAGCCGGTCGGCGGCGTACGGGACGGTGTCGACGAACGGCCGGTTGATCACGTGCCCGGAGACGTCGGCGCGGATCCCGATCCGGTCGTAGGCGTCGACGACGGCGTCGAGCTGGTCGAGGTCCTGGCCGGGGGTCTCCAGCACGTCGTCGACCAGCGTCGTCACCCCGGACTTGAGCGACTCGGCGGCGAACAGCAGGCTGCGCTGCCGGACCAGGTCCGGCGGCAGCGGGCGGGCGCCGAGGATCGGGTAGCTGTACAGCATCCACAGCTCGAGCGGCAGGTTGTCGTAGCGGCCCTTCGCCAGGTACTCCCAGGAGTGCGTGTGGGCGTTGACGAAGCCGGGGCAGACCAGCCGGTCCCGGCCGTCGAGCACGGTGTCGGTGTCGTCGGTGCGCACCCGCGCGCCGACCTCGGTGATGGTGTCGCCGTCGATCCGGATGCTGCGCCGGACCGGGGTGGCCCCGGTGTCGGCGTCCATCGTGAGGACCTCGGCGTCGCGGAGGACCAGTGCCATCAGCGCCGCACCGCCCGGCGGCCGGTGCCCGGCACAGGCAGCAGAGCAGGCAGCAGAGCCGCCAGCAGAGCCGCGACGAGGATCCCCTGCACCGCGGGGATGCCCACGTCGAACCAGGCCCCGACGACGGCGGCCGCGGTGCCGCCCAGGTAGGCGAGCAGGCCGGGCAGGCGCACCGCGCCGACCACGTCCAGCGCGGTGCCCGGGTCCCGGCGCCGCCACGGACCGAGGAAGGTGCCGATGATCGCCCCGCCGAGCGGCGGGATGAGCACGCCGAGCACGACCAGGAAGGTGGTCAGGCCGTCGGTGACGCCGGTCAGCGCGAGCACGATCGCGACCGCCACGCCGCCGACGACGAACGGCCGCTTGTCCGGGCGGCCGGTCAGCTCGGCACCGGCCACCCCGAAGGCGTACGCGGCGTTGTCGTTCGTCGTCCAGAGGTTCGAGATGATCAGGAAGACGGCCAGCCCGATCGAGCCGGTCATGATCAGGATGCCGGAGAGGTCCGGCTCGCCGAAGCCGATGGCGCCGATGCCGCCGAAGAGCAGCATCGCCGACTGCACGACCATGATCGTCACCGCGGTCACGCCGAACGCGAGCCGGCCGCCCGCGGAGAACCGGGTCCAGTTGCCGATCTGGGTGCCGCCGCTGACGAAGGTGCCGATCAGCAGGGTCAGCGCGGCGCCGACGCTCAGCGTGCCGGCGCCGTCCTGGGCCAGCAGCCCGGACCAGCCGCCGGCGTTGCCGACCGCGCCGACCGCGATCCACACGCAGAGCAGCGTCATCAGCGGGACCGAGATCCAGGACAGGAACTCGATGCCGCGGAAGCCGTAGTAGGCGGTGACCGCCATCGCGATCCCGCCGAGCAGCACGACCGGCCAGGTGGGGACGCCCAGCGCGGTGCCGAGCAGGTCGCCGAGCACCGCGATGGTGATCCCGTACCAGCCGACCTGGGTGCCGCCGAGCAGGATCGACGCCCACTTCCCGCCGAGCCGGCCCAGCACCAGCCGGGACAGCAGCACCGTGGTGAGCCCGGTGCGCCCGGCGGCGATCCCGAGCGCGGCGATGTAGAGCGCCAGCACGGCCGCCGCGGTCAGGGCGAGCACCGCGAACGTGGCGAACGAGAACTCCGACGCCACCGCGCCACCGGTGATCATCGTGGGGGTGAAGAAGCCGAATCCGGCGATGACGACGGCGACCGACGCCACGCCCTTGCGTTCGGCGACCGGTATCCGCTCCAGCGGCCGGTCCCGGTCGATCACGGCCGTGCGGGCCGGCGCAGCGGAGGTCGGTGGAGTGGCCACGGGACACCTCGGACGGGTTCGGGGACGACGGGGGCCTCCTGATGGGACGGTCCCGGACCGGCCGGCCACCAGGGGCGGGGCCCGGTCCTGTCCCGATCGCACCCGATCACCGCCGGGTGGTGTCCGATCGCACACCGCCCGGCAACACGACGGACAACCGGGTTCACACCCGCGTGACCGCACGCGCCTAGCGTCACGGCGTGCTCGCCGGACCGGACGAACCGCTCATCGTGGTGCGGGACGTGCTGGGCTGGGCGCCCGGGCTGCGGCTGGTCGGTGCGGAGACCGGCCTGGACCGCCCGGTGCGCTGGGCGCAGGCCACAGACCTGCCCGATCCGTCCCCCTACCTGCGCGGCTCGGAGCTGGTGCTGGTGACCGGGCTGTCGATGGCCGACGCCGCCGCCTGCCGGGCGTTCGTCGCCGCGCTGGCGCCGACCCGGCCGGCGGCGATCGGGTACGCGATCGGGGTCGTGCACGCGAGCGCGCCGCCGGTGCTCGTGCGCGAGGCGAACCGGCGCGGCATCCCGGTCTTCGAGATCCCGACCGACGTGCCGTTCATCCACTTCACCGAGCAGCTGTCCCGGGAGCGGATGGCCCACCAGGAGCGCAGCCAGAACGGGCACCTGGTGGAGCTGGTGCGGCTCGGCCGGGCCGGTCCCGAGGTGCTGCTGCAGCGGGCCCCGGGGCTGGACGGCGACCAGCGGGCGCTGCAGGTCAGCGTGCACGCCCGGGGATCGGCGCCCGGCCCGGCGGTGTCGGCGTCCGGCCGGACGCTGGTGGCCGATCTCGGCGACCGCATCGTCGTGCTGCACCGGGCCGGGGAGCCGCCGTCGGCCGCGGCGGGCCCGGCCGAGGGGACCAGCGGGCCGGGCCGGCCGTCGGACCTGCCGCGGCTGCTCGCGCAGGCGGTCGCCGCGTTCGATCTCGCCCGGTCCCGGGGCCGCCCGGCCACCGCGGCGGATCTCGCCTCGCTCGACTCGCTGGCCCGCTGCCTGCCGGCGGCCTACCTGCAGCCCTTCCACGAGCACCTGTGGGAGCCGCTGGCCCGGCACGACCGGGTGCACGGCACCGAGCTGCTGGCGACGGTGCGCACCCTGGTCGCCTGCGCGGGCTCGGTCCGCGAGTGCGGCAGGCGGATGTACCTGCACCCGAACTCGGTGCGCAAGCGGATCGGCCGGATCCGGGCGGTGACCGGCCGGGACCCGGCCGATCCGGCCGATCTCGCGGCGCTGACGGTCGCGCTCACCTACGCCGAGGGCCCGGCCGCGCGGGCCTGACCGGCGCGGCGTCAGAAGAAGGTGCCGGACCAGGGCGCCGGGCCGGGCACCGCGAACAGCGCGTCCGCGGTGGCCCCGGCTCCCGCCGTGTGCTCGGTCCAGCGGCCGGCCGCGACCAGCGCGGACGGCGGCCGGTCGCCCAGGAACGCCTGCGCGAGCGACTCCAGGCCGCACTCCAGGTCCGGCAGGGCACCGCCGGCGGCGACGGCACCGTCCGGGCCGAGCCGCCAGGTGCCCGCGTCGTCGAACAGCGGATCGTGCAGCCGGAGCACCACCGGGTCGCCGTCGCCCCAGCTGCGGGCGCCGAGCGCGGCCGGCACGTCGACGATCCGGAGCCACAGATCGTCGCCGCGGCCGACGATCCGGTGCAGCCGCGGATCGGCCAGCATCAGGTCGAGGTCCTCGTCGCGCGGCCGGGCCCAGGCGAGCACCCCGGTGGACAGGTCGATCCCGGTGAGGAACCGCCACAGCCCCGACGTCGCCGACGGCGAGCCGGCCCACAGGTCGTGCACGACGATCTCGTCCTCGCCGAACCGCTTCCCGTCCCGCACGCCCCACACGACGAACCCGTCGTCGCCGTCCGGGCCGGTGTGCACGGCGATGCCCCGGTACTCGGCGGCCGACTCGCCGCCGGGGTCGATCCCGCGCCGCCACCACCGGGCGTTGCGGGTGATCGCGCCGGGCCGCGACCCGGCGAGCCGGTCCTGCAGCTCGGGCAGGAGCTTGCCGGCCTCGGTCGCGCCGAGCATCCGGACCCGGCCCGGCGCCGGGGTGTCCGGCCGCCACTGCGGGCGGGCGGCGACCTGCACGTGGTTGCCGCGGGAGGCGATGCCGTAGCCGAACCGGCCGTAGATCGCGGCCTCGCTGGCCCGCAGCACGGCGGCGGCGTCGCCGCGGTCCCGGGCGGCGCCCAGCTGGGTGCGCATCAGCGCAGTGAGCCGGCCGGCCCGGGTGTGGTCGGCGCGGACACCGACCGCGCTGACCGCGGCCGCGTCGATCCGGCCGCCGCCGGGCAGGGTCAGCCGGGACGGGAAGGAGAACGCGCTGCCGACCAGCTCGCCGTCGGCGCCGCGCACCCCCAGCCAGTGCTCGTCCGGCGACTGGCCGTGCGACTCCCAGTCGGCCTCCGGGACCGGGCCGCGGTGCAGGGTCCGGCGGAACACCTCGTAGGCGGCGCGCCGGTCGGCGGGATCGGTCAGGACTGCCACGTCGTGCTCTGCGCTCACGTCCGCCGAGCCTTCCGGGTGCCGCGGCGGGCCGCCACCCGATTCCGGTCAGACCCGGTTGACCTGGTAGTCGCCCTCGTCGGAGGTGACCAGGCCCGGGACCTCGACCTGCTCGCCGTCCACCACCGCCTGGCAGGAGAACGCCGTCCCGGCCGACACGACGACGTCGTCCGGGCACTGCACGGCGCCGACCTCGAGCCCGTAGTCCTCGGTGAGGACCTGGTTGACGCCCGCCTGCAGCGCGGTCTGGTCGAGCTGGCGGGTGATCGCCCAGGCCGGCCAGACGAACGCGGACAGCGCGAGCACGGCGACCAGCAGCACGGCGCCGCCGGCCAGGATCCAGGTGCGGGTGCCGGACGGGCGCTGCACCTTCTCCGGCGGCGCCCACGGCTGGTCGGCGCCCCAGCCACCGTCG
Organism: Pseudonocardia sp. DxW; assembly: GCF_058448985.1. NCBI lineage: Bacteria > Bacillati > Actinomycetota > Actinomycetes > Pseudonocardiales > Pseudonocardiaceae > Pseudonocardia > Pseudonocardia sp. DxW. The sequence continues at coordinate 36,118 of NZ_JBZFLK010000031.1, read as the reverse complement.
GCGGGCTGCGCGGTCGTGGTGTCCCCGGCCCAGGCCGACGACGGGGACGACGCCGGCACCGCGTCGGTCGGCTCCTCGGCCGCCCGGCGCCTGCGGCGGCGCCCGGTCGGGACGGCCCAGGTGTCGTCCTGGGCCTGCGGTGCCTCGTCGCCCCAGGGCGCGCCGTCCTGCTGCGCGCCGGCCCAGCTCCCGGTGCCGTCCTGCTGCGCGCCCGCCGGGTCCCCGGCGCCGGGATCCCGCTGCGGCGCGGCGCCCCAGCCGCCACCGGCGTCCTGCGGTGTACCCGCCCAGCCACCGGCGGCGTCGTCCTGCTGGGTGCCGGCCCAGCCGCCGGCGCCGTCCTGCTGGGTGCCGGCCCAGCCGCCGGCGTCCTGCTGCGCCCATCCGCCGGTGTCCGCCTGCCGGGCCCGGTCCTCGTCGCCGTCCCACCCGGGGGCCCAGGCCCCGGTCGACTCCGGGTCGGCACCCCACCCGCCCGGCGGCGGGGTGCCCCACGCCGGGATCTCCCCCGTCTGCTCAGTGGCGTCCGCGTCGTCCGCGCCACGCCGCTCCGGTCCCTGCGGGTTGCTCATCGCCGACCTCTCGCCCGTCCGTCGTCCGCCCGGAGGTGTCGCACCGGGCGCCTCATTCCATGCCCGCCGCGACGACGCCGCGGCGCACCGCACCGGACGCCCGGTGCGCGGCCCGCCCGACGCCGCTCGACCGGCCGGCGACGCCGGCGATCTGGTCGAGCAGGTCGAGCACCTGTCGGGCCCAGCGTACGAAGTCGCCCGCGGACAGCTCGTGCCCGTTCCGTTCGGCGGCCTCCAGAACCTGTGCGAGGGACTCCCCGCGCGCCCAGCGGTGCATCGGCCAGGCGAACGCCAGGTCGGGGGCACGGGTGCGTTCCGCCTTGTGCCGGCGCTGGTCGGCGTCCAGCTCGTCCCACAGCGCGACGGTCCGCTCCAGCGCGTCGGCCACCGGCCCGGCGGGCAGCCGCGGCATCGGCGCGTCGTCCCGGCGGGACTCGTACACCAGCGCCGAGACCACCGCGGCCAGCTCGTCCGGTTCGAGACCGTCCCACACGCCGTGCCGCAGGCACTCCGCGGCGAGCAGGTCCGACTCGCCCCACAGCCGGGCGAGCACCCGGCCGTGCGCGGTCACCTCGTCCTCGCCGGGCCCGGCCTCGTCGGCCGGGACCAGGTAGCCGCGCTCGGACAGCAGCGCCCGGATCCGGTCGAACGCCCGCGCCAGCGAGTTCGTGGTCGCCCGGACCTTCTGCCGCAGCGACTCCGTCTCCCGCTCCAGCCGCTGGTGCCGCTCGGCCCACCGGGCGTGCGCCTCCCGGTCGTCGCAGCCGTGGCAGGGGTGCACGCGCAGCGCCCGGCGCAGCGTGACCAGCTCCGGATCGTCCTGCGCGCCGTGCCTGCCGCGGCGGCCGCCGCCGCTGTCCGGCGGGCGGATGCGCGAGTTCCGCAGCGACGACGCGAGGTCCCGGCGGACCTGCGGGGACCGGTGCTCGACCCGCTTCGGCAGCTTGATCCGGCCCAACACCTCGACCGCCGCCGGGAAGTCGGCCGCGGACAGCCGACCCGCCCAGCGGTCCTCGGTGCAGACCAGCGGCCGCGGCTCGGGATCGTCGCGGCCGTTCGCCGACACCGCGCCCACGCCCGGGTCGAGCACGACCGCGATCCCGGCCCGCCTGCCGGACGGGACGGCGATCACGTCGCCGGGGCGCAGCTCGCGCAGCGACTCGGCGGTCTCCTCCCGGGCGACCGCGGTGTTCTGCCTGCGCAGCGACTTCTCCCGCTCGGAGATCCGCCTGCGCAGCTCGGCGTACTCGGCGAAGTCACCGAGATGGCAGGTCATCGACTCCCGGTAGCCGGCCAGCGCCTCGGTGTTGCGGTCGATCCGGCGGGCCAGGCCGACCACCGAGCGGTCCGCCTGGAACTGGCCGAACGAGCGTTCCAGCAGCTCGCGGGCGGCGTCCGTGCCCAGCCGGCCGACCAGGTTGACCGACATGTTGTAGACCGGGCGGAACGAGCTGTGCAGCGGGTAGGTCCGGGTGGACGCCAGCCCGGCGACCTGCTCCGGGTCCATCCCGGGCGTCCACAGCACGACCGCGTGCCCCTCGACGTCGATCCCGCGCCGCCCGGCCCGGCCGGTGAGCTGGGTGTACTCCCCCGGCGTCAGGTCGACGTGCGCCTCGCCGTTGAACTTGACCAGCCGCTCCAACACCACCGTGCGGGCCGGCATGTTGATGCCCAGCGCCAGCGTCTCGGTGGCGAACACGCACCGCACCAGGCCGGCGACGAACAGCTCCTCGACTGTCTCCTTGAACGCGGGCAGCATACCGGCGTGGTGCGCGGCGACGCCGCGTTCGAGCGCCTCCCGCCACTCCCAGTACCCCAGCACGCCCAGGTCGGCCTGCGGGAGGTCGCCGGTGTGCTTCTCGACGATCCGGCGGATCTCGTCGACCTCGTCCGGCTCGGTGAGCCGGATCCCGGCCCGCACGCACTGCCCGACGGCGGCGTCGCACCCGGCCCGGGAGAACACGAACGTGATCGCCGGGAGCAGCCCCTCCCGGTCCAGCCGGTCGATCACCTGGACCCGGGACGGCGGCCGGAACTCGCCGGGCCGGCCGGGGCCGCCCGGCCGCGGCCCGCGGCCGACGACGGCGGTCGCGTCGGTGCGCGCGTCGCGCCCGCCGCGGGTGCGGTTGCGGTCCCGCGGGCCGCCGCGGCCGCGCCCACCGCCGGAGCGCGGGCCGCGGTCGCCGGCCCGGTCGGCGGCCCGCGCTCCGGCGAAGTCCCGGCGCTGCATCTCGCGGGTGTAGCGCACGAGATCCGGATCGACCACCAGCTCGGCCGCGCCGTCGCCGGGCCGCCGCCGCTCGCCGAACAGGTCGAACAGCCGGTTGCCGACCATCATGTGCTGCCACAGCGGGACCGGCCGGTGCTCGTCGACGACGACGGTGGTGTCCCCGCGGACCTCGACCAGCCAGTCGCCGAACTCCTCGGCGTTGCTCACCGTCGCGGACAGCCCGACCACGGCGACGTGCTCGGGCAGCTGGAGGATGACCTCCTCCCAGACCGCGCCGCGGAAGCGGTCGGCGAGGTAGTGCACCTCGTCCATGACGACGTAGCCGAGATGGTCGAGCCTGCGGTTCGCCGCGGCGTCGGAGTCGGCGTAGATCATGTTCCGGAGCACCTCGGTGGTCATGACGACCACCTGCGCGTCCCCGTTGACGGCGGTGTCACCGGTCAGCAGACCGACCGCGTCGGCGCCGTAGCGGTCGACGAGATCGGCGTACTTCTGGTTGGACAGCGCCTTGATCGGGGTGGTGTAGAAGCACTTGCGGCCCTCGGTGAGCGCCAGGTGCACGGCGAACTCGCCGGCGACCGTCTTCCCGGCGCCGGTGGGCGCGCACAGCAGCACGCCGTGCCCGTCCTCCAGGGCCTCGCACGCCTCCCGCTGGAAGCCGTCCAGCTCGAACGGCAGCAGACCGGTGAACTCGGCGAGCCGCGGATGCGCGGCCCTCGCCTTCGCCGCCGCGTAGGCGGCGGCCGGGTCGCTGCTCCCTGCACGGGTACTCACGGCCCCAGGCTGTCACACACCCCCGACGGTGTGCCGGGACACCGCCGGTGCGGAGACGGCGGTCACGCGTCCTGCGCGAACTCCGGCTCCACGATGTCGGAGTTGATCTCGGTCCCGTGGTGCTCACCACGGCAGATGGCGGCCATCAGGCCGTCCTTCTCGATGTCGAACACGTGCAGCGGCAGGCCGTGGTCGCGGGCCAGGATGAACGCGGTCTGGTCCATCACCGCGAGCCGGCGGGAGAGCACCTCGTCGTAGGGCAGCCGCTCGTAGCGGCGGGCGTCGGAGTCCTTGCGCGGATCGGTGTCGTAGACGCCGTCGACGCCGTGCTTGGCGACGAGCAGGGCGTCCGCGCCGATCTCCAGCGCCCGCTGCACGCTCGGGTAGTCGGTGGTGATGAAGGGCTGCCCGTTCCCGCCGGAGAAGATCAGGATGGCGTCCTTGTCCAGGTGCCGCTTGGCGCGCAGCCGCAGGAACGGCTCGGCGACCGCGTTGATCGGGATCGCGGTCATCACCCGGACGTTGTCCTCGCCGCCGGCGGAGAGCTTGCCGCGCAGCAGCAGGCTGTTGATAACGGTGCCGAGCATGCCGATGTTGTCGGCCTCGACGCGGTCGATGCCCCAGGAGTCGGAGCGGTTCCCGCGGAACACGTTGCCGCCGCCGACGACCACGGCGATCTGCACGCCCAGCGCGCGGACCTGCTGGATCTGGGACGCCAGGTGGGTCAGCGCGGGGGCCGAGAAGCCGAAGCCGTCGTCACCGGCCATCGCCTGCCCGCTGAGCTTGATGACCACCCGGTTGTACTTCATGCGCCCCGACCCACTCCTCGCCTGTCCTGCCCGCCGATCCCGGTCCGGGACGAGCCTACGGACGTGTCCGCGGCCACCCGCGGTGCGGGGGACACGGTGCGGAGGGCTCAGGTGATGTCGTCGTAGCCGGGGGCCGGATCGTCACGGCGCTGCTGCGGCGGCGTCGGGTCCGGCGGGCGGGTCGCCACCGGCGGCGCGGCGGTCCGGGTGCTGCCCGCGACGTCGGACGGCTCGTCGATCCGGGACGGCCCGTCGAGCCGGGACGGCGTGGTGTCGATCTGCGACGGGGTGTCCGGGTCGAGCCCGTCCCAGCCCTCCTCGACCCGCCTGCGGGCCTTGCGGCGGTCGTTGAACCGGCAGATCTGGATCGCGCCCTCGAACAGCAGCGTCAGCGCGAACGCCAGCGCGAGCATCGAGATCGGGTCCTGCCCGGGCGTCGCGATCGCGGCGAACACGAACAGGCCGAAGACCAGGCCGCGGCGGGCCTTCGCCAGCGCCGCGTAGGTGACCACCCCGGCGGCGTTGAGCGCCACCACGACCAGCGGGATCAGGAAGCTGACGCCGAAGATGACGATCAGGTTGACAACCAGCGAGAAGTACGACGAGCCGGTCAGCGCCGTCGTCTGGATCTCGCTACCGATGGTCAGCAGGAAGCCGAGCGCCTGCGGGATGATCAGGTAGGCGAGCACGGCGCCGGTGACGAACAGCAGCGCCGCCACCGAGACGAAGCTCAGCGCGTAGCGCCGCTCCTTCTTCAGCAGCCCCGGCGTGATGAAGCCCCAGAACTGGTAGAGCCAGATCGGGCAGGCCAGGATCACCCCGGCCGTCGCGCCGACCTTCAGCCGCAGCATGAACTGGTCGAACGGCGTCGTGCCGAGCAGCGTGCACGAGTTCGGGTCGGCGTTGAAAGACGCCCGCGAGGTCGCCGGGAGCGAGCAGTACGGCTCCTTGAGCAGCTCGCCCAGGCTGGACCAGCCGAAGAACGACACCTCGAACCAGATGTAGCCGAACACCGTGGTCACCGCGATCGCGGCGAGCGAGATCCCGAGCCGGTTGCGCAGCTCGTAGAGATGCTCGATCAGCGTCATGGTCCCGTCGGGATTGACGGTGCGCTTCCGACGGAACGGCGACTTCACGGCGCTGGATACCTCAGTTCGTGGAACCCGCGCCGCGGTCCTGCGGCTGCTGCGGGGCCGGCTCGGCCTGGCGCTGCGGGGCCGAGGCGGCCGGCAGCTCCTGCGGGGCAGGCGCCTCGGCGGCCTTGTCCGATCCCGCCGCCTGCGAACGGGCGTCGTCGTCCTTCAGACCCTTCATCTCACCCTTGAACACGCGGGCGGACTGGCCGACCGAACGCGCCATCTCGGGGAGCTTCTTCGCGCCGAACAGCAGCAGCAGCACCGCGATGATGATGAGCCACTCGTAGCCACCGGGCATGGTGTCAACCTCCGTCGATCTCGACCTGGCCGAGTCTACGCACGGCACCTGTGCCGTCCCTGTGTGCCCGGCATGAACCAAGCGATCGTCATCGCGAGTTCACGTTCCCGCGACGAAGCCGAACGTGATCGTACTGTCACGCTCCGTCAGTCATCGCGAGGGCCTCCCGGGCGCGCTCGCGCACCGCCGTGGCCAGCTCGGCGGGCTCGACGATCCGGGCCCGCCCGCCCAGCCCCAGCACCAGCCGGACCAGCCAGTCCGGGTCGGCGAACCGGATCAGCACGCGCAGCACACCGCCGGGCCCGGGCGCCGGGCCGTCGGCGCCCGGCTCCGGGGCCCGCACGTCGTCCACCGGGTAGTACTCGGCCACCCAGTGCGCCTGCGGGTCCAGCTCCAGCACCGCGTGCCGGTGCTCCGAGCGCGGGCTGAACAGGCCGTGCGTGACGTCGGTCGGTTCGGCCTCCGGGTGCGGGCGGGCCGGCTCCGGGAGCTCCTCGGCCTGCTCGACCCGGTCCAGCCGGAACATCCGGACGCCCGCCGCCCGCCGGCACCACGCCTCCAGGTAGCCGCGGCCCTCGGCGACGACCAGCCGCATCGGGTCCACGTCGCGCCGGGACACCGCGTCCCGGCCCGCGGTGAAGTAGACGATGCGCAGGGCGCGCCCGCGGTCCAGCGCGCCCCGGACGACCGCGGTGGTCTCCCGGTCCGCGGTCCCGGACTCGACGCTCACCACGCCGGCCCGCTCCCCCGCCGTCCCGACCGCGGCCTCGATCTTGCCGATCGCCCGGGCGACGGCGTCCGAGTCGACCACGCCCGGCGCCTGGTGCAGCATCCGCAGCGCGACCAGCAGCGCCGTAGCCTCGCTGGTGGTGAGCCGCAGCGGCCGGGTCAGGCCCGCGTCGAACACGACGTCCACCGTGTCCCCGGCGAACGACAGGTCGACCAGGTCCCCGGGGCCGTAGCCGGGGAGCCCGCACATCCAGAGCAGCTCCAGGTCGCGGCGCAGCTGCTTCTCGTCGACGCCGAAGTCGGCGGCCGCCTCGGCGACCGGCACCCCGGGCCGGGCCCGCAGGTAGGGCACCAGCGACAGCAGCCGGGGCAGCCGCTGCGCGACGCCGTGCCGGGTCACCGGGCGGCCCCGGTCGCGAGGTCCGCGGCGCCCGCCCACAGCGCGCGGACCGCACCGGCCAGCTCCGGCGGGTCCAGCACGGCGACGTCCGGCCCGTGCCCGGCCAGCCAGCGGGCGACCGTCTCCCGGTCCCGCACGTCCAGCTCGATCTCGATCCCGGCACGCCCGGCGTGCTCGGCCGGGCCGATCTCGCGGCCCAGCCGGCGCAGCCCGGCGGCCCGGCCACCGGCCACCCAGACCCGCGCCGTGCCCGAGACCGGCGGCGGCCCCGCGGAGCGGCGTACGATCTCCCGCAGGTCGATCCCGTCCGGCACCCGCACCGCGCCCTCCGGCCCGGTCGTCCGGATCTCGCCGTGGATCCGGGACAGCCGGAAGCAGCGCACGTCGTCCCGGCCGCGGTCGTGCCCCACCAGGTACCAGCGGCCGCGGAACGAGACCACCCCCCAGGGCTCCACCTCGCGCAGGATCGGCTCGCCGGCCGGCCCGCCGCGGCGGTGCGCGAACCGCACCGCGCGCCCGGTCCGGGTCGCCGCCAGCAGCGGCGCGAGCGCCGGTTCGCCGGCGTGCAGGCCGGTCCGGACGGTCGCCGCCGGGTTCTCCGCGACCTCCACCCCGGCCGCCCGCAGCTTCACCAGCGCCCCGTGCGCGGCACCGGCCAGCTCCGGGGAGTCCCACAGGTTCCCGGCCAGCGCCACCACGGTCGCCTCGTCCGGCGTCAGCTCGATCTCGCCCAGCTCGTAGTCGGCGCGGGCGATCCGGTAGCCCTCGACGGTGTCGAACACAGAGTTCTGCCCGGTCTCCAGCGGCACGCCGAGCTCGCGCAGCTCCGCCTTGTCCCGCTCGAACATCCGGAAGAACGCCTCGTCGCTCGCCGCCTCGGCGTAGCCCGGCACGGTCGCCCGGATCCGTTCCGCGGACAGGAACTGCCGCGTCGACATCAGGCAGAGCACCAGGTTCACCAGTCGCTCGGCGCGGGCGGAGGACACCCCGGCATCGTATCCGCGCGCACCGGCCCGCACCGGGCGCCCCGGACACACCGGACCGGGCGCGACCGGGTGTCTCATCCTGCGACAGGGCTGTTGACGGCCCTGCGCGTTGGGGAAAGGCTCGTCGGCGGCGACGACGCCGGACGTGGAGGTGGCCCCGTGACGCCCGACCAGGAGACGTACAACCCGTGGACCGTGGTGAACCTGGTGTTCCACCATCTCGCCGAACAGGGGCTGCACCCGGTCCTCGGCGAGACCGGTGACCCGGCGGCCGCGGCGACCGGGCTGCTGCGCGCGATGGGGATCGCACCGGCCCCGGAGAAGGCCGGCCCCGCGGACCCGGAGGTACAGGACGAGCTGGCCGAGCTCCGGCGGAGGATCATGCCCGGCATCGAGTGAGCCGCCCGCGTGATCTAGGTTCCGCTGCGCACCGGTCGCGGCGGGACGGGCCCCCGCGCCGAGCGACGGCGGAGGGGGCGGGATGGAGCAGACCGAGCGCGAGATCGTCCAGCAGCAGCTCGAGGAGCTGCACCAGGTCGTCGGCCGCCCCGGCGGCATCCCGGACGGCCGGGTGGTCTCCTACTACCCGCCGTCGATGGCGGCCCGCGCCGACGTGTTCGGCCTGGCCGCCACCGACGTCGACGGCACCCAGTGGCAGGTCGGCGACGCCGACGTCCGGTTCCCGCTGCACTCCATCTCGAAGGTCTTCACCTACGGACTCGCCCTGGAGGACAACGGCCGCGAGGAGGTCATGCTCCGGGTCGGCGTCGAGCCCTCCGGCGACCCGTTCAACTCGATCAGCTTCGACGAGGTCAACAACCGCCCGTTCAACCCCATGATCAACGCCGGGGCGCTGGTCGCGGTGAACCTCGTGCACGGCTCGACCAAGGAGGAGAAGGTCGAGCGGCTGCTCACCCGGCTGCGGATCTACGCCGGGAACCCCGATCTCACCGTGGACGAGGACATCCTCGCCGAGCAGCTCGTCTCCAACGACCGCAACGTCTCGCTGTCCTACCTCATGCGCAGCCTCGGCATGCTGCACGGCAACATCGAGGACAACCTCTACGTGTACCTGGCGGCGTGCTCGGTGTGCGTCAGCAGCGTCGAGCTCTCGACGATGGCCGCCACCATCGCCCGCGGCGGCGCGAACCCGTTCACCGGCGTCCCGGCGCTGCCCCGCACCTACACCCGCGACGTGCTCAGCGTGATGAGCATGTGCGGCATGTACGACGCCGCCGGGCAGTGGCACTACGACGTCGGCATCCCGGCCAAGTCCAGCGTGTCCGGCGCGATCCTGGCCGTCATCCCGGACGCCATCGGGGTCGGCGTGCACTCCCCCGGCCTGGACCGGCACGGCAACTCCGCCCGCGGGGTCGCGGTGTGCCGGGCGCTGTCGGACCGGTTCGGGCTGCACGTGTTCGCCGATCCGTCGGAGTCCCGGCTGGGCCGGATCGTGCGGCCCGGCCGGCGGGACGACGCCACCGAGATGTACCCGTCCGGGGACGGCTGGCTGCCGGAGGGGCTGTAGCGCGGACCGGCCGCCGGACCTCTACGTTGCGGTGGTCCACATCGTCGACGGGGAGGGACGACATGGTCGCCCAGAAGGAACGCGAGCTGGTCCAGGAGCAGCTCGAGGACCTGCGCAACACCTGCACCGCGGGCCGGGGGAGCCTGCTGCCCGGTGAGGAGGTCGTCAGCTACTACCCGGCCGAGATGGAGGCCCGCGCCGACGAGTTCGGGCTCGCCGGGACCAACGTCGACGGCACCCAGTGGCGGGTCGGCGACTGCGACATCCGGTTCCCGCTGCACTCGATCTCCAAGGTGTTCACCTACGGGCTGGCCCTGGAGGACAACGGCCTGGACGCCACCCTCGACGCGGTCGGCGTCGAGCCCTCCGGGGACCCGTTCAACTCCATCACCTTCGACGACGTGCACAACCGCCCGTTCAACCCCATGATCAACGCGGGCGCGCTGGTCGCGGCGAACCTGGTCAAGGGGTCGTCGAAGGAGGAGCGGGTCGAGCGGCTGCTGGAGCGCTACCGGGCCTACACGGGCAACCCGGAACTCGTCGTCGACCAGCAGATCCTGGACGAGCAGCTGGTCTCCAACGACCGCAACCTCGGCCTGTCCTACCTGATGCGCAGCCTCGGCATGCTGCACGGCGACATCGACGACAACCTGTTCGTCTACCTGTCGGCCTGCTCGATCACGGTCACCACGCCGGAGCTGTCGGTGATGGCGGCGACCCTGGCCAACGGCGGCGTCAACCCGCTGACCGGCGAGACGGCGCTGCACCGCGAGCACCTGCGCACGGTGATCAGCGTGATGAGCATGTGCGGCATGTACGACGCCGCCGGCGAGTGGGCGCACGACGTCGGCATCCCGGCGAAGAGCGGGGTGTCCGGCGGGATCATGGGGACCCTGCCGCGGTACTTCGGCCTGGGCGTCTACTCCCCCGGGCTGGACCGGCACGGCAACTCGGTGCGCGGCGTGGCCGTCTGCCGTGAGCTGTCCCGCCGGTTCGGCCTGCACGTGTTCGCCGATCCGTCCGAGTCCCGCTTCGGGCGGGTCGCCCAGCCGGACAGCATCCAGTCCTGAACCCTGCTGCGGGTGGCCGCCGCGGCGGCCACCCGCAGCGCGGCTACAGCGAGGCGATGAGCCGGTCCACCCGCTCGTCGACGGCCCGGAACGGGTCCTTGCACAGCACGGTCCGCTGGGCCTGGTCGTTGAGCTTCAGGTGCACCCAGTCGACGGTGAAGTCGCGGCCGGCGGCCTGGGCGGCGGCGATGAAGTCGCCGCGCAGCTTGGCCCGGGTGGACTGCGGCGGGGTGTCCTTGGCGGCCTCGATCTCGCCGTCGTCGGTCACCCGGTCCACCAGGTCCTTGCGCTGGAGCATGTCGAACAGCCCGCGGCCGCGCCGCACGTCGTGGTAGGCCAGGTCGAGCTGGGCGATCCGGGCGCTGGACAGCTCCATGTCGTGCTTGTTGCGGTACCGCTCGACCAGCCGGTGCTTGATCGCCCAGTCGATCTCGCGGTCGATCAGCGAGAGGTCCTGCTGCTCGACCGCGTCCAGCGTGCGGCCCCAGAGCTCGACGACCCGCTCCATCACCTTGTCCTCGTGCCCGCGGCTCTGCAGGTACTCGACGGCGCGGGCGTGGTACTCGCGCTGGATGTCCAGCGCGCTGGCCTCCCGGCCGCCGGCCATCCGGACCGGGCGGCGGCCGGTCAGGTCGTGGCTGATCTCCCGGATCGCCCGGATCGGGTTGTCCAGGGTGAAGTCCCGGAACTGGACGCCCGCCTCGATCATCTCCAGCACCAGGGTCGCCGATCCCACCTTGAGCAGGGTCGTGACCTCGGACATGTTCGAGTCGCCGACGATGACGTGCAGCCTGCGGTAGCGCTCGGCGTCGGCGTGCGGCTCGTCGCGGGTGTTGATGATCGGGCGGGACCGGGTGGTCGCCGAGGAGACGCCCTCCCAGATGTGCTCGGCCCGCTGGGACAGGCAGTACACCGCGCCGCGCGGGGTCTGCAGCACCTTCCCGGCGCCGCAGATCAGCTGCCGGGTGACCAGGAACGGCAGCAGCACGTCGGCGATCCGGGAGAACTCGCCCTGCCGGGCGACCAGGTAGTTCTCGTGGCAGCCGTAGGAGTTGCCGGCCGAGTCGGTGTTGTTCTTGAACAGGTAGATGTCACCGCCGATGCCCTCGTCGACCAGCCGGCGCTCGGCGTCGACCAGGAGGTCCTCGAGGATGCGTTCGCCCGCCTTGTCGTGCGCGACGAGCTGGGTCAGCGAGTCGCACTCGGCGGTGGCGTACTCGGGATGGGAACCGACGTCGAGGTACAGACGGGCACCGTTGCGGAGGAAGACGTTGGAGGAACGGCCCCACGACACGACCCGCCGGAACAGGTAGCGGGCCACCTCGTCCGGGGACAGACGGCGCTGCCCGTGGAAGGTGCACGTGACACCGAACTCCGTCTCGATCCCGAAGATCCGACGCTGCATGCCGTTCAGGGTAGGCGCCCGACCCCCTCTACTGTCAGTGTTGTGAGCGGATGGTTCGAGCGCGTCGCACGTCGGTCCCGCCGGGTGGACGGGGGTATCGCGACGGTCTCGCAGGTCGACCAGGGCATCACCGATTTCATCGCGAGCCGCCCGCCGAGCCGGGTGGACACCACGCTGCGCCGTCTCACCCGGTCGGCCGATCACAGCCTGCTGTGGTTCGCGGTGGCCGGGATCCTCGCGGCACGGCGCGGGGCGAGTCGCAAGGCGGCGCTGCGCGGCGTCGCGTCGATCGCGCTGACCAGCCTCACCGCGAACGCGGTCCTCAAGCCGCTGCTGCCCCGGCGCCGGCCGGCCGCGGCCGGGCTCCCGGTGTACCGGACGGTGAGCGACCCGCCGTCGTCGTCGTCGTTCCCGTCCGGGCACGCGGCGTCGGCCGCCGCGTTCGCCACCGCGGTGGTGCTGGAGCACCGGCGGGCCGCGCCGGTGGTGGTGCCGCTGGCCGCGCTGGTCGGCTGGTCGCGGGTGCACGTCGGGGTGCACTGGACCTCCGACGTGCTGGCCGGCGCCGCCGTCGGGACCGGCGTCGCGCAGCTGACCCGCCGCTGGTGGCCGGTCCGGCCGAGCGACGAGGCGCGGGCCCGGCCGATCGACACGGTGCCGGTGCTGCCGCACGGCGACGGCCTGGTCATCGTGTCCAACCCGTTCTCCGGGCCGCCCGACCACGACGTCTCCGACGAGGTCCGGCAGCGGCTGCCCGCCGCGCACCATCTCGTCGTCGGTGACGGGGTGAAGGTCGAGGACATGCTGGAGGACGCGATCGCGCAGCGCGGGCAGTGGGTGCGCGCGGTCGGCGTGGCCGGCGGGGACGGCACGGTGGCGACCGCCGCGGCGGTGGCCGACCGGTACGGGCTGCCGCTGGTCGTCGTCCCGGGCGGCACGCTGAACCACTTCGCCCGTGACGTCGGCGTCTACGACACCCAGGAGGCGGTGGACGCGACCCAGGCCGGTGAGGCGGTCGCCGTCGACCTGGCACTCGTCGAGGCGCACCCGGGTCGGCTGGACGATCCGGAGGACGCCTCGGTCACCCGGACCCGCTACTTCATCAACACCGCCTCGATCGGCTCCTACCCGGAGCTGGTGCGGCTGCGCGAGCAGTGGCAGCCGCGCTACGGCAAGTGGCCGGCCTTCGCGGCGGCGCTGATCACGGTGCTGCGGCGCTCGGAGAAGATCAGCGTGAAGATCGACGACCGCTGGTACAAGGTGTGGTTCCTGTTCGTCGGCAACGGCCCCTACCACCCGCGCGGTGCCGTGCCGGCCTGGCGGCCGACGCTGGACTCGGGCCTGTTGGACATCCGCTGGCTGCGCGCCGACGTGCGGTTCTCCCGGCTGCGGGTGGTGCTGGCGCTGATCCTGGGCGCGCTCGGCCACAGCCGGGTCTACCACCAGCGCGAGGTGCCGCGCCTGGACGTGGAGCTGCTCGAGCCGAGCATGCTGGCGACCGACGGCGAGGTGGTCGAGGAGGCCGGCCGCTACACGTTCCGGGTCGCCGAGCGGCCCATCCCGGTCTACCGGCGCGACGAGGACCGCTGGACCGGCCGCGACCGCCCCTACCAGGGATGACGCCGTTGCTGCTGCGGTCGGTCCGCCCGCTGCTGCCCGGTTGCGACGGCCTCGGCGAGCCGGTGGACGTGCTGCTGTCCGGGCACCGGGTGGCCGCGGTCGGGCGCGGGCTCGAACCGGCCGGGACCGGGATCGAGACCGTCGAGTGCGACGGCCGCGCGCTCCTGCCCGGGCTGTGGGACCACCACGTGCACATGGCGCAGTGGTCGCTGGCCCGGCGCCGGCTCGACCTGTCCGGGGCCCGGTCGGCCGCCCGGTGCGCCGCGCTGGTCGCCGACCGGATCGCCACGGACCCGCCGGCGCCCGGCGAGGTCCTGGTCGGCTTCGGCTTCCGGGACGCGCTGTGGCCCGACGAGGCGCACCGCTCGCTGCTCGACGCCGTGTCCCGGACCGCGGCCGGTGACGTCCCGGTCGTGCTGGTCTCCGGCGACCTGCACCAGGGCTGGCTCAACGGCGCCGCGGCGGCCCGGTTCGGGCATCCCGGCCATCCGACCGGCCGGATCCGCGAGTCCGAGTTCTTCGAGGTCACCGTCGCCCTGCAGGACGTGCCGGCCGACGTGCTCGACGGCTTCGTCGCCGAGGCCGCGCGGGCGGCGTCGGCCCGCGGGGTGGTCGGCGTCGTGGACTTCGAGGCCCCCTGGTCGCTGCCGGACTGGCAGCGGCGGATCGACGCCGGCGTGACCGGGCTGCGGGTCGAGGCGTCGGTCTGGCCGGACCGGCTGGACGCGATGATCGCGACCGGTCTGCGCTCCGGCGACGTCGTCGACGGCACCGGCGGGCTGCTGACCGCCGGACCGCTGAAGGTGATCACCGACGGGTCGCTGAACACCCGCACCGCCTACTGCTACGACCCCTATCCGGCGCCGCCCGGGGTGGTCCTCGACCATCCGTGCGGCCTGCTGGTCGTGCCGCCCGAGGAGCTGCTCCCGCTGCTGTCCCGGGCGCACGCGGCGGGTCTCACCGCCGCCCTGCACGCGATCGGGGACCACGCGAACACCCTGGTGCTGGACGCGTTCGCGGGCACCGGTGCGCACGGCCGGATCGAGCACGCCCAGCTGCTCACCGACGACGACGTGCCCCGGTTCGCCGCGCTCGGCCTGGTCGCCAGCGTGCAGCCGGAGCACGCGCTGGACGACCGGGACGTCGCCGACCGGCTGTGGGCCGGCCGCACCGGGCGGGCGTTCGCGTTCGCCTCGCTGCACCGGGCGGGCGCCCGGCTGGCACTCGGGTCGGACGCCCCGGTCGCCCCGCTCGACCCGTGGGTCGCGCTGGCCGCGGCAGTGCACCGGTCGGCCGACGGGCGGGACCGCTGGCATCCCGAGCAGGAGATCGGCCGGGCCACCGCGCTCGGCGCGTCCTTCGGGGTGATGCCCGGTTCGGTCGCGGCCGTGACCGAGGGCGCCCGCGCCGATCTCGTGCTCACCGACGCGGACCCGACCTCGTGCGACCCGGCGACGCTGCGGGCGATGCCGGTCGCCGGGACGCTGGTCGGGGGTCGCTGGACGCACCGTGCCGGGATCTGAGGGCACGACACCACCGTCGCCCGGGCCGCAGGGACCGACCGGGCCGGGCGTGCTGGAGCGGATCGCCCTCCCCCGCGGGCCGCTGACCCTGCTCCGCCCGGCCGACCCGGACGCGGTCGGGTTCGACGCCGTCACCGTCGCCGAGGGCGTCGAGGAGCTGCACCCGCCGCACTGGGCCCGGTTGTGGCCCTCCGCCGTGGCACTCGCGACGACCGTCGACCGGGCCGGCCCGTCCCGGCTGGGCGGGCGCCGGGTGCTGGAGCTGGGCTGCGGCCTCGGGCTGCCGTCGCTGGTCGCCGCCCGGGCCGGCGCGGTGCCGGTGGTCGCGACCGACCGGTCACCCGCGGCGGTCGCCTGGGCCGCCGCGAACGCGCGCCGGTCCGGGCTGCGGGTGGAGACCGCGGCCGCCTCGTTCGACGGCCGGGACCCGGTACTCGACGCCACCCGCTGGGACCTGGTGCTCGCCTCCGACGTGCTCTACGGCGCGGCCGCCGCGGCGGCGCTCACCGCCCTGCTGCCCCGGGTGACCAGCAGGCGGGCCGCGGTGTGGCTGACCGATCCCGGGCGGCCGGAGACGCCCCGATGGCTGGCGGAGAACAAGGACCGGTGGATCGTGCGGACCCGGCCGCTGCCGGACGGGGTGGACCTGCACGTGCTGCGCCGCAGGCCCTGACCGGCCCGGCCGGTGGGCGTCGTCCGCCACGCTGACGGAGCGTTCCGGATGCGGCCGGGCGGGGCCGCCGGGCGGCGACGGCGGAACCGGACGAGGATCATGACCGCTGCATCCTGCAACCCACGCCCCCGGAAGGCCCCGATCATCGTCCGCCCGAGACCGTCCGCCGCGTTCGCGGGGCTCGCGACTACCTTCGCCGTGGTCATGATCGGGACCACCGGCATCTACGCCGGTGCCGCGACCGCGGCCGTGATCGAGGCCGCCCCGCCCGGGTGGCGGGACCGCGGCCCGGCGGTCGCGACCGTCGCGAACATCGGCGGCCTCGGGCTCGGCGCGGCACTGGCCGGGCTCGCCGTCCAGTACCTCCCGGCACCGCTGCACCTGGCCTTCGCGGTGCACGCCGTCGCCGTCGCGCTCTGCGGGCTGCTGGTGCTCGCCGCACCGGAGACGGTCCGCGACCGTCCGGCGCACCCGGTGCTGCGCCCCGGGCGCTCACGGTCCCGGCCCCGGCCCGGGCGGTGTTCGCGATCTCGGCGACGGCCGGGATCGCCGGGTTCGCGACGATCGGCCTGTTCACGGCGCTGTCCCCGCGAATCGTCCCGAGATCATCGGGCACCGGGACCACGCGGTCGCCGGCCTGATGCCGCTGCTGATGCTGGGCTCGTCGGTCGTCGCGCAGGTCGTCGTCCGCGCCCGCGCCCGCGCCACGGAGCGGACGCTCGACGCCGGGTGCGTCCTGCTCGTCCTCGGCGCCGGCCTGGTCGCGCTGTCGGTCGCGCAGGGCTCGATGGCCGAGCTGGTCGCCGGGGCGCTGGTCGCCGGCGCCGGGCAGGGCATGACGTTCGCCACCGGGCTGGCCGCGGTGAACGCCCGGGTGGACCCCCGGCAGCGGGCCGGGATGACGTCGGCCTACTTCGTGGTGCTCTACGTCGCGATCCCGGCGCCGATCATCGGGCTGGGCGCGGCGAGCCAGGTGTGGGACCTGCGGACCGCGGGCATCGGGTTCTGCGCGGGGGTGGCGGTGCTCGCGGCCGCGGCGCTCGCCGCCCCGCAGCTGCTGAGGCGCCGCGACCGGGGCTGACCGCGCTCACCGGTACCCGGTGGTGTCCGCGGGCAGTCCCGCGTCCTGCACCTGGACCACGTACCGCCACGCGTCCGGCCGGGACCCGTCCAGGTCGTCCACGCCGTACTCGCGCCCGAGCTCACCGGACGACGTGGAGCGCCCGTTCCACCGGTGCCGGTCCGGATCCGCGGCCAGGGCCGCGATCCCCCGGCCGACGAACCGCGGCGTCTCCGAGATCGCGAAGTGCGGCTCCCGCTCCAGGGCGTCCCGCCAGGTGTCCTCGGTGACGCCGAAGTGCTCCAGCATGAGCTCCGACCGCAGCCACCCCGGGGTGACGGCGACGGCCGTGCCGCCGTACCCGCGCAGCTCGTGCGCCCAGGAGCGGGCCAGCCGGATCGGGGCGACCTTGGCCAGGTCGTAGTAGACGTTGAGCCGGTAGTTCTGCGCGTTGTAGTCGGCCGTGCCGTCGGTGACCTCGACGACCAGCCCGCCCGGGGTGCGCGACAGCAGCCGCAGGGCGTGGTGCGCGGTCACCAGGTGGGTCTCGATCGCCAGGCGCAGCGTCCGCAGGCCGTTCGCGAGGTCGTGCCGCCAGACCGGGACGTCCCACTCCACCATCAGCTCACCGCCCCAGATGTCGTTGACCAGCACGTCGAGCCGCCCGTGGTCGCGTTCGACGCGATCCACCAGCGCGGCCACCGCCGCCGGGTCGAGATGGTCGGTGGGGACCGCGATCCCGGTGCCCCCGGCCGCGGTGACCAGGTCGGCGGTGTCCTCGATCGTCTCCGGCCTGCCGTACTCGGACGGTTGCGCGCGGGTGGTCCGGCCGGTGCAGTACACCGTGGCCCCCGCCGCCCCCAGCTCGACCGCGATCCCGCGCCCCGCTCCGCGGGTCGCCCCGGCGACCAGCGCGACCCGCCCGGCGAGTGTCATGTGCCCTCCTTCATAACCGAATACTCGTTTATATATACGATGGCGCCATGCCCCGCCACAAGCTGATGTCCGATACCGAGGTCCTCGACCACGCGCTGGACCTCCTGCACGCGCGCGGCCCGCAGGCGCTCACCTTCGCCGCGCTGGCCGGGGCGGCCGGGCTGGCGCCGGCCACCCTGGTGCAACGGTTCGGGACCAAGGCCGGCCTGCTGCGCCGGGCGCTGCTGCACGCCTGGGACCGGCTGGAGCACCGCACCGCCGAGCTCGGCGACGCGGCCGAGCCGACCCCGGACGGCGCGATCGCCTTCCTGTCCGGGCTGTCGGAGCAGTACGGCGGGATCGACAGCTACGCCGACGCCCTGCTGGTCCTGCGCGAGGACCTGCTCGATCCCGAGGTGAGGGCCCGGGGCGCGGTCTGGCGCGGCACGCTCACCCGGGTGCTCGACGGCTGCCTGGCCGGCACGTCCGGCGCCCCGCCGGGGATCGGCGGGATGCTCGCGACCTACTGGCAGGGCACGCTGCTGTGGTGGGGCTTCGATCCCCGGGAACCGGTCGCCGACCACGTCGGGCACGCGCTGGCCGGGTTCCTGCGGGCCGTGCTCCGGACCCCCGGCGGCGCCGCGGACCCGACCTGAGCCGCCGGATCACGGGGCACCCGGGGCCGCCGGCCCGGGCGCACCGTCATCCGATCCGCAGCTCGTCGCCGGTGACGAGCGGGAACCAGGCCGGCAGCGGCCCGGCCGGGGCCACCGTCTCCCCCACCGCGACGACCGGCCCGCCGAGAGCACCCGCCGTCGCCGCCCGTGCCGTCGTCGTGCCGCCGGCCCCGTGCAGCTTCACCGCAGGCGCCGGCCGGCGCAGCGCGGCGGCGTACTCCTCCGGGGTGTTGACGTTGACCAGCGAGTCCAGCCCCGGATCGAGCCGGGCCAGCACCGGATCGGACCGCAGCGACGCCTCGTCGATCCGGCACACCCCGACCCGGGCGAACAGCGACGGCGGCCGCCCCTCGCCGGCGTCGGTCAGCTCCGCGATCACCGGGGCCAGCGCGGCCCGGTAGCCGGCCGCGAGCGGCTGGTGGTGGCCGTGTGCGACCGGCAGCGCGACGTCGTGCCCGGCCAGCCGGTCCAGCACCCGCGCGGCGAACGCCGGATGCAGCAGCGGCAGATCGGTGGAGGCGACGAACGCGACGTCCACCCGGTCCGCGACGGCGGCGAGCCCGGTCCCGATCGCCGGGAGCGGCCCCAGGCCCGGCACCGGGTCGTCGAGCACCTCGGTGCCGCCGGGCAGCTCCGGCAGTGGCTGCCCGGCCGCACGCACCACCACCAGCGGGCCGTCGACCGCCCGCGACAGCACGGCGACGGTCCGGGTCAGCAGCGCCGCACCGTGCCAGTCGAGATCGGCCTTCGGCGCACCCATCCGCGAGGACCGGCCACCGGCGAGGACGATCCCGGCCGCTGTCCGGCGCCCCCCGTAGCCACGCACGCGGGCGATCCTACGGCCGGGCTCCTACCCTGGGGGTCCGGCCGCGACCCGACCCGCCCGACCCGTCGCGACCGGAGGGAGAGGACGAGATGGGACGGTTGACGGTCCGGCGCCCGGTACTGCGGCTCAACGCCGACGGGACCACCCGCCGGCGCCCGGACACGCTGGTGGCCGAGGAGCCGCTGGAGATCCGGGTGGACGGCTCGCCGCTGACGGTCACCATGCGGACCCCCGGGCACGACGTCGAGCTCGCGCACGGCTTCCTGCTCACCGAGGGCGTGATCGGGTCCGGCGCCGACCTGTCGACGGCACGCTACTGCGACTCGCTCGACGAGCAGGGCCGCAACACCTACAACGTGCTCGACGTCGGCCTGGCACCTGGCGTCGAACCGCCGGACGTGTCGCTCGAACGGAACTTCTACACGACGTCGTCGTGCGGGGTGTGCGGCAAGGCCTCGCTGGACGCGGTGAAGCTCAAGTCCCGCTACTCGCCCGCTGCCGATCCGCTGCGGCTCCCCCGCGCCGTGCTGTTGGAGCTGCCGGACCGGCTGCGCGAGCGGCAGAAGGTGTTCGGCTCCACCGGCGGGCTGCACGCCGCCGCGCTGTTCGACGCCACCGGCGAGCTGCTGGTGGCCCGGGAGGACGTGGGCCGGCACAACGCGGTCGACAAGGTGCTCGGCCGGATGCTGATGGACGGCCGGGTGCCCGCCGCGGGGACGGTGCTGATGGTCTCCGGGCGGGCGTCGTTCGAGCTGATCCAGAAGGCCGTGATGGCCGGGGTGCCCGTGCTGGCCGCGGTGTCCGCGCCGTCGTCGCTGGCCGTCGAGCTGGCCGACGAGGCCGGCGTGACCCTGGTCGGGTTCCTGCGCGGCGACACCGGCAACGTCTACACCGGAGAGCAGCGCATCGAGCTGTGAGCCGGCCGGTCAGCCCGACGAGGCCGGGATCGCGGTACGCGTGGCCCGCGGCCGGGCAGTTCGGGCCGGTCGGGCCGGTCGGGCCACCGCGGCGACCGTGACCACCACCAGCACACAGCCGGCGAGCTGCCAGGCGGTCGGGCGCTCGTCGAGCACCAGCATGCCCAGCAGCACCGACAGCACCGGGTGCACCAGCAGCAGCGCCCCGGCCGTGCCCGGCGCCATCCCGGCGGTCCCCCGCCCGATCAGCACCCAGGCCACCACCTGCCCGGCCAGCGCCAGCAGGATCAGCCAGGCCCAGCTCGCGGCGGGCAGGTCGAACGCGATCCCGGCGCCCCCGACGCCCACGAGCCCGCAGGTCACCGCCGCACCGAGGGTGGCCAGCGCGACCGGGGTGACCAGGTGCCGCGGGTTCCGGCGGGACACCTGCCGGTTCAGGTACAGGAACCCGGCGTAGGCGATCCCGGCGAGCGTGCCGAGCACCGCACCGCGGACCGGGGCCGGTCCGCCCGCCCCGGCGCCGAGCACCCCGCCGGCCAGCAGGATCCCGCCGAGCAGCACCGGCGCGGCGAGCAACTGGGTGCGCGCCATCCGCTCCCCCGCGACCAGGAAGGCGATCAGCGGCAGGGCCAGCACCTGTACGTTGAGCACGACGTTGGCGATCCCGGACCCGGCGTCGAGCACTGCCCGGGTCCACAGCAGGAAGTCGGCCCCCAGCAGCACCCCGGACAGCAGCGCCCAGCCGGCCGCGGCGACCGTCACCGGGCCGTGCCTGCGGTACTCGGCCAGGGCCCACGGCACCAGCACCACCAGCGCGAGCACGCACCGCCAGAACGACGCGGTCGCCGGGTCGGCCCCGGTCAGCGCGACCAGGATCCCGGTCCACGCGAGCACCGCGGCCCCGGCGAGCAGCGCGCCGACGGCCCGCGGGTCGGTCGGCGTGGGCGGGGAGGTGGGGGAAGCGGCGGGAGCGGTCACGTGATCCAGCGTCCCCAGCAAGACCACGAAGCGCTAATGACTGTTTGTGTGGTGCACTGATTAGAATGGCTACGTGATTACCTGGGACCGGTTGCGGGTCTTCGCCGCCGTCGCCGAGCACGGTTCGGTCGGCGGGGCGGCGGCCGCGCTGCACATCACCGGCCCGGCCGTCACCCAGCAGCTGCGCAGGCTCGAACGCGAGGCGGGCACCCGGCTGGTCGAACCGGACGGCCGCGGCATCCGGCTGACCGCGGCCGGGCACGTTCTCGCCGGGCACGCCGCGGCGATCGCCGGGGCCGTCGCCGACGCCGAGCGCGACCTTGCCGCACTGCAGGACGAGGTGGCCGGGCCGCTGCGGATCGGCTCGGTCGCCTCCGCGCTGCGGGCGCTGTTCCCCGAGGTGCTGGGCGCGCTGGCGGCCGAGCATCCCCGGCTGGTGCCCACCGTGCACGACGGCGAGGTGGTCGATCTGCTGCCCGCGCTGCGCTCCCGCGATCTCGACGCCGTGCTCCTGGAGAGCTGGACGCACCGGCCGGCCCGGCTGCCGCCGGGGGTCCGGGTGACGACGCTGGTCACCGAGCCGGTGCTGCTCGCCGTCCCGGAGGGGCACCGGGTCGCCGAGCGCGACCCGGCCCCGCTGGGTGAGCTGGCCGGTGAGGTGTGGGCGTCCAGCCCGGCCGGCACCGAGCCGTACGAGGCGCTGGTGCAGCTGCTGCGGGCGAACGACGTCGAGCCCGAGATCCGCTACCTGTTCGCCGACTTCGCCACCCAGCTCGCCCTGGTGCGGGCCGGGCTGGCGGTCGCCGTGGTGCCCGGGGTGGCGGTCACCCCGCCGCCGGACGGGGTGCGGTTCCTGTCCTGCACCCCGGCGATCGGGCGGTCGCTGGTGCTGGCGACCCGCGAGCAGGACGCCGCGCTGCCGCCGTTGCGCGCGCTCGGCGCGGCGCTGCGGGCCGCCGCCGGGCGCGCGGTGGCCGCCGCCCGGGACCCGGGACCCGGGACCGGGACGGACCGCGCGGCACCGGGAATCAGGCCAGCAGCTCCCGCACCATCGGGATGACCCGGGTGCCGTAGAGCTCGACCGCCTTGAGCCGCGCCGACACCGGCTGCGGCCCGACGGTGTAGATCAGGTCGAAGCGCCGGGCGCCGACCGCGCGCACCGAGTCGGCGATCTTGCGGGCGACCGTCTCCGGGGAGCCCACGTGCAGCGCACCCTGCTCGATCTCGGCGTCGAACCGCGACCGTTCCATCGGCGGCCAGCCGCGCTGGGCGCCGATCAGGTCCATCTGCGCCTTGTACGGCGCGTAGAAGATCTCCCGGGCCTCCTCGTCGGTGTCGGCGATGAAGCCCGGCGCGTGCATCCCGACCGGGTGCGGCTGGTTCCCGAACTGCTCGACGGCCCGGTGGTAGAGGTCGACGTAGGCGGCGAACCGCTGGGGCGGGCCGCCGATGATGGCGAGCATGAGACCGAGGTCGTGGTGGGCGGTGCGGACGACCGACTCCGGGGAGCCGCCGACGCCGACCCAGACCGGGATCCGGCGGCCCGCCTTCGGGAACACCTCGACGCCGTCCAGCGCGGCCCGGGTGCTGCCCTGCCAGCTGACCGGCTTCTCCTCGAGGAGCTTGACGAACAGGTCCAGCTTCTCGTCGAACAGCACCTCGTAGTCGCCCATGTCGTAGCCGAACAGCGGGAACGACTCGGTGAACGAGCCGCGACCGACGATCACCTCGGCCCGGCCGTCGGAGAGCGCGTCCAGGGTGGCGAACCGCTGGTAGACCCGCACCGGGTCGTCGGAGCTCAGCACCGTCACACCGGAGGACAGCCGGATCCGGGAGGTGCGGGTGGCGATCCCGGCGAGCACCGTCTCCGGGGTGGAGATCGAGTACTCGGGGCGGTGGTGCTCCCCCAGTGCGACGACGTCGACACCGGCCCCGTCGGCCAGCACCACCTCGTCGACCACCTGCCGGATGGCCCGGGGATGCGAGAGCAGCGCGCCCCCGTCGTCCGTCGGGACGTCGCCGAAGGTGTCCAGTCCGAAAACGTAGTCGCTCATGCACCGCCCCAACGTAGTTGCTCGTTCAATCATTCCAGGGGTGGACCGGGTTCGTCGAGCTCCTCGCGGTACGCACGTTCGGCCACCGCCAGGTACCGGGCGACGCCGGCCCGCTCCGGCCCGGTGAGTCCGGCCATCAGCTCACCGAGCGGCGCCCGGACCCGGTCCAGCAGCCCGGCCAGCCCGTCCGGCAGCACCCCGGTGTGCTCGACCAGCACCCGCCGTCGGTCGCCCGGGTCGGCGATCCGCCGGGCCAGTCCCGCCGCCACCAGGCGGTCCACCACCCGGGTCGCGGAGCCCGCGGTCAGGCCGAGGCGCCCGCCGAGGGCGCCGGTGGTGGTCGGGCCGTCCAGCTTTAGCAGGCTCGCCGCCTGGTAGTCGGTCGGCCCGAGGCCGGACCGCTCGGCCGCCTGCAGGTGGAACCGGACGACGGCGCCTCGCACACGCTTTGGAGGCATCATGACCGACACCGCCGCGGACCGCAGGACCGGCGCCGGGACCGGCCACCCCGGTGCCGAGTCGCCGTCCGGGGGCAGGCCCCGGGGCCGGACGGCGCCGGCTGCGCCGCGCCGCGATCGCCGTCGCGGCCGTCGCCGCCCTGGGCGCAGGCGGGTACCTCTGAGTCTCCGCGACGTCCACGCCCGCCGTCATCGGGACGCCGGACTGCGCGGCTGCCCCGGTGACCGGATCCGCCGTCGCCGGCAGCGCCGACCACGAGCTGGTGTGCGCGGCGCTCGGCTCGCTCACCGAGGCATGGGAGGCCGCCGACGCCTACGGCGCGGCCGTCACCGCCGACGCCACCTACACCGGCTGGGTCGGCACGCACTACGCCGGCCGGGCGGACATCGTGGAGGGGCACCGGGCGTTGCTCGAGGGGTGCTCTCCGGGACCCGGCTCACGAGCTCCTACCTGTCGGTGCGGTTCGTGCATCCCGACGTGGCGGTCGTGTCCTCCCGGGGCGACACCTGCGAGGACACGCCGCCACGGGTGCCCGGCAAGGTGCAGGCCTACACCGTCGTCCGGGACGGTGAGCGGTGGCGGATCGCCGCGTTCCAGAACACCCGGCACAACCCGGTGACCGAGCGCATCCAGTTCCTGGCCGATCCCGGCTCGCGGCCGGCGGCCGAGCGCTGAGCCCGCGCGGTCAGCGCTCCCGCGCATCCAGGTGCCGCAGCAGGTTCGCCGAGAACCGGTCGCCGGTCATGTCCATGGTCGCGCGCATCGTCCGGGTCACGACCGGCGCCGCCAGCCGGGACAGCGGCAGGGCGACGTCCAGGGTGAGGGCGATCTCCAGGTGCGTGGCGGGCGTCCCGTCGGCGTCCGGCTCGGCGTCGGTGAGCGCGTAATGGCCCTCCGCGCCCGCCCACTCGGTGACACCCGGCGGCGGGACGTGCGTGAACTCGATCCGCTTGCCCTCGGTGAAGGTCATCCGCTCGGTGAACACCGGCTTGATCCCGACGCCGAGGACGGCGAGCTGCACCATGTGCCAGCGCCACCAGGTGCCCTCGTCGTCCTCGGTGGCGTCGATCCGGCTCAGCAGCGGGGTGAGCTTCGGCAGCAGCCGCGGATCGGTCAGCACCCGCCACACCGCCGTCCGGTCCGCGGTGACGACCGCCTCGGACTCGGTGGTGGCGGAGAACCGGGTCAGGAGTCGCCGCCGTCGTCCAGGGCGCCCTCGGCGGCCGCGGCGTCGTCACCGCCGGCGACACCCGGCTCCGGCTCCGCGGTCCCGCGGTTGGCGGCGGGCAGCAGCCCGGCCAGCGCGTCCCGGTCGATCCGGCGGAAGGTGCGGCGGGCCCGGGTCCGGTCGAGGACGGCGACCTCGAGCGCGTCCGCCCCGAGCACCCGGGGCTGGGCGTTGCTGCCGTTGCCGCCCGACGCCGGATCGGCGCCCGGCACCTGCAGGCCGCCGAGCGCGACCGCGATCGCCGCCTCCAGCTCCAGGCCTGCTTGGTAGGTCTCGCCCAGCTTCGTCGAGATCGGCTCGGTCTGGCCGCCCATCACCACGAATCGCGGCTCGTCGGTGATCGAGCCGTCGTAGGTGATCCGGTAGAGCTGGTCGCCGTCCGGGCGCTCGCCGACCTCGGCGACGCACAGCTCGACCTCGAACGGCTTCTGCTGCTCGACGAACGCGGTGCCGACCGCCTGCGCGTAGGCGTTCGCCAGCATCCGGCCGGTCACGTCCCGCCGGTCGTAGGTGAAGCCGCGGTAGTCGGCCATCCGGATGCCACCGGTGCGCAGGTTCTCGAACTCGTTGTACCGGCCGACCGCGGCGAAGCCGATCCGGTCGTAGATCTCGGAGACCTTCCGCAGCGAGGTGCCGCGGTTCTCGGCGACGAACAGCACGCCGCCGGCATAGGTGAGCACGACCACGCTGCGACCGCGGGCGATGCCCTTGCGGGCGAGCTCCGAGCGGTCGCGCAGCAGCTGGTCGACGGAGGAGTAGAACGGCATCGTCATGGGGAGCGCTCCAGTGGCTCGTACGGTGCGGGCGGCGGCGGACGTCGGTCAGCGGGAAGGTCCGCCGGGACGCTCCCGGCGCCCGGCGATCACCTGCTCGACGACGGCGGCGATCTCGTCCTCGCCGCGGCGGACCGCTCCGTCGGCGTCGATCCCGACGACGACCGGGTAGATCCGGCGGACGGTGTCCGGCCCGCCGGTGGCGGTGTCGTCGTCGGCCGCGTCGTAGAGCGCCTCGATCGCCGTCCGCACCGCGCCGGCGAGGTCCGCGGCCGGGTCGTGCAGCTTCTTCAGCGACGACTTCGCGAAGACCGAGCCGGAACCGACCGCGTGGAAGCCGAGGTTCTCGTCGTACCGGCCGCCGGTGGGGTCGAAGGTCACGATGCGGCCCGCCCGGGCCGGGTCGGCGATGTCGGTGTCGTACCCGGCGAACAGCGGGACCACGACGAAGCCCTGCATCGCCGCGCCGAGGTTCTGCCGGACCATCCCGGCAAGCCGGTTCGCCTTGCCGTCCAGCGAGAGCGGCACGCCCTCGAGCTTCTCGTAGTTCTCCAGGTCGACGCTGAACAGCCGGACCATCTCCACGGCGATCCCGGCCGAGCCGGCGATGCCGACGGCCGAGTGCTCGTCGGTGACGAAGACCTTCTCGATGTCCCGCTGGGCGATCATGTTGCCGCTGGTGGCCCGCCGGTCACCGGCGATGACGACGCCGCCGGAGTAGGTGAGGGCGATGATCGTGGTGCCGTGCGGCACGCCGAGCGTGTCGGCGGCGTTCCCGCCGTGCGCCGGCGAGGCCGCGATCCCGGCGCCCGGCAGCAGGTGCGGTGCTGTGGCCCCGACGAAATCCGTGAACGACTCGGATCCGGTGAGGAAGGTGCCGAGCTGACCTGTGTGGTGCCCGGGCACGATCCCGGGTGTGACCGACGGCCGGAACTCCATCTTCGGGTACGTGCCTCTCGTTCGAGCTGCGTGCGCCGGACGCGCCGCCGGGCGGCGGGGCCTCCGGCACGGCCGGGCCCGCTGGTGCGGACCCGGCCGGGACGGTAGTACGGGAACGGACCTGGCGCCCGCGCGACGCCGGTCAGCCGGCGCGGCGCGATCGGGTCACTCGCCGCCCTTCTGGACGTAGGACCGGACGAAGTCCTCCGCGTTCTCCTCCAGGACGTCGTCGATCTCGTCGAGGATGGTGTCCACGTCCTCGCCGAGCTTCTCGCGGCGCTCCTGCCCGGATCCGGAGGCACCCTCGGCGGACTCGTCGTCGCCGTCGCCACCGCCCTGGCGCTTCGTCTGCTCCTGCGACATGACGTCTCCTCCTCGCGCTGAGTCACTCGAGACCCACCGGACCCGACCGGTGCGACCGGTGGCCACCACCGGAGCGCACCGGAGCACATCCGGTACGTACTCACCCTACCGATCGGCACCGACAAAATCGCCTGTTGCGCGGTGGTGGGTCGCCGGTGCCGGGCCGGTGCCGCTTCAGTGGGCTGTGAGCTTGTCCACCAGCTCCTCGGCGCTGGACACTGCCTCGAACAGCTCCCCCACGTGCTTGCGGGTGCCCCGCAGCGGCTCCAGCGTCGGGATCCGCACCAGCGACTCGCGGCCCAGGTCGAAGATCACCGAGTCCCAGGACGCGGCGGCAACCTCGACCGGGTAGCGGCTCATGCAGGTACCCCGGAAGTACGCGCGGGTGTCCTCCGGCGGCTCGGTCATCGCCGCCATCACCTGCTCCTCGGAGACCAGCCTGCGCATCGACCCCCGGGTCACCAGCCGGTTGTACAGGCCCTTGGCCAGCCGGACGTCGGAGTACTGCAGGTCCACCATGCCGAGCCGGCCGGACGCCCAGGTCAGGCCGTCCCGCTCGCGGTAGGCCTCGAGCAGCTTGAGCTTCGCCGTCCAGTCCAGGCGGTCCGCGGTGAGCATCGGGTCCCGGGCCAGGTCGGTGAGCACCGACTCCCACTCCTCGACGACCTCACGGGTGTCCGGGTCCCAGCCGGCCCGGTCGTTCCCGACGGTCTGCTCCAGATGGGCGACCGCCCGGGTCAGGTACTCCTCCTGCAGGTTCAGCCCGGTCAGCTGCCGGCCGTCGGCCAGCGGCACGGTCTGCCGCAGGCTGGGGTCGTGGCTGATCCGGGAGACCGACTTCACCGGCTCGGCCAGCCGCAGGTCCTCGAACGACCGGCCGTGCTCGATCATGTCGAGCACCAGTGCCGTGGTGCCGACCTTGAGCAGGGTGGCGACCTCGGAGAGGTTCGCGTCGCCGATGATGACGTGCAGCCTGCGGTACTTGTCGGCGTCGGCGTGCGGCTCGTCGCGGGTGTTGATGATGCCACGCTTGAGGGTGGTCTCCAGGCCGACCTCGACCTCGATGTAGTCCGCGCGCTGCGCCAGCTGGTAGCCCGGATCGTCGCCCTGCTGGCCCAGCCCGACCCTGCCGGAGCCGCAGACCACCTGGCGGGACACGAAGAACGGGGTGAGCCCGGTGACGATCGACGGGAACGTCGTGCTGCGGGCCATCAGGTAGTTCTCGTGCGAGCCGTAGCTCGCGCCCTTGCCGTCGACGTTGTTCTTGTAGAGCTGCATCCGGGGCGCGCCCGGCACGGTCGCCGCCCGGTTCGCGGCCTCCAGCATGATCCGCTCGCCGGCCTTGTCCCAGATCACGATGTCGCGCGGGGTCAGCACCTCAGGGGTGGAGAACTCGGGATGGGCGTGGTCGACGTAGAAGCGGGCGCCGTTGGTCAGGATGACGTTGGCCGCGCCGAGGTCGTCGAGGTCGGTGTCGAGCTGCGGCGCCAGCGACGGCGACGACAGGTCGAAGCCGCGGGCGTCGCGCAGCGGCGACTCGACCTCGTAGTCCCAGCGGGCCCGCCGGTTGCGCGGCACGTCCGCGGCCGCGGCGTAGGCGAGCACCACCTGGGTGGAGGTCACCACCGGGTTGGCGGTCGGGTCGCCGGGCACCGCGATGCCGTACTCGACCTCGGTGCCCATGATCCGCCGCGCCGTCACGACCGGCTCCCTGCGCGAGACTGCATTACCCGAGCCTAACCGTCACCGAGCCCGGCGCGACCCCGCCGCGCGGCGGCATCGGCCACTGTCCGATCATCGCGGGCGTGACCGACCCCGCACGCGAGCGTCTGACGGTGCTCGACGCCGACGGCAGGCCGACCGGCGTCGCCGAGCGGGGCGAGGTCTACGCCCGGTCGCTGTGGCACGCCAGCACCGCCGTCGCGCTGCGCAGCACCGACGGCGCGCGGATCTACGTGCACCGCCGCACCGACTCGAAGATGACCATGCCGGGGCGCTGGGACAGCTGGGCGGGCGGCGTGCTCGGCACCGGTGAGGACCCCGGGACCGGTGCGGCCCGAGAGCTGGCCGAGGAGCTCGGCGTCACCGGGGTCGCCCTGCAGCCGCTGTTCGTGATGGCCTTCGACGCCGCGGCGCTCGAGGTGGACACCGGCCCCGGGACCGGCCCGCACGGGCTGCGCGCGCACATCCACGCCTACCAGGCGTTCTGCGACGGTCCGGTGGTGCACCAGCCCGCCGAGGTCGCCGAGGGCGGCTGGTGGACGCTCGACGAGCTGCGGTCCCGGCTCGACTCACCGGCCTACCCCTGGGCGCCCGACGGCCGCGTGGTCACCCGCCGATGGCTCGACGACGCCGTCGGATAGTGTCCCCCGCCTGCCCGTTTACCGACGGGTAATGCAGATCACCCACACCGGGCACTGGATCGGTTAACACCCGGCGGGTCGCGCGACGACACGACGGGGAGGGCCCAGCGTGGGGCCTCCCGGTCCGCACCGGCACCCGCCGCCAGTACCCCACGCAACACTCTGGAGTCCCGCATGGTCAGCATCTCGGTCTCGGCCCGCTCGCTCGCCGCCGCCCGGCTGATCGATCCCGACGTGAACACCGCCGCCGTGCAGGCCGCGGTGGAGGCCGCCCTCGCCGCGGAGCGCCAGGAGAAGAAGCGCGACGCGCAGCGCCCGTCGACGCGCCGCGAGCACTCCGCCGGGCGCGAGCCCGGCCGGCCCACCGACTGACACCGGCCGCACCCCCGCACCGCACACGTCGGGCCCGCACCCCGGGCGGGGTACGGGCCCGACGGCCGTGTGACGGCGGTGTCAGAGGTTGATCATGTGGCCGGCCAGGCCGTGGATCGCCTCCTGCAGGCCCTCCGACAGGGTCGGGTGGGCGTGCACGTTGCGGGCCATCTCGTGGACGGTCAGGTCCCACTTCTGGGCCAGCGTCAGCTCGGGCAGCAGCTCGGTGGCCTCGGCACCGATGATGTGCCCGCCGAGCAGCTCGCCGTGGGTGTCGTCGGAGATCAGCTTGACGAAGCCGTTCGGCTCGGCCATGCCCTGCGCCTTGCCGTTCGCGGTGTACGGGAACTGGGCGACCTTGACCTTCCAGCCCTTCTCGTCGGCCAGCTGCTCGGCCTCGGCCTGGGTGTAGCCGAAGCTGGCGACCTGCGGCGAGCAGAAGGTCGCCCGCGGCATCATCTTGTAGTCGAGCTCCTGGGTCTCGGCCCCGGCCAGGGTCTCCGAGGCCACGATGCCCTGGGCCTCGGCGACGTGCGCGAGCATCAGCTTCGCGGTGACGTCGCCGATCGCGTAGACGTGCTCGACGTTGGTCCGCATCCGGTCGTCGATCGCGATCGCGCCGCGCTCGGTCAGCTCCACGCCCAGCTTGTCGAGGCCGAAGCCGTCCACCCGGGGGGCGAAGCCGATGGCCTGCACGACCTTGTCGGCGCGCAGCTCGTGGGTGCCCTTGGCGTCGGAGACGGTGACCGTGACGCCCTTGCCGTCGTCGGCGATCGACTCCACCTTGGTCGACGTGCGGACGGTCACGCCCAGCTTCTTGTAGCGCTTGAGCAGCTCCTTGGACACGTCGGCGTCCTCCAGCGGGAGCAGCCGGTCCAGGTACTCGACGATGGTGACGTCGACGCCGTAGTTGGCCAGCACGTAGGCGAACTCGACACCGATCGCGCCGGCACCGGCGATGACGACGCTCTCCGGGAGCTCGCGGGTGAGGATCTGCTCCTCGTAGGTCACCACCCGCTCGGACAGCTCGGTGCCCGGCAGCAGCTTGACCGTGGAACCGGAGGCGATGATCACGTCGTCGTAGGTGACGGTCTCCGAGCCGCCCTTCGTGAGGTCGACCTCGATCTCGCCCGGCCCGGTGAACCGGCCGAAGCCGTCGATCTCTGTGATCTTGTTCTTCTTCATCAGGAAGTGCACGCCCTTGACCCGGCCGTCCGCGACGGTGCGGCTGCGGTCGAAGGCGGCGCCGAAGTCCAGCGTCACGTCGCCGGAGAGCCCGAAGGTCTTCTGCTCCTTGGTGACGATGTGCGCGATCTCGGCGTTGCGCAGCAGCGCCTTCGACGGGATGCAGCCGACGTTCAGGCACACGCCGCCCCAGTACTTCTCCTCGATCACCGCCACACTGCGGCCGAGCTGGGCGGCACGAATGGCCGCCACGTATCCACCGGGTCCGGCTCCGAGCACGACGACGTCGAAATGAGGCATGCGCCCAGCCTAGGACGCTCGGGCCGAGCCGGGGCCGTCCGGTCCTGCGTCACGGGTCACCGGCCACTGCCCGGTTCCGGACAGGTACTCGACGAGGGTTTCGCAGGCCTCCCGGAGCCCGGCCTGCTGCGCCGCGGTGAGCCCGTCGAAGACGGCCTCCCGCACGCTCTCGACGTGATCGGGCGCCGCGTTGCGGAGCACCTCGAACCCCTCGTCGGTCAGCTCGGCGAGCTGGCCGCGACGGTCGGTGGGACAGGACCGGCGGACCACCCAGCCGGCCTCCTCCATCCGGGCGACCGCGTGCGACAGCCGGCTGCGCGAGGACCACGCCGACTCGGCGAGCACGCTCATCCGCAGGGTCCGCCCGGGCGCCTCGGAGAGCCGCACCAGGATCTCGTAGTACGCCTGCGGCATCCCCGCGTTCGACTGCAGGCGACGTTCGACGCGGTCCAGCACCAGACGCTGGGCGGCCAGGAACGACCGCCAGGTCCGCTGCTCGTCGTCGTCGAGCCAGCGCGCGTGCTCCACGTCACCCTCCGGAATTGTTGAGCGCTCATCTTGTTGGTTCTAGTATCACTCTCAACAAGTGAGAGTTCAACTAAGAGTCTGAAGTACCCCACCACATCGGAGGCGTTCCCCATGACCAGCATCCCCAACTACGTCGCAGGCACCTGGGACATCGACCCCGTGCACAGCGACGTCTCGTTCAGTGTCCGTCACATGATGGTCAGCAAGGTCAAGGGGCGGTTCGGCGACGTCTCCGGCGAGATCGTCACCGGCGAGCAGCTGGAGGACTCGACCGTGACCGCGACCATCGACGCCACCTCCATCAGCACCGGCAACGAGCAGCGCGACGGGCACATCCGGTCGGCCGACTTCTTCGAGGTCGAGAAGTACCCCACCTGGTCGTTCACCTCGACCGGGATCGTCGCCAAGGACGACGAGTACGTCCTGACCGGTGACCTCACCATCAAGGGTGTGACCAAGCCGGTCGAGCTGGACCTCGAGGTCGTCGGCATCGGGCCGGACGCCTACGGCGGCACCCGCGCCGGCTTCAGCGCCAGCACCATGATCAAGCGCTCCGACTTCGGCGTCGACATCTCGCTGCCGATGGAGGGCGGCGGTGTCGTGGTGAGCGAGAAGGTGGGCGTCAACCTGGAGATCCAGGGCGTCCTGCGCGCCGCCTGAGTTCCACCGCACCCCGGGAGCCCCGGTCCGCGTGATGCGGACCGGGGCTCCGGTGCGTCGTAGGGGGTGCTGCCCGACGTTTGCACGGATCTCTCCGCCGCGTCCCCTGACCGAACTCCTCCCCCGACCCACCGTCGGACAGCTCGAGCGGCACTTGAGGGCTGTCGAGGCCGGTCTCGGCGACACCCGTGTACCCCTCGACGCGCTGCCGGAGATGGGGTGGGCGGGCGCTGGGGCGCGGGATGCCGGTCGCCGAGCTCCCGGACCGGCTCACCCGCGTCGTCCCCACCGGAGGTTTCCGGCATACCGTGTGTAGCGAACAGGCTGTCCCGATCAGGTAGGTTCCCGGCACGCCGCGCGCGGACGGTCCGTGGCTCAGCTGCAGCGAGGGGGCATCAGCATGGCGACGACCGACTCCGATGCACGTGATCCGGAGACCGAACAGGACCGGATCTCCGGTGACGATCCACCTGCCGGTACCGGAGGTGCGACCGCTGCCGACAGGCGCTCCCCCGGCCGCACCTGGGGTTTCCGCGCCCTGGGGCTCGGGCTGAGCCTGCTGACCTGGCTCCTGCTCGGGCTGGCCGAGACCCTGGACCCGGACGCCCGCACGGTCGCCGCGATCGGCGTGCTCATGGCGACGTGGTGGGTGACCGAGGCCATCCCGCTATCGGCGACCGCACTCCTCCCGCTCGTGCTGTTCCCCGCCTTCGGGGTCCTGCCCGTGTCCGACGTCGGCGCCCGCTACGGCGACCCCATCGTCTTCCTGTTCCTCGGCGGCTTCCTCATCGCGATCGCGATGCAGAAGTGGCATCTGCACCGGCGGATCGCCCTGCTCACGCTCCGTGCGGTCGGCACGACGCCGACCCGCATCGTGCTCGGCATGATGATCTCCACCGCGTTCCTGTCGATGTGGGTGTCGAACACCGCGACCACCCTGATGATGCTGCCGATCGCACTCTCGGTGCTGGCCCTCGTCGCCGAACGCGCCGGAGGCGCGGACGACGCCGTCCGACGCGGCGCACCGCTGAGCGAGACCATCCGCAACCCGTCGGTGCAGATCTTCGGCATCGGCCTGGTGCTGTCGATCGCGTGGGCGTCGTCCATCGGTGGACTCGGCACGCTGCTCGGCAGCCCGCCGAACGCGATCGTCGCCGGATACGTCCAGGACGAGCTGGAGCGCGAGATCAGCTTCCTCGGCTGGATGCAGCTCGGCGTCCCGATCGTCATCGTCTTCGTGGCGATCGCCTGGTACCTGATCACCCGTTTCCTGTTCCGGACCGACCTGACCGAGATCCCGGGCGGCCGGGAGATGATCGACGAGCAGCTGCACGAGATGGGCCCGGCCAGCGCGGCCGAGAAGCGGGTGCTCGGTGTGTTCGCCGGCGCCGCCTTCCTCTGGATCGTGCCGGGCCTGCTCACCGAGTTCGACGTCATCGAGAACGCACTCCCGTGGCTCGGCGAGTTCAACGACACCGCGATCGCCATCCTCGCCGGGATCGTGCTGTTCCTGATGCCGGCCGGCAGCACACCGCCCGGAGAGGCCGGCACCTCCCCGGAGCCCGCTGCGCAGGGGGGCCCGCCCCGCCGCTACCGCATGCTGCTGGTGTGGGACGACGCGCAGAAGGGGCTGCCCTGGGGCGTCCTGCTCCTGTTCGGTGGCGGTCTCGCACTGGCCGGCGCGGTCTCGGCGAGCGGACTGGACGAGTTCATCGGCACCAGCGTGGCCGGGCTCGGGGTGCTTCCGATCCTGCTCCTCGTCGGAGCGGTGGTCGCGATCGTGCTGCTGCTGACCGAGGTCACCTCCAACACCGCCACGGCGGCCACCTTCATCCCGGTCCTCGGTGGGGTCGCGATCGGCATCGGGGCCGATTCGATGACCCTGCTGATCCCGGCCGCTCTCGCGGCGACGTGCGCGTTCATGCTCCCCGTGGGGACACCTCCGAACGCCATCGTGTTCGGCTCGGGGGTCGTCACGATCGGGCAGATGGCCCGTGGCGGGGTCTGGCTGAACATCGTGGGCGTCCTGCTCATCACCCTGTTCGCCTTCTTGCTCGGCGGCTGGGCGCTCGGCCTGCAGTTCTGATCGGCGAGGGGTGCCACCGTCCACCGGTCGGGGATGCACCGCGCCCGCCCCCCAGCTCGCCCCGACCGGGGTGCGGAGAGAGGACATGGATGCCCACCGAGACGACCTCTGAGCAGCGGCTGGAATCCGGTCCACCAGGCGAGCCCGGTACCGGTCGGGCACCCGCAGTGGTGTGGGGCCTGCGGGCCCTCGGCCTCGCGCTGGCCGGGCTGACCTGGCTGGCACTCGGCCTGTCCGGGACCATCGCGCCCGACGCCCGCGTCGTCGCCGCGATCGGCGTGCTCATGGCAACCTGGTGGGTCAGCGAGGCGCTGCCCCTCCCGGCCACCGCCCTGATCCCGATCGTCGCCTTCCCGGCGTTCGGCATCGTGACCGTGTCCGACGCCGCGGCCCGCTACGGCGATCCCATCGTCTTCCTGTTCCTCGGTGGCTTCCTCATCGCGATCGCGATGCAGAAGTGGAACCTGCACCGGCGGATCGCGCTGCTCACACTGCGCGCGGTCGGCACCACCCCGGACCGGATCGTGCTCGGCGTCATGATCGCCTGCGGCTTCCTGTCGATGTGGGTGAACAACACCGCCACCGCACTGATGATGCTGCCCATCGCCCTGTCGGTGCTGGCGCTGGTCGCCGAGCGGGTCAGCGGAGAGCAGCTCACCCCCGGGTCCGCCGTGTCCGAGGTCATCCACAACCGGGACGTCCGACGGTTCGGGATCAGCCTCATGCTGGCCGTCGCCTGGTCGTCGTCGATCGGCGGGCTGGGAACCATCGTCGGGTCGATCCCGAACGCGATGGTCGTCGCCTTCCTCGCCGACGAGTTCGACCGCGAGATCGGGTTCCTGCAGTGGATGCTCATCGGCGTCCCGGTCACCGTGATCCTGCTGATCACGGTGTGGCTGGTCCTGACGAAGTTCCTGTTCCGGACCGCGCTGCCCGAGGTCCCCGGCGGCCGGGAGATGATCGACGAGCAGCTTCGCGAGATGGGACCGATCAGCTCGGCGGAGAAGCGTGTGCTCGCGGTGTTCGGCGCCGCGGCCTTCCTCTGGATCGTCCCCGCCCTGCTCTCCGAGTTCGACGCCGTCGACGCCGCGCTGCCGTGGCTCGGGAACCTCAACGACACCGCCATCGCGATCGCCGCAGGCATCGTGCTTTTCCTGGTCCCGGCGGGTCCGGCGGGCGAGGGTCGTGCCCGATACCCGATGGTGCTGGTCTGGGACGACGCGCAGAAGGGGCTCCCCTGGGGCGTCCTGGTCCTGTTCGGTGGTGGCCTCGCGCTCGCGGGCTCGGTGTCGGCGAGCGGGCTCGACGAGTTCATCGGCAGCCAGGTGGGGGCGCTCGGCGTGCTGCCGACCCTGCTGCTGGTGTTCGCGGTCGTCTCCATCGTGTTGCTGCTGACCGAGGTCACCAGCAACACGGCCACCTCGGCCACCTTCATCCCGCTGCTGGGTGCGGTTGCCCTCGGGATCGGGATCGACGAGGCGACCCTGCTGATCCCGGCGGCGATGGCGGCGACCTGTGCGTTCATGCTGCCGGTCGGCACACCGCCGAACGCGATCGTGTTCGGCTCCGGCGCGGTGACCATCGGCCAGATGGCGCGCGCGGGAGCGTGGGTGAACGTCGTCGGGGTCGTCGTCATCACCGGCGTGGCCTGGCTGATCGGCAGCTGGGCGCTCGGCATGCAG
>NZ_JBZFLK010000030.1:0-52382 GCF_058448985.1 Pseudonocardia sp. DxW | reverse complement strand
GGCCCGATCCCCGCCACCACCGCACGCGCCCTGGCCGCCGGCGGCACATGGACCCGCCTCGTGATCGACCCGCTGTCCGGAACGGTCCGCGACCGCGGCCGCAGCACCTACACCCCACCCGAGGACATGGCCGACCTCATACGAGCCCGCGACGGCCTCTGCCGCGGACCACTGTGCAGCCGACCGATCCGCGACCTCGACCACCTCATCCCCTGGGCCCACGGCGGCACCACCGACACCACGAACCTGCACGGCCTGTGCCAGCACCACCACAAACTCAAAGACGCACCCGGCTGGCAGGTCCTCGCCGCAGCCGACGGCTCACTGACCTGGATCAGCCCGTGCGGACACCGGGAGACCACCCACCCACACGACTACCGACCCCACCTCCACGACACACACACGACACCGCCCTCCAACGGCTCCGCGACCGCAACCACCACGGCGCCGGCAGCCACGGCCACGGCGACCGCGGCCACGGCGACCGCGGCCACGGCGACCGCGGCGACCGCGGCGACCGCGGCGACCGCGGCGACCGCTGCCAGGACGACCACGGTGGCCACGGTGGCCGCGACCACGACGTCCGCGATCGCGGCAGCCACGGCTCCCGCGGCCAGGGCGGCCACGGCCCGAGACGATGCCGGTGACGAAGCCGATGACGATGACGATGACGATGCCCCGCCGTTCTGACCCGGAGGCAGGGGGAGGAACGTCCGGGCCCGCTCGGGTTCTCCCGGCCCGTCCGGTCAACGGGGCTGGCGTTGATCGGACAGGCACTCCATCACAGGTTCTCGGCCAGGGCGCTGGCACAGATGTCCTTTGTGGACCTCTTAAGTGGCATCGGCGTCGACCAGATGGGGCGACTCGCAGCGGGTGTTCTGAGCGTTCCTGTCGCAGTGGAGGATCAGTCGCTCGGGGCGCAGGGTTCGGGAGAGTGGGGAAGCTGAGCGCCAGGTGAGCTTGACCCCTGACACCGGACACGTTGATGTTGACCCCGCTTCACGGACACGTCGGTGAGGAGATCAGGTCCGACGGGCGGTCGATGGTTTCGAACTGTACGGGGCTCATCCAGTCGAGCGCGGAGTGTCGACGCTGGCGGTTGTAGAAGCCTTCGATGTACTCGAAGATGGCGTTGGCCAGCTCGACGCGGGTGCGCCAGCGCTGGCGGTCGAGCAGCTCGGTCTGCATCCGGCCCCAGAACGATTCGACCACGGCGTTGTCATACGGGTCGCCGACCGTGCCGAGCGAGGGCAGCAGGCCGGCTCGGCGTGCGCGTTCGGTGAAGGTCCAGGAGGTGAACTGGGTGCCGTGATCGCCGTGGATGATCCCTCCCGGGATCTGGCCGGCGATGCTGCGTGCGTCGATGGCCATCCCCAGCGCGGACGTGGCCAGGTCGGCTCGTTGGCGGGAGTCGATCGCCCATCCCACGACGCGGCGGGAGTAGGTGTCGAGCACGACGCAGCAGTAGAGCTTGCCCTCACGGGTGGGGTGCTCGGTTATATCGGTGATCCAGAGCTGGTTCGGCCCGTCCCGGCGGAAGTCTCGCCTGACCAGGTCGGTGACCGTGACCGCCGAGGGAACTCGTTTTGCCTTGCGCCGCAACGGCAGACCGGCAAGACCCGCGCGTCGCATCAGTGCAGCGACGGTCTTGCGAGACACGATCACCCCCTGGCCGAGGACAAGTTCAGCGCGCACCCTCGGCGCACCGTAGGTCTGACGCGACGCCTCGTGGACAGCGGTGATCTGATCGGTCAGCCACGCCTGCCGGATCGTGCGAGCCGAGTGCGGCCGGCCACGAGCCTCGTAGAAGCCCGCGCGGGACACGCCGAGGGACAGGCAGGCCCGCTTGACCGGTACGCCCTCACCGGCGAGTTCAGCGACGAGGGCGAACCGGGCTTTTGGGGGCTCCACCTGCTCCACGGCGGCGGCTGCCTTGCGCAGGATCTTGACCTCGGTCTCCAACTCCGTGATCCGCGCCCGCGCCGCAGCCAGAGCAGCTGACTCGACCTGATCCGGGGTCGGGGACGTGACGCCGCGGTCGAGCAGATCCCGGGACTTCCAACGATGCAGGCAGGACTCCGCGATCCCCAACGACGCGGCGACATCACGAACGGAGCGTCCTGTTCCGAGCAGATCGAGGGCGCGACGCCGGAACTCCGGCGGGTAGGGCTTCGGCACGACAGACGATCTCCTTCACAAGATCGTCGAACCCTAGGTCTCCTCACCTCCGTGTCCACTGAGCGGGGTCAACATCAAAGGCCCTCTCGCGTAGGTCCGGGGGCGGGTCGGTGCTGGCTCTCGCGGGCGAAGCCGGTTGCGGGCGCAGGGTGTGCGTCCGGCGGGCCGTGCTCGCGCATGATCCGCTCGACGCGCTCGACGCGCTCGACGCGCTCGACGCGCTCGACCCGATCGACCCGCTTGCGCCGCACGTGCATGCCGTGGCGGCGCAGTTCGGGCCGGCGCCGGGGGAGAGCTGCGGCGGCGCGGCGGCGAGCTCGCTCACCGGCCGCATCTCGATGATCCGCACGACTGCCGCCGCGGCCGTGCGGCGGACTCTCGGGCCGGATCGCTGACCTCACCCCGTGACGGACCGCGGTCGTCGGCGGCTTCGGCGCAGCGGGGAACCCCACTGCGGTACGACCGGGGCGCGGGTGCAGCGCGATGCGAACCCGCGGCAGGCCGGGCGGGATGCGCGCAGAGCATCGGACGGTGCGAGCGGCCGAGGCGGCATCGCCGAGCAGGAACCTCGAACCCGGGTCACGTTCCCACGGCGTGGCACCGCCCGGATCACGCTACGGTCCGCAACCCTCGGGGTCACCTGAACGAGTGAGGATCGAGTGGGGTGGGGGAAGTGGGTTCGGTACGGTCGCTGCGCGTCCCCGCCGTCGTGCTGGGCGTGCTCGTCCTGGCCGGGTGCACGCGCACGTCGATCGAGGGCCTGCAGGTCCGCTCCGGTCCCGGCACCGGGCACGGCGTCGTCGCCACGATCCCGGAGGCGGGCACCCCGGTCCGGGTGAGCTGCTGGCAGCGCGGCGAGCCGGTGCGCGGCGACGACGTCTGGTACCGGATCGGTTCCCCGGAACAGGGCTGGGTG
Organism: Pseudonocardia sp. DxW; assembly: GCF_058448985.1. NCBI lineage: Bacteria > Bacillati > Actinomycetota > Actinomycetes > Pseudonocardiales > Pseudonocardiaceae > Pseudonocardia > Pseudonocardia sp. DxW. The sequence goes on along the minus strand of NZ_JBZFLK010000030.1, from coordinate 49,288 downwards.
ACCAACTACTACATCCGCACCACCCGGGACTTCGGCAGCGCCCCCGCCTGCTGAGCGCGGTCCGTCACTCGTGCTCGGGCAGCAGCGGGACCTCCAGGTCGTCGCCCCGCCCGAGCCCGGTCGCCCGGGACACCGCCGCGGCGCCGAACCGGAGGCGCACCGCGTCCAGTGCGGTGTCCAGCGCCGGGCCGGACCGCGCGTCGAACGGGAGCTCCAGCTGCGGCGCGTCGTCCCGGTCGAGGTTGGTCAGCGACAGCCCGAGCAGGGTGATGCCGCGCTCGCGGATCTCCGGGAGCGCCGCGACCAGCAACCGCCGGGCCGCGCCGAGGATGGTCGGGGTGTGGGCGGTCGCCGCCGGCAGGGTGTGCGAGCGGGTGACCCGGGCGTAGTCGGCGAAACGCAACCGCAGCACCACCGTCCGGCAGGTGCGCCCGCCGCCCGGCCCCGCCGGGTCGAGGTCGCTCCCCTTCGGCGCGCGCAGCCGCCGGGCGAGCCGGTCGACGGTGCCGGCCAGGATCGCGTCCAGCTCCTCCGGATCACGGTGCCGGCGCCCGAGCGCCCGCTGCGACCCGATCGAGCGCCGCGCCCGGCCGGTCTCGACCGGGCGCGGATCGCGCAGGTGCGCCAGCGCGTGCAGGTGCCGCCCGGCGGCCGGGCCGAGCAGCGACACCAGGGCCGGCTCGCCGAGGCCCGCGACGTCGGCGACGGTGCGCACGCCCAGCTCGTGCAGCCGGCCTGCGGTGGCCGACCCGACGCCCCACAACCGTTCCACCGGCAGCGGATGCAGGAACTCGCGCTCCCGCTCCGGATCGACGACGAGCAGCCCGTCGGGCTTCGCCACCCCGCTCGCGACCTTCGCCAGGAACTTGGTGCGTGCGACGCCTACGGTGATCGGCAGGCCCGCCTCGGCCAGCACCCGTTCGCGCAGCCGGGCGGCGATCTCGCGCGGCGCCCCCGCGATCCGGGCGAGCCCGCCGACCTCCAGGAACGCCTCGTCGATCGACAGGCCCTCCACCTCGGGCGTGACGTCCCGGAAGATCGCGAAGACGGCGCGGCTCGCCGCCGAGTACGCGGCCATCCGGGGCGGCACGACGACCGCGGCCGGGCAGAGCGCCCTGGCCTGCCTGCCGCCCATCGCCGTCGCGACGCCGTACGCCTTCGCCTGGTAGCTCGCCGCCAGCACGACCCCGCCGCCGACGATCACCGGCCGGTCCCGCAGGCGCGGATCGTCGCGCTGCTCGACCGAGGCGTAGAACGAGTCCAGGTCGGCATGCAGGATCGTGGCCAGGCCGCGCACGAACATATGTTCGCACACCCGGCAGTCCCGCGTCACCCGCCGCCGGTGCGGCTCTCCCAGCGCGTCCGGGCCCGCCGCGCCGCCTTCGCGACGACCTGGTCGGGATGGTTCGCGCCGAGCTCGGCGAGCACGTCGCCCAGGTGCGGGTTGTCGAGCCGCCAGAGCACCTCGAACACCGGGACGGTCTCCGGCGGGAACTCCCGGGCGAACAGCTCCGGCCACTGGTCGGGGGCGATCGTGTCGATCGTGACGGCCAGCACGTCGACCGAGGCGTGCAGCAGCAGGTCCGGCTCCACCTCGTCCGGGTCGAGCAGCCCGCGGCCGACCAGCCGGCGGGCGACCTGCGCGCGGTGCGGCCCGTCGAGGTGCTCGTGCAGCAGGTCGTCGACGATCGATCCGAACCGCTCGGCGGCGACGCTGGTCGCGGTCAGGACGACGACCAGCGGCCGGCCCGGGGCGAGCGCCTCGGTCACGAACGCCGAGACGGCCTGCGCCGGATCGGGCTGCGCCGCGTACCAGACGTCGATGTCGTCGCGCCACTGGTCGGGTGGCACCTCGCCGGCCAGCCCGACGACGTCGGCGGCGGTCGCGACGGCCGGATCGGGCCGGGTCGGGAAGTCCAGCCCCTCGGCGGAGAGCACCAGCAGCGCGCAGGCGATCCCGCCGGGGGTGAGCGTGACCTGCCCGCCGGCCCGCCGGACCTCCCCGGGGGCACCGGAGTCGGGCACCGGCTCGGCACCGTCCCAGCGGACCAGCCCGAGCCGCTCGAGCCGGGTGACCAGGGTGCCGGTCGTCGCGGGGACGACGTCGAGCTGCCGGTACCACTCCGACCAGCCGAGGACCAGGCCGAGCAGCTCGGCGAGGGTGTCGAACTCCAGGCCGTCGGCGGGATGGCGGAGCAGGGCCAGGAAGCCGGGCGTCGCGTCGTCGGCGGGATGCGGCAACGGCTCGTCGTCGTCCTCGGAGTCGGCCAGCCGGCCGGCGACCGCCTCCAGGTGCTCCTGCAGGACCTCGACGGCGTGCCGCTCGATCTCGTCGGCCGGCGCGTCCGCGGCGTCGAGCAGCCCGTCGAGGCCCTCGTCGATGAGGTCCCCGGACCACTCGTCGTCGTCGGCGCGGCGGTCGCCGAGCACGGTGAGCACGCCCTCGTCGCGGGCGCCGAGCACCAGGTCCTCGTGCGCCGTGGTGTCGTCGAGCGCGGCGAAGCGGGGCACCGCGACCAGCCGCCCGCCGTCGCGGCGGACCGCCCCGGCCCGCACTGCCGTGCCCAGCACCCAGGTGAGCGTCGGCAGCTGGCCGGCCCGGACGAGCCGGCTCCCGCCCGGGCGGTCCACGTCGTCCCCGGTGCCGAGCAGCTCCACCAGCTCCCGCGCGTCGGCGAGCCGGAGGTTGCCGGTCTTCGTCAGCGCCCGGCCGCCCTCGCCGCACCACTGCGCCAGCAGCCGGGCGTCGCGCAGGATCGGGGCCTGCGCGGCGCTGCGCGCCCGGTCGGCCGGCGACGGGATCCGCACCGGGTCCGGCGGCGACTCGAACTCGGCGAGCAGCGGCTCGACCGGGCCGGCCTCCAGCTCGTCGTAGGTGTCGGCGAAGCCGGTGCACAGCCGCCGGATCGCCGACGGCCGCGGGCTCGCCTGCGCGAGCAGGCCCTGCTCGTCGAGGTACTCCACGAACACGACGACGGTCAGCGGCACCAGCCGCAGCGGCAGCCGGTGCTCGGCCATCACGTGCGGGCACCAGTCGTCCAGGAACTCGGTGAGCTGCTCGAGCGGCCAGCTCGCCAGGTCGCCGTCGGCGGCGAGCCACTTGTACTGCATCAACAGCTCGGCGGACATCGGTTCGCCGACGAGCTCGTGCTCGTCGAGCCACGCGGCGAAGCCGGTGCTCAGCTCCGCCAGCCGCTCATGGAACGCGTCGCCCTCGTCCACACCGAACTGCATGCGCATGACGTCGAGTGTGCACTGCCGGTCCGACAGTGGCAGACCGGCGTGTCCGACGCCGGTTCGGCCCGGAACGGGCAGGATGGGCCGCGCCATGACGACCCTGTTCGCGCTGCTCATCGCCGTCGCCGCGATGATCGGCAACACCGTCGCGGCGCTCTGGGAGGCCAAGGGCAGCCGGCTGGCGAAGTACGGCAGGCCGGTGTGGCTGCAGCCGTGGTTCCTGGCCGGGCTGTTCGCCGACGTCGTCGCCTGGGTGCTGACCGTGGTCGCGCTGCGCTACCTGCCGGTGTTCGCGGTGCAGTCGATCCTGGCCGGGGCGATCGCGCTGACCACGCTGGCCGACCACGGCTGGAACCCGTGGAACCTGATCCGGCGCGACCGCTGGGCGGTGGTCGCGGTGCTGGCCGGGCTGGTGCTGGTCGCGGCGAGCGCCGCGCCGGAACGACCGGAGGCGCTGCCCCCGGCCGCGACGCCGGTGCTGCTGGTGTCGTTCGCGGTGCTGCTGGTCGCGGCGCCGTTCGTGTGGCGGGCCGGACGGCCGATGCTGCTCGCGTTCCTGGCCGGGCTCGGCTTCGGCGGCACGGCGCTCGCGGTGCGCGCCATCCATCCCGGCCCGATCCGCTGGGAGACGGTCGGCGAGCTGCTGCTCGATCCGCTCGTCTACGGCGTCGTGGTGATGGGGGTGCTCGGCGTGCTGGCCTTCGCGAAGGCGCTGCAGGACGGCGCCGTCGGCACGGCGACGGCGGTGCTGTCGGTGACCGAGGTGGTCGTGCCCGGCGTGGTCGGCATCGCGCTGCTCGGCGACCGGATCCGGCCGGGCTGGGAGGGCGCGGCGCTGCTGGGCGTCGTCGTCGCGCTGGCCGGGGTGGTCGCGCTCACCCGGCCCGATCCGGACTCGCAGCGCAGGCGGGTGCACTGACCCGGGAAGCCCGGCGGCGCCGCAGGCGTTGCCCGGACATGACGACGACCGGGACCGACATCCGCACCGAGCACGCCGCGTGGAGGGCCGAGCGGGAGGAGCAGCTCCGCGCACCGCACGGCTGGCTGTCCCTGACCGCCCTGCACTGGCTCGACGACGGCCCCGGCGACATCGGGTCGCTCCCGGGCACCTGGCGGGTCGCCGACGCCGACACCGTCGAGATCACCGCGGCGGCCGCCGACGGGGTCGTGCTGCCGGGCGCCGCCGGGCCGCTGGACGGCAGCGCGCAGGTCCGCCCGGTCGACGGTGCGCCCGGCGCGATGGTGACGGTGGGGGAGCGGATCGTCGAGATCGCCCGCCGCACCGACGGCTACGCGTTGCGGGTGCGTGACCCGCAGGCGGTCACCCGGACCGCGTTCGACGGCGTCCCCACCTGGGACTTCGACCCGGGTGCCGTCCTGACCGGCCGGTTCACCGCCTACGACGAGCCGCGCCGGATCACCGTGGACGCGGTCGTCGAGGGGCTGCAGCACTTCCCGACCGCGGTCGGCGAGGTCGAGTTCGAGCTTCGTGGCGGCACCCGGCGGCTGGTCGCGCTGGCCGGGAAGGACGGCGGGCTGTCGCTGCACTTCCGGGACGCGACCTCGGGCCGGGAGACCTACGGCGGCGGCCGCATCCTGAAGACCGCCGATCCGGACGCCGACGGCACCGTGCAGGTCGATCTGAACCGCACGGTGAACCTGCCGTGCGCCTTCACCGCGTACGCGACCTGCCCGCTGCCGCCCGCGGGCAACGCGCTCGACGTCGCCGTCGAGGCGGGCGAGCGAACGCCGCCGCGCCCGGACCTGGCCTGAGAGAGGGAGGCGCCCGGCCCGGAAGGGGGGCGGGCCGGGCGCCGGGGAGCGTTCCCGGCGTCAGCCGAGGAAACGCTGGTACAGGTCGGTCACCAGGAGCGTCAGGAACAGCGCGGAGGACGCACCGAGCAGCGTGTTCGACAGCCACCGCGAGCGCCCCTGCGCCGGGATCCGCTTCGAGTTGAGCAGCAGCATCAGGGTGATCGCGAGGAACGGCATGAACACCGAGCCGAGCACGCCGTACACCAGGGTGAGCCCGAACGGGCGGTCGATGAACAGCAGCCCCATCGGCGGGATCGTCAGCCACAGCAGGTAGCCGCGGAACGGCAGCGAGCGCTCGATCTCGGTGGCGACGAACGCGCCGGAGCGCTCCTCGGCGGTGTCCGGGGCGGCGGCGGCGCCGGCCGCAGCGGTGCTCGCCGTGGCGCCGACGGCGGCGTCGTTGCCGACCGTCTCGGCGGCCCTGCCGTGCGGCAGCCGCAGCGTGCGGACCATGTCGGCGAACAGCAGGCTGACCCCGTTCCAGACGCCGAGCAGCGAGCTGGAGGTCACCGCGAGGAACCCGAACAGGAACAGCAGCCGGGCCCACTCGCCGTAGCTCTCGCCGAGCGCCTCGCCCAGGGTGAGCAGGCCGCGGTCGTTCTCGGTGAGGTCCTGGCCGAGCAGCATGGTCGAGCCGACCACCAGCATCGCGACCACGAAGATGCCGGTCATCACGTAGCCGACGGCGTTGTCCAGCCGCATCATCGACAGCCAGCCGGTGCCCTTCCAACCCTTCGCGAACATCCAGTAGCCGTAGGCGGCCATGGTGATCGTCCCGCCGACGCCGCCGATCAGGCCGAGCACGTAGACGACCGAGCCCTCGGGCAGCCGCGGCACCAGCCCGTTCGCCAGGTCGCCGAGATCGGGGGTGACCAGCACGGCCACCGACACCACGGACACGAACTTGATCAGGACCAGCACGGTCATGAACTTCTCGAACACGTGGTAGCGCTGCGCCCAGACCAGCGCCAGGCCGACCACGCCGGCGATCATCGCCCAGTAGCGCACGGTCAGGCCGCCGAACAGCGCGTTCAGCGGGAGCCCGACGGCGGACATCGCGGTCGCCCCGTAGACGAAGCCCCAGATGACGATGTAGACGGCGAAGAAGGTGGTCGCCCAGCGCCCGAGCCGCCGCCAGCCGTCGAGCAGGGTGGATCCGGAGGCGAGGTGCCAGCGCCCGACCCCCTCACCGAGCGCCAGCTTCAGGACGGTGCCCAGCACGGCCGCCCACAACAGCGCGGTACCGTACTGCGCGCCGGCGATCATCGTCGCGACCAGGTCACCGGCCCCGACCCCGGTCGCCGCGGCCAGCAGGCCCGGCCCGAGGCTGCGGAACCGGTCCTTCCCGGTCGGCGGGACCAGCGGTTCCGCGGGGTGCCGCTGCAGTGCGTCGTTGCTCATGGGGTGGAGAGCTCCTCGGGGCGCCGGATCTCGGACGCGGGGACGCTAGACGCCGCGGGCGGTCGCGCCGGGCGCGTCTTTACCGCTTCTTAAGGCGGATCAGCCGTGCAGGGTGCGGTAGGCGGCCGCGGCGCCCGGGTGCAGCGGGACGTCGCCGGTGTCGACCAGCGAGGGCTGGTCGAGATAGCGGGTGCCCAGCGCCGAGCCCGGCATGAGCCGGGGCGCGTGCTCGACGAGCATCCGCGCGATCGCGCCCGCGTCGTCGTCGGCGAGCGCGGAGGTGGCGACGAGCAGGTTGGGCACGCCGATGGTCAGCACCGGCTCGGCCGCGCCGTACACCCCGGGCGGGACGACGGTCGCCGTGTACAGCCCCGGGCCGACGACATCGCGCAGCCCGCCGGCGTACCCGGCCAGCGGCAGCAGCCGGATCGCCAGCCGGGCGGCCAGCGCGTCGGCGGCCGGGGTGGGCAGCCCGCCGGACCACAGCAGGGCGTCGATCCGGCCCTCGGCCAGCGCCGCGGTGGCCTTGGTCAGCGGGAGCTCCAGGCTCTGCACCGCGACCCCGGACAGCGCTACCAGCCGGGCCCCGGCGAGCGCCGCGCCGGAGCCGGTGGAGCCGAGCGACACCGGCCTGCCCGCGAGATCGGGCAGCCCGGTGAACGGGGAGTCCGCCCGGACGGCGAGCTGCAGGTAGTTCTCGTAGACGCGGCCGATCGCCAGGTACTCGACCGGCCGGTCGAACGGGGGCACGCCGGCCCGGGCGTCGCGCACGACGTCGGTCATCGCCAGCCCGACGGCGGCCTCGCCGCTCGCGACGAGCTCCAGGTTGGCGCGCGATCCGCCGGTCGTGACCGGGTCCAGCGGGTGCCCGGCCTCGCGGGAGACCGCGCCGAGCAGGGTGCCGAACTCGGCGTAGAACCCGCCGGCCTCGCCCGCGGCGAACGGCAGGCCGCCCGCCCGGGCGCGGGCGCAGCCGGCGAGCGGCAGCGCGAGCAGCCCGGCCAGGAACGCCCGCCTGCCGAGCGCGGTCACCGCCGCCCCAGGGTCACCGTGGCGAGCAGCCCGCCGCGCGGGGCCGGGCCCAGGGTCAGCTCGCCGTCCCGGGCCCGGACGAGCCGGTCGGCGATCGCCAGTCCGAGCCCGGAGCCGCCGGACGAGCGCCCCTGCCAGAAGCGCTGGCGGGCGCTGGCGAGATCGTCGGCGGTGAGGCCGGGCCCGTCGTCGGTCACCGAGACCGCGATCGTGTCCGCGTCGCCGGTCCAGCGGACCCGCACCGTGGTGCCCGGACCGGTGTGCCGGATCGCGTTGTCGATCAGGACGTCCAGCACCTGCTCCAGGTCACCGGCCGGCCATCCGGTGACCAGCCCGTCCGTGCCGTCGCCGAGCAGCGCGACCTCGGCGGCGTCGGCGGCCGGCCGCCAGGCGTCCACCCGGCCCGCGGCGACCTCGCCGACGTCGCACCGCGATCCGCCGTCCGATCCGGCCGCGACCGCCGAGGCCGTCGCCTCCGCCGAGGCCAGTCCGAGCATCCCGTCCAGCAGCCGCTCCAGCCGGTCCACCTCGTTGAGCGTGGAGTCGTAGGCGGAACGGCCGTCGCCGTCGACGTGCGTCTCCAGCCCGTCCACCCGCAGCCGCAGCGCGGCGAGCGGATTGCGGATCTGGTGCGAGGCGTCGGCGACCAGGCGCTGCTGCTCCTCGGCGCCGGCCCGCACCGAGGCCGACATCCGGTTGAACGACTCGGACAGCTCGCGCAGCTCGGCGGGGCCCTCGGAGATGGCGATCTGCTCGCCGGCCCGGCCCGCCGCTAGGGCGCCGACCCCCTCCGCGAGCGCGTCCACCGGGCGCAGCACCCAGCGCGCCACGGCCAGCGCCAGCGCCGCGAAGGCCAGCGCCGCCGCGAGCGCCCCGAGCAGCACCAGCGACCAGGCGACGGTGACGTCGGCGGCCGCCCGGGACGGGTCGACCTGCAGCAGGACGGCGCCGTCGGCCCGGCTGCCGGTGCCGACCGGCTGCCACATCAGCACCGGCTCGTCGTCGAACGGGGTGACCCGGGCGGGCACCGCGGACGGCTCGTTGCGCAGCGCGGCGTTCAGCGCGGCGTCCACGCCGGGCGCGTCCGGGGACAGTCCGGACCACACCACCGGCCTGCGCAGGGCGTCGACGACGAGCACGCCCTCGCCGTACAGCTCGGCGTGCCGGCGCACGCTGCGTTCCAGCTCCGCGCACAGCTCGTCGCGCTCGGCGTTCAGCGCGGCCAGCGCGACGAACCGGTCCAGGTCGTGCGCCCGGCTCATCGTGAGCACCTGGGCCCGTGCGGTCGCCCGCTCGTCGAGCAGCGGCACGACGAACGCGGTCATCGTGAGCAGCGAGAACAGCGAGAGCACGGCCAGCAGCCGCCGGCGCACGGCGTCACCGCCCCAGCCGGTAGCCGAACCCGCGCACGGTCGCGACCAGACCGGGCCGGTCGAGCTTCGCGCGCAGCGCGGCGACGTGCACGTCGAGCGCCTTCGAGCCGGCGACCGTGGCGTCGCCCCACACCTCGTCGAGCACCTGCTGGCGGCTGACCGCGACCCCGGCCCGCCGGGCCAGCACCGCAACCACCGCGTACTCGGTGGCGGTCAGCGCCAGCTCGGTGCCGGCCACGGTGACCCGGCGCGCGTCCAGGTCGATCCGGACGTCCTCGGCGTCGACCACACCGGGCGCGGCCGTGGCCGCGGGCGCCCGGCGCGCGACGGCGTCGACCCGGGCCAGCAGCTCCCGCAGCCGGACCGGCTTGACCAGGTAGTCGTCGGCGCCCAGGTGCAGCCCGCGGATGACGTCGCGCTCGCTGGACCGCGCGGTCAGCACGATCACCGGCACCGGCGAGTCGCGGCGCAGCCTGCGCAGCAGGGTCAGCCCGTCGCCGTCGGGCAGGCCGAGATCGAGCAGCACCAGATCGGCCTCGCCCAGCAGCGCCGACGCGGTGCCCGCGGTCGGCGCGTGCAGCACGCCGTGGCCCCGGGTCCGCAGGGCGTCGACCACCGCTCCGGCGACCCCCTCGTCGTCCTCGATCACGAGCACCCGCACGTTTGCGAGCATGCCGCACGGCACCGGTGCGGCACAGTCATTGCAACCTCACCGCAACCGTGTCGCCGGACACGCCGGGTGGTGTTCACTGCAGGCGTTGCCCCGACGACCGTGGCACGGACGGCGAGCACCGCCGCGGTCGTGGCGAACCCGCTCGCAGGAGGCCCCGACGTGACCGAGACACTCGAGAAGTCCGCGGCGCGCGACACGGCGCAGACCTGGTTGACCGCGTTCGGCGACGCGCTGGCCGCCCGCGACGTCGACCGGGCCGTCGGCCTGTTCGCCGCCGAGAGCTACTGGCGGGACCTGGTCGCCTTCACCTGGAACCTGAGGACCGTCGAGCACCACGACGGCGTCCGGGACCTGCTGACCAGCACCCTGGAGAGCACCGACCCGTCGAACTGGACGATCACCGCCGAGCCCACCGAGGCCGGCGGCGTCACCGACGTCTGGTTCTCCTTCGAGACGGCGGTCGGCCGCGGCTCCGGGCACGCCCGGCTGGTGTCCGAGGACGGCGCGCCGCGGGCCTGGACCTTCCTCACCACGCTCGACGAGCTGAAGGGCCACGAGGAGCCGCGCGGCGACAACCGGCCGTTCGGCACCGAGCACGGCGCCAACCCGAACCGGGTCACCTGGAAGGAACAGCGCGAGCAGGAGCTCGCCGAGCTCGGCCGCACCCGCGACCCGGAGGTCGTGATCGTCGGCGGCGGGCAGGGCGGGATCGCGCTGGGTGCGCGGCTGCGGCAGCTCGGCGTCGACACGATCATCGTCGAGCGCAACGAGCGGCCCGGCGATTCCTGGCGCAAGCGCTACAAGAGCCTCGCCCTGCACGACCCGGTCTGGTACGACCACCTCCCCTACCTGAAATTCCCGGACAACTGGCCGGTGTTCGCGCCGAAGGACAAGATCGGCGACTGGCTGGAGTTCTACACCCGGATCATGGAGCTCACCTACTGGGGCTCGACGACGGCGCGCTCGGCCACCTTCGACGAGGCGAGCGGCCGGTGGGCGGTGGTCGTCGACCGGGCGGGCGAGGAGATCACGCTGCGGCCGCGGCAGCTGGTGTTCGCGCTCGGGGTGTCCGGGAAGCCGAACATCCCGGACGTCCCGGGGCGGGAGCGGTTCGCCGGGGAGGTGCAGCACTCGTCGCAGCATCCCGGCCCGGACGCCTACCGGGGGCGGAAGGTCGTCGTCATCGGGTCGAACAACTCGGCGTTCGACATCTGCGGCGCGCTGTGGGAGGTGGGCGCCGACGTCACCATGGTGCAGCGGTCCTCCACCCACATCATCAAGTCCGACACCCTGATGGAGCTCGGTCTGGGCGACCTCTACTCGGAGCGGGCGGTCGCGAACGGGATCGACACCCACACCGCCGACATGATCTTCGCGTCGCTGCCGTACCGGATCATGCACACCTTCCAGAAGCCGACCTACGACAAGGCCCGCGAGGTCGACGCCGACTTCTACCGGCGGCTCACCGACGCCGGGTTCGATCTCGACTTCGGCGACGACGACTCCGGGCTGTTCATGAAGTACCTGCGCCGCGGCTCCGGCTACTACATCGACGTCGGCGCCGCCGAGCTGGTCGCCGACGGCCGGGTGAAGCTCGCCAAGGGGCAGGTCACCGAGTTCACCGAGAAGGGCGTCCGGCTGTCCGACGGCACCGAGCTCGACGCCGACCTGGTCGTCTTCGCGACCGGCTACGGCTCGATGAACGGGCTCGCCGCGGACATCGTGGGCCAGGAGGTCGCGGACGCGGTCGGCAAGGTCTGGGGCCTCGGGTCGGACACCACCAAGGACCCCGGTCCCTGGGAGGGCGAGCAGCGCAACATGTGGAAGCCCACCCAGCAGCCCAACCTGTGGTTCCACGGCGGGAACCTGCACCAGAGCCGGTTCTACTCGCTGTACCTGGCGCTGCAGCTCAAGGCCCGGCAGGAGGGCATCCCGACACCGGTGTACGGGCTGCAGGAGCGGCACCACCTGTCGTAGCCGGCGGCCCGCGTATCCCCCCGGAACACGCGGGCCGCCGGTCGGGAGCCCACGGGCGGCCCCCACCGCCCCGGGCGGGCCGCGGATCCGGATCCGGGCCCGGCCCGGACGATCTGGACAGGTGTCAGGATTTTACTGGACGACTGTCCAGCCCGGATCGCGGGTCCGCCGCCGGGCGGACCGAGGGTCAGGAACCGGCCGGTGCGGCCAGGTCCTCCACCGCCGACCCGACGTCGACCGGGCTGCGCAGCACGCCGTAGTCGGCGTAGCGGTCGGCGACACCCTGCAGCTCGGCGACCAGGTCGTCGTCCAGCGCCTCGGACTCGCGCTGTGCCCGGTCGGCCATCAGCTCGGCGACCTCGGCCGGGCGGCCGGTCAGCTCCGAGTAGATCGCCGCGTTCTCGGCCGGGTTCTCCCGGGCCCACTGCAGGGCCGTCGCGTAGCGCTCGGTGAAGTCGGCCATCGCCGCCCGGGTGCCCGGGTCCTCCAGGGCCGCGGTGTTCGCGTCCAGGAAGGTCAGGCCGGTGCCGAGGCCCTCGGCGTCGCGCAGGATCCGGGCGCCGGACTCCTGCTGGGCGACCGCGGTGTACGGGTCCCAGGTCGACCACGCGTCGATCGCACCCGAGTTCAGCGCGGCGGCCGCGTCGACCGGCTGCAGGAACGAGATCTCGACCTCCTCGGCGGGCACCCCGGCCTCCTCCAGCGCCCGCAGCAGCAGGTAGTGCCCGATGCTGCCCTGGGTGGTGGGGGAGACGGTCTTCCCGCGCAGGTCGGCGACCGACTGCACCGGGGAGTCGCCGGGCACGAGCAGCGCGAGGCCGCCCTTCGCCGGGGACCGGGTGGCCTTCACGATCTTGATGCTGTCGGTGGAGGACAGCGCGGTCAGGGTCGGCGCGTCACCGGCGATGCCGATGTCGATCGCCTCGCTGCGCAGCGCCTCCAGCAGCGGCGCCGCCGCCGGGAACTGGGCCCACTCGACGGTGTACGGGGCGCCGTCGAGCGCGCCGGAGGCCTCGACCAGCGCGGACTGGATGCCGGCCTGGTCGCCGACCCGCAGCGTCACCTGGGACAGGTCGACCGGGGCGTCGTCGTCGGCGGGGGTGCCGCCGGCGCAGCCGGTGAGGGCGACGGCGAGTGCGGCGAGCAGCGCAGGGAGCGCGAGCAGGCGGTTCACGGGGCGGGCTCCGGATCGGTGAGCGGGGTGAGCGAGGGGAGGTTCACGACGATCCCCTCCTGGGTGCTGCGCGAGATCACCACGACGGCCGGGTTGGCCGGGTCGGGGTTCTCCTCGCGGTGCGGGACGTAGGGCGGGACGAACACGTAGTCGCCGGGCTCGGTCTGCAGCACGACCTCGCCGGTGCCGTCGTGGAAGACGAACCGGGGCCGCCCGCTGACCACGTAGATCGAGGTCTCGGCCTCGCCGTGGTGGTGGTCGCCGGAGTTGGTGTCCGGCGCGACGTGCGTCTCGCCGGTCCACAGCTTCCGCGAGCCGACGGTCCGGCCGCTGACCGCCTCGCGCCGCGACATGCCGCTGGTCTGCGCGGTGTCCGCGGACAGATCGGCACCGCGGATCAGGTGCACCCGCGCGTGGGCCGGCGGGTCGCCTGGGGTTGCCGGGAGATCGGGATGGAAGGCGTCGGTACTGCTCATCGGGGGTCACGCTCCGGGGTGAGTGCGGTCAGGGTGTGGCCGGTCAGGAAGTCGGCCACGGTGCGTTCGAGGTCCGCCCACAGGACGGCGGCCGGTCCGGTGCCGCGGACCGTCGCGAGCGCCCCCTCGGTGGCGCGGACGACGTCGGCGACGGTGATCGCGCCGGCCGGCCGGGCGAGCCGGTAGCCGCCCTCGCAGCCGCGCCTGCTGGTGACCAGCCCGGCCCGGCGCAGCTGCAGCATGATGTTGACCAGCGAGTTCAGCGGGATGCCGCGGGACCGGGCGATGGCGTCGCAGGTGACTGTTCCGTCCCCGGCAGCGGCCGCCAGCTCGGCCAGTGCCTGCAGCGCGTGGTCGAGCCGGGCGGACACGTTCAGCGGTGCGGCCCGCCGGGTGCGCGCCGCGGGTTCCGCCGCGGCCGGGGCGAGGAAGGCCGCCCCCTTCGCGACCTTCTCCAGGAACAGCACCAGGCGGGCGGCGACGATCCGGTGGAACTGGTCGTTCAGCACGTCGTGCACCCCGTCGGCGACGACCGCGAGCTCGTCGGCGGCCCGCACCAGAGGGCGCACCGCGGCGACCGGGGCGACGGCGTCGGCGGCGCCGTGCAGCCACAGCACCGGCACCCCGGGCAGCGCGCCGGACGGCACCGCCCCGGCCGGCTCGGCGATCTCGCCCCAGCGGAACCCGGGATCGTCCTGCAGCACGCCGCGGTGCACCGGGCAGGCGGTGCGGGCGTCCAGCTCGCCGGTGCGGTCGCGGGGCGGCCCGCCGTCCGGCGGCGCGGCGGGCAGCCCGGCCAGCACCAGCGCGTCCAGCCCGACGGTGCCCGCGGCGGCGATCTCCCAGGCGCGCAGCGCGCCGCTGTCCGAGCCGAGCAGCACCCGGGCGCCGGTCGCGCCGTCCAGCGCCGCCGCGACCGCCGCGGTCGTGGCGCCGGGGCCGGGATCGGGATGGCTGTTGCCGGCTCGGGCGTTCGGGGGCTCTGCGGCGACGACCGTCCAGCCGTCGAAGGCCAGCCGGCGACCGAGCCGGGAGTAGAGGCCCGGGTGCTCGCCGCGGCCGGGGAGCACGACGATGGTGCCCCGGGACGCGCTCTCCGGCGTCCAGCGGATCGACGCGGTGGCGGGTGCGCTCATGCCGGGACCCCCACCGCGGCGCCCCGGCGGGCCAGCTCGGCGCGCACCGCGGGCAGCAGCTCGCTGCCGTAGCGGCGGGCGTCGGCGATCGGGTCGTAGCCGCGGATCAGCAGCGTGCCCACCCCGATGTCGACGTAGTCGGCCAGCGCGGCGGCCACCGTGTCCGGGGTGCCGACCAGCGCGGTGGAGTTCCCGGCCGCGCCGGACGCCGCTGCCGTGGCCGTCCACAGGCAGCGGTCGTGCACCTCACCGGCGGCGGCCGCGGCCAGCAGCCGCTGCGAGCCGACGTTGGCCGGGGCGCCGGGCTCGCGCATCCGGGTCCCGGTGAAGGATCCGTGGCCGCCGTTCGCCGCGACGATCCGGGCGTGCACGTCGCGGGCCCTGGCCCACGCCTGCTCCTCGGTGTCGCCGAGGATCGGCCGGAACGACACGCTGATCCGCGGTGCCTCGGCGCGCCCGGCCGCGTGCGCCGCGTCCCGGACGCGGGCGATCTGCTCGGCCGTCCCGGCCAGCGGCTCGCCCCACAGCGCGAACACGTCGGCGTGCCGGCCGCCGACCCGGTGGGCGGCCTCCGACGATCCGCCGAAGTACACCGGGATCGGCGACAGCGGACGGATCTCCTGCCCGACGCCGGCCACCCGGTAGTGCTCGCCGTGGTGGTCGAACGCGTCCGGCTCGGTCCAGGCACGGCGGACGACCGACAGGTACTCGTCGGTGCGCGCGTAGCGCTCGTCCTTGCCCAGCCAGTCGCCGTCGCGCCGCTGGTCGACGTCGCTGCCGCCGGAGATGACGTGCATCGCGACCCGGCCGCCGCCGGTGAAGTGGTCCAGCGTCGCGAACTGGCGGGCGGCCAGCGTCGGCGCGGTGAACCCGGGCCGGTGCGCGACCAGGAACCCGAGCCGCTCGGAGTGCGCGGCGGCGTAGGCGGCGACCTGCAGACCGTCCGGGGTGGACGACGAGTGGCCGACCAGCACCTTGTCGAAGCCGGCCTCCTCGTGCGCCGCGACGAAGCCGCGGACGGTGGCGCGGTCGATCACCGGGCCGGTCGCCGCCCGGATCTCCGAGACCTCCTGGGTCCCGATCATGCCGATGAACTCGACGGACATGGAGTGCCTCCGGTCAGTGGACGCCGAGGCGGCCGAGCAGCTCGGCGCGCAGGCGCTGGAAGTCGGGATCGGTGACGTCGCGCGGCCGGTCGATCCCGACCGGCGCGTCGTAGGAGATGCGGCCGCCCTCCATGACGAGCACGCGATCGGCGAGCACCAGCGCCTCCTCGACGTCGTGGGTCACCAGCAGCACCGCGCACCGGTGCCGCTGCCAGAGCTCGTCGACCAGGCCGCGGGCGGTGATCCGGGTGAGCGCGTCGAGCGCGGAGAACGGCTCGTCGAGCAGCAGCAGGTCCGGATCGCGGACGAGTGCGCGGGCCAGCGCGGCGCGCTGCGCCTCGCCGCCGGAGAGCACCTTCGGCCACACGTCGGTGCGGTGCGACAGGCCGACCTCGGACAGCGCGGTCTCCGCGCGGGCCCGGTCCGGCCGCCCCGGGAGGCCCATGACGACGTTGCGCCACACCTTCTTCCACGGCAGCAGCCGGGGCGCCTGGAACCCGACGGCGCGCCGCCGGGCGACCGTGACGTCGCCGGTGACGTCGTGGTCGAGATCGGCCAGGATCCGCAGCAGCGTGGACTTGCCGCAGCCGGACGCGCCGAGCAGCGCCACGAACTGGCCGGGCTCGATGTCGAGATCGAGGTCCTCCAGCACGGTGCGGTCGCCGAAGCGGCGGGTCAGCCCGCGCACCGAGACGGGGCGGGTCACCTCCCGCTGAACGCCGGTCGCCACGACAGGAACCCCCTCTCCAGCATCCGCACGACGAAGTCGCCGAGCAGCCCGAGCAGCGCGTAGAGCGCCAGGCAGACGACGATCACGTCGGTCTGGAAGTACTCGCGGGCGGTGTTCATCTCGTACCCGATGCCGGAGGTGGCGTTGATCGTCTCGCCGAACACCAGCGCGAGCCAGGCGGTGCCCAGCGAGAACCGCAGGCCGACCAGGAACTGCGGCATCGCCGACGGCAGGATCACGTGCCGGACCTGGCCGAACCAGCCGAGCCCGAGGGTGCGGGCGGCCTCGACCAGGGTGGCGTCGACGTTGCGGATGCCGCCGAAGAGGTTCATGTAGAGCGGGAAGGTGACGGCCAGCGCGATCAGCGCGATCTTCGGCTCCTCGCCGATGCCGAACCAGATGATCAGCAGCGGGATCAGGCCGATCACCGGGACCGTGCGCAGCATCTGCACCGGGGCGTCGATCACGTCCTCGCCGAGCCGGAACAGCCCGGACAGGGTGGCGAGCACGACCGCGGTGACCAGGCCGATGGCGATCCCGGCGACGACCCGGCCGGTGGAGGCGAGCACCGCGCTCTGGATCGCGCCGTCGGCCCACATGTCGGCGGCGGTGACGGCGACCGTGAGCGGGGCGGCGAGCACGTCGCGGGGGAGTACGCCGGTGCCGGACAGCAGCTGCCACAGCGCGACGAGCGCCACCGGCGATGCGGTCTTCACCACCCAGCGCGGGACCCGGCCGGCACCGCGTTCGTGCCGGGTCCGGAGGGTCTCCACGTCGGGCGGCGCCTGGGCGCGCGCCCGTTCGGACGTCGTGGTCATGACTGCTCCCAGCGGGATTCGGGGCGGGTGCGGGCACACCGGTGCACCGTCCGGCCCGGGACGGGCGACGGGCGGATCGGGTGCCTGCGGGTGGGTGGGTGCGGCGCGGCCGGTCGCGCTGCGGTGCGGGCCGCGCGGTCCGGGAGCCGGCCCGGGCCGTGCGGACCGGGGCCGTGCGAACTGGAGCCGGGGGTGCCGTCAGGGTCGACAGAGCGCCGACGCGACGCGCAGCAGGTCGATGTGACCTCGCGTCGTCAGCAGCACCGATCCGGTCATGGGAGGACGGTAACCCGGCGCGGCCCGAAACCCAACCCCGGAGGTTGGGATTGACCTCACTGCGTTTCGGCTGGTGGGACGCGGTGCACCCGTCCGGACACGTTGCACGCTCCCTCGTGACGGTGGGGCGGGCTCAGACCGTCAGGGCCAGCCCCCGGGCGCGCAGCACCCGGCGCTCCAGCGGCCGGAACACCAGCAGCTCGATCCCGATCCCGACGATGAGGATCAGCAGGATGCCGGCGAACACCTGGGAGATGCTGCTGACGTCGGCGCCGTTCTTGAGATAGGCGCCCAGCCCCAGCCCGAGGGCGGGCCCCATCGCGATGATCTCGGCGGCCATCAGCGACCGCCAGGCGAACGCCCAGCCCTGCTTGCAGCCGGCCAGGTAGCCCGGCAGCGCCGCGGGGAGCAGCACGAACCGGGCCATCGCGAACCCGGTCGCCCCGAGCACCCGTCCGGCGCGGGGCAGGATCGGCGGCACCTGGTCGATCCCGGCGACCAGCCCGTTCGCGATCGAGGGCACCGAGCCGAGCAGCACCACGTAGAAGATCGTGGCGTCGGTCAGGCCGAACCACAGCACGGCCGCGGGCACCCAGGCGACCGACGGCAGCGACTGCAGCCCGGTCAGCAGCGGGCCGATCGCGGCGCGGACCAGCGGGACCTTCGCCACCAGCAGGCCGAGCGGGGTGGCGATGGCGAGCGCGAACAGGAACCCGATCGCGGCCCGGCTGACCGAGGTCCACAGGATCGACCAGATCGAGCCGTCGATCACGATCGCGGCGAACTCCTCGCCGACCGCCGACGGCGAGGGCAGCCGGAACTCCGGCAGCACCGCCGAGGCCCATACCGCCTGCCAGATCCCGATGATCGCGGCGAGCGCGACCAGCGGCGGCAGCCAGGTGCGCAGCAGCATCTGCCACCACGGCGTCCGCCGGACGACCGGGGTGTCCAGCGCGTCCAGGCCGGCGATCGCGTCGGCGGTGTCGTTGTCCGGGGCGGTGCGGTCGTCCAGTGTAGTGCCGCCGGTCACGCCGACCGGGCGGCGTCCGTCCTCACGCGGCATGGCTGGTGATCACCTGCCGCAGCCGTCCGGTGATGTCGTCGTGCAGCTGCGCCTGCTGCTCGGCGCCGTGTCCGTGGGTGGGGACCTCCCACTCGCGGACGACGGTGCCGGGCCGCGACGACAGCAGCACGACCCGCTCGGCCAGCCGGACGGCCTCGCGGACGTCGTGCGTGACGAACACGATGGTCGTGCCGGTGGCCCGCCACACCCGCAGCAGCTCGCCCTGCAGGACGTCCCGGGTGATCGCGTCGAGCGCGGCGAACGGCTCGTCCATCAGCAGCAGGCCGGTCGCGTCGGAGCCGGGGTCCTCGGCGCCCAGCCCGGTGGCCGCGGCGAGCGCGCGGGCCAGCGAGACGCGCTGCCGCATGCCGCCGGAGAGCTCGTGCGGGCGCTTGTCGCCCACGCCCTCCAGCCGCACCAGCGACAGCAGCTCCTCGGCCCGCCGGGCGCGTGCCGCCCGGCCGTGCCCGGCGAGCCGCAGCGGCAGCTCGACGTTGCGCCGGGCGGTCAGCCACGGCATCAGCGCGGCCTCCTGGAACATGAACGACGGCCGGGCCGCGCCGACCGAGACGGAGCCGGCGGTGGCGTCGTCCAGCCCGGCGAGCAGGTTGAGCAACGTCGACTTGCCGCAGCCGGAGGCGCCGAGCAGGCAGACGAACTCGCCGTCGGCGACCTGCAGGTCGATCCCCTTCAGCGCGGTCACCGCCGCCGGGCCGTGGCCGAAGGTCTTGCCGACGCCGCGCAGCTCCACGGCGGCGGTGGCGGAGCGAGCGCCGGCCCGGTCGGTGCCGTCGGTGCGGCTCGTGCGGTCGGTGCGGTCGGTGCGGTCGGTGAGGTCTGCGGGCATCGCGGGGGTCCCCCTCGTCGTGGTGGCGGTCGTCAGCTCGCGTCGAGCCCGGCCGGGTCGATGGCGGGCTCGCCGGCGGCCTCACGGACGGAGTCGATCGCGGTCGGGTCGAGGAAGCCGGTGAGATCGGCGGGGGTGTCCGCGATCTCGGCGGTGACGGCGTCCTCGGCGAGCTGCGGCCAGGTCGCGGCCAGCGGGTCGGTGTCGAAGGTCAGCTCGCTGAAGGCCCGCTCCAGCACCGGCTCGGTCAGGGCGTTGCCGGTGATCTCCTGGATCGCCTGGTTGGAGATCGTGCGGGCCTGCTCGGGCTGCTCGCGGATGAACTCGATCGCCCGCTGCTCGGCGCGCAGGATCGCCTCGACGGTCTCCGGGTGCTGCTGCAGGAACTCGGTGCGGACGATGATCACCGTGGTCGGGAACTCGCCGTCCGGCCAGAGGGTGCGCTCGTCGAGGAAGACCGACGCGCCGGCGTCGACCAGCCGGGAGCTCCACGGCTCGGGCAGCCAGCCGCCGGCGACCTCGCCGGTCCGGAACAGGTCGAGGGTGCGCGGGTTCTCGATGTTCTGCACGGTCACGGCGTCCGGCCCGTCGCCGATCGGGAGGTCGTTCTCCTTCAGCCAGGTCTTCAGCGCGACGTCCTGGGTGTTGCCGAGCTGCGGCGTCGCGATCGTCTTGCCGCGGAGCTGGTCGGGGGTGGTGATGTCCGGGGAGGTCACCAGCTGCGCGCCGGCCGAGGTGGAGCCGGCGACCAGCCGGACGGCCTCGCCGTTCGAGCGGGAGAAGGCGTTGATCGCCGGGCCGGAGCCGATGAACGCGATGTCGATCGAGCCGCCGAGCAGCGCCGCGACCTGGTCCGGGCCCGCGTTGAAGGTCTGCGGGGTGAGCGCGGTGTCGCCGAGCTCCTCGGCGAACAGGCCGTTCTGCACCGAGATCAGGGCGGGTGCGTGGGTGATGTTCGGGAAGTAGCCGAGGCGGACCTCGGCGGCGGGGGAGGTCTCGCCCGCGGCGGCCGCGCCGCCTCCCTCGTCGGCGCGGGTGCAGCCGGCCAGCACGCCGAGCGTGGCGAGCAGTGCGACGAGGACGGCGGCGGTGCGCCTCCGGGAACCGGGGCGCAGGACGTGCGGGGGCATCGGGACGTGGTCCTTCCGTGGTGGGGCCCGCGCCGGAGCGTGGGCGCGGGGCGGGGACGCCCGGTGCGGTCGCCGGGGGTCGGGGCGCGCCGGGGACACGGCACACCGGGGAGCCGGCCGGGCCGGCGGCCGGGGGAGGGCGTCCCCCGGGTGGAGGTTCAGCGACAGTGCTCGCTGAAGGCCGGGGCGCGCCGGCTGGGCCAGAACGGCTCGAGGCCGGTCGGGCGGACGGGGACCGTGCAGCGCCGCGTGCGGAACCGCACGGCGGCGGGCCGGTCACCCCGCGTCGTGGTGTCCGGAGCCTCGAGCGCGCCCCGGAGACGCGGACCGGGACGCGATGGCCGTCCCTGGCACGTCGTCACCCGGACAGCGTGCGGTGCGGTCACCTCTCCGGACAACCCTCGGTCCACCCGCCAGGAAACGGGACATCCTGTCCGGACAACATCGGCCGGAATCGACGATCATCCGTCCGTAGCCCGGGACGACCGGAATATTCCGGACGCGTCGCAGGTCACTCCCGGTTCGCGCGGGTTGACACATCCGTGGCGATACTCCTTAGAGTCGTGGTCGGACACCATCCGGAGCGGCCGAGAGACCCGGCTCGACGACGCCGCAGCAACCCCCCCGCAGCACGCGGGTGCGGGTGCTCCTGCCGGGCACGATGGAGGGGATCATGCGGTCGGTGGCGGATCGGGTGCGCGGCGCGCACCACCCGCGGTACCGCAGGCACGTCGATCTGCTGCGGGTCACCAGCGCGGCCTGTCGCGGCTGACGCGTCCCCGACTCCCGCCCCCACGTTCCGCCGCGCGCCGCCGCGCGGCGAGGAAGCGATGCCCTGATGTCCTCATCGGACACCCCTGCCCGTCCGGCGCGGCCACTGCACCTGGCGGTCGCGCTCGACGGCGCCGGCTGGCACCCCGCCGCCTGGCGCGAGCCGGGAACCCGCCCCGGCGAGCTGTTCACCGCCCGGTACTGGGTGGAGCTGGCCCGCACCGCCGAGCGCGGGCTGCTCGACCTGATCACCATCGAGGACGGCCTCGGCCTGCAGTCCGGCGACCACCTGTCCGAGCCGCAGCGGCGGACCGACCGGGTCCAGGGCAGGCTCGACGCCTCGCTGGTGGCCGCCTTCCTGGCGCCGCTGACGTCGCGGATCGGGCTGGTCCCGACCGTCACCACCACGCACACCGAGCCGTTCCACGTCGCCTCCGCGCTGGCCACGCTCGACCACGACTCGCACGGCCGGGCCGGCTGGCGGGTGCAGACCTCGGTGCGCCCCGACGAGGCCGCCCACTTCGGACGCAGGCAGGTCCCGGCGGTCGGCCGCGCCGACCTGGACACCCCGCAGGGCCGCGCGCTGGTCGCCGAGCTGTTCGGCGAGGCCGCCGAGGTGGTCGACACGGTGCGCCGGCTGTGGGACTCCTGGGAGGACGGCGCCGAGATCCGGGACGCGATCACCGGCCGGTTCGTCGACCGGGACCGGCTGCACACGGTCGACGTCGAGGCGTCGCAGTTCTCGGTGCGCGGCCCGTCGATCGTGCCGCGGCCGCCGCCGGGCCAGCCGCTGGTGGTGTCGCTGTCGCACGGCTACGAGCCGTCGCTGCTCGCCGCGAAGGTCGGCGACGTCGTGTTCACCACCCCGCACGACGCCGACGACGCCGTCCGGACCGTCGACCAGGTCCGCACCGCCGAGCGGGCCGCCGGGCGCACCGCGCCACCGCTGAAGATCCTCGCCGATCTCGTCGTCGTGCTCGCCGACACCGAGGCGGCCGGCCGGGACCGGCTGGCCCGGCTCGACGCCCGCGATCCGCTCTCCAGCGACGCGCTGGTGCTCGCCACCACCCCGGCGGGCCTCGCCGACACGCTGCTCGACTGGCGGGCCGCCGGGCTGGACGGCTACCGGCTCCGCCCGGCCGTGCTCCCCACCGATCTCGACGCGATCGTCGACGGCCTGGTCCCCGAGCTGGCGCGGCGCGGCGCGTTCCGCACCGGCTACGCCGAGGCCGGCCTGCGCGAGCGGTTCGGTCTGCCCCGCCCCACCAGCCGCTACGCACCGGACGCGGACCCGGCGCTCGTCCCCGGACTCGTCCCCGCGCACGTCCCGACCACCACCGGGAGCCCCGCATGACCCGCAAGCAGATCGTCCTGGGCGCCTACTTCCCGGGCGTCAACCACGACACGGTGTGGAGCGATCCGGCGTCCGGCAGCCACATCGCCTGGGAGTCGTTCGAGCACTGGGCGCGCACCGCCGAGCGCGGCGGGCTCGACCTGCTGTTCCTCGCCGAGGGCCTGCGGCTGCGGACCCGCGGCGGCGAGATCTTCGACCAGGACGTCGTCGGCCGCCCGGACACCTTCACCGTGCTCGCCGCGCTGGCCGCGGTGACCGAGCACATCGGACTCGCCGGGACGATCAACTCCACCTACAACGAGCCCTACGAGCTGGCCCGCAAGTTCGCCACCCTGGACATCCTGTCCGGCGGGCGGGCCGCCTGGAACGTCGTGACCAGCTCGGACGCCCCGACCGGGGAGAACTTCCGGCGCGGCGCGTTCCTCGGGCACCACCAGCGCTACGAGCGGGCCGGCGAGACGCTGGCCGCGGTCCGCGCGCTGTGGGACTCCTGGGGGTCCGATGCGGTCGTCGCCGACCAGGAGTCCGGCCGGTTCCTGTCCGATCCGCAGGTGGGTGACTTCGCGGTGTCGGGCAACCAGTTCGACATCGCCGGCCGGTTCACCACCCCGCGCAGCCCGCAGGGCCATCCGGTGATCCTGCAGGCCGGCGAGTCGCCGGCCGGGCGGGACTTCGCCGCGGCGAACGCGGACGCGATCTTCTCCCGCTACCAGAAGTTCGACGAGGCCCGCGCCTTCTACGACGACGTCAAGGCCCGGGTCCGCAAGGCCGGCCGGGACCCGCACGAGGTCCGCATCCTGCCGAGCGCCGGTGTCGTGCTGGGGGACACCGACGCCGAGGCCCGGGAGCGGCACGAGCACATCCACGACCAGCAGGTCGACCCGTGGACCGCGATCGTGCTCGCCGAGATGGTCTGGAACCGCGACCTGTCGTCCTACGACCCGGACGGCCCGCTGCCCGACGTCGACCCGACCCCGGGGGCGCCGCGCTGGATCGAGGGCCGGGCCCCGCTGACCCAGGACCCGCACGCCACCGCCGCCGCCTGGCGGGAGATCGCCGAGGCCAACGGGTACAGCCTGCGGGACACCGTGAAGCACGTCTTCGACCGGGCCGTGTTCGTCGGCACCCCGGAGCACGTCGCCGACGACATCGACCGCTACGTGCAGTCCGACGCCAGTGACGGGTTCATCCTCGGTTCGCACGTCAGCCCGTCGGGTCTGGACGAGATCGTCGACCGGGTGGTGCCGATCCTGGCCGAGCGCGGTGCGTTCCGGACCGGGTACGACGGCGGCACGCTGCGCGACAACCTCGGTCTGGCCCCGCCGGCCCGGTTCGGCGAGCGCGCGGCGGTGGCGTCGTGAGGCCCGCCCGCCCGGTCAACGGCCGGTCCGGCCGGCGGTCGTCCCGGTTGCGGCGGCTGGTCCCCGGCGGTGCGGGGCCGCTGCGCCGGCTCCCGGCCGGGCGCAGCGCCGTGCTGCCTCGCGGCGACCGCGCTGACCCTGACCGCCTGCGGCTCCGGGCCCGAGGCGGCCGGCGCCGCCGGGGAACCGCAGCCCGGCGGCACCCTGGTGTTCGCGGTGTCGTCGGACCAGGGCTGCGCCGATCCGCAGCAGGCCGGCTCGAACGACTCGATCTACTCGCTGCGCCAGGTCGTCGACTCGCTCACCGACCAGGACCCGGAGACCGGCGAGATCGTCCCGTGGCTGGCCACCGAGTGGATGTGCGCGATGCCCGGCCTGGTGATCGCGGCGACCGTGCTGTCGGTGAACCGGATCTCCCGGGCCCTGGACGGCGAGTGGAGGCGTTCGGCATGACCGGGGAGCTGCTGTCGGTCCGCGACCTGGAGATCACCTACCGCGGTTCCGCGGGACCGGTGCACGCCGTGCGCGGGATCGACCTGGACGTGGCGCCCGGCGAGGTCGTCGCGATCGTCGGGGAGTCCGGATCGGGCAAGTCGACGCTGGCCCAGGCGGCGCTCGGGCTGCTCCCGGAGAACGGCTCGGTCACCGGCGGGTCGATCTCGCTGGCCGGCGCCGGTGAGCTGACCGGCCTGTCCGAGAAGGCGTACCGCGCCGTGCGCGGCGCCCGGATCGGGCTCGTCCCGCAGGATCCGGGGGTCGGGCTCAACCCGGTGCAGCGGGTCGGCGAGCAGGTCGCCGAGGTGCTGCGCACGCACGGCCTGGCCGACCGGCGCTCGGCGGCCGGCCGGGCCGTCGAGCTGCTGGAGCGGGCCGGGCTCACCGACCCGGCGACCCGGGCCGGGCAGTACCCGCACGAGCTGTCCGGCGGGATGCGGCAGCGGGTGCTGATCGCGATCGCGATCGCCGCCGATCCGTCGCTGGTCGTCGCCGACGAGCCGACCAGCGCGCTGGACGCGACCGTCGCCCGCCGGATCCTGGACCATCTGGACACGCTGCGCCGCGGCTCCGGCACCGCGCTGCTGCTGATCACCCACGACCTGGCGGTGGCCGCCGACCGGGCGGACCGGATCGTCGTCATGCGGCACGGCCGGATCGTCGAGCAGGGGCCCGCGGCGCAGCTGCTGGCCGGCGCGACCGACCCGTACACCCGCGAGCTGCTCGCCGCGGCGCCGGGACTGGCGGTGACCGCACCGCCGCCGCGGCCCGCGGTCGATCCCACCGGCGTCCCGATCGCCGAGGTCCGGGACCTGGTGAAGGACTTCCCGCTGCCGCGGGTGCGCGGGCAGTGGCGGCGCCCCACGCACCGCGCGGTGGACGGGGTGTCGTTCAGCATCGCCCGCGGCGAGACCCTGGCCCTGGTCGGCGAGTCCGGCTCGGGCAAGTCGACGACGGCGCGGCTGCTGCTGCGGCTGGAGGACCCGACGTCCGGCGAGATCCGGATCGACGGCGCGGACGTCACCCGGGTCCGGGGCGAGGCGTGGCGACGGCTGCGGCGCCGGGCCCAGCTCGTCTACCAGAACCCGTACGCCTCGCTGGACCCGCGGTTCCGGGTGCGCGAGATCGTCACCGAGCCGCTGCGGGCGTTCTCCGTGGGCATCGCGGCCGAGCAGGCCGGCCGGGCGGCCGAGCTGATCGACCGGGTCGCGCTGTCCGCCGAGCTGCTGGAGCGCCGGCCCGCGGAGCTGTCCGGCGGGCAGCGCCAGCGGGTCGCGATCGCCCGGGCGCTCGCGCTGTCGCCGGACCTGGTGGTCTGCGACGAGCCGGTGTCCGCGCTGGACGTGTCGGTGCAGGCGCAGGTCCTGGAGCTGCTCGCCGAGCTGCAGGAGCGCGACGGGCTGGCCTACCTGTTCATCTCGCACGACCTGGCCGTCGTGCGCCGGGTCGCGCACCGCACCGGGGTGATGCGGGACGGGGCGCTGCGCGAGCTGCGGCCCACCGCGGAGCTGTTCGACGACCCGCGCGACGACTACACCCGGGAGCTGCTGGCCGCGATCGCCGGCCGTCGCGCCGAGGTCGCCCCGTGAACCGCCAGGTGATCCGCCCGGTGAGCCGCACCGTGACGTCGCGGCGGCGGATCGTCGACTTCGGGCTCACCCACACCACGCTCTGTCGTCCGGCCGGTCCACCTCGACCCGACCAGACCGCAGAGCCCAGGAGGCCGCCGTGCGCACTCCCGTCCGTACCCTTCCGACCGACCGCACCACCCGATCCGGCGCCGTGGACCCCGGCGCCCAGCTGCTCGACGGGCTCGAGGCCCTCGTCCGGCGGCACCGGGCGCTGGCCCGCGACACCGCGGGCACGCTGCACGCCGAGCTGATCACCGCCGAGGTGGCCCAGCAGCTGGCGGTGGCCCGCAACGCGCTGCGGCGCGTCCCGCGGTCGGCCTGACCGACATCGCGGGCCCGGCCGGATCCCCGGCCGGGCCCGCGACGGCGGTGCGGTCAGACCACCTCGTTGAGCTTGCCGGTCGCGACGTCGAACACGAACCCGCGGATCGAGTCCTTCTTCGGCACGAACGGGTTCGCCTGGATCCGGGCGATCGACTGGCGGACGTCGGTGTCCAGGTCGTTGAACGACTCGGCGGCCCACTCCGGCTTGATGCCGGTCTCGTCCTGGATCGACTTCTTGAAGGCGTCGTCGGTGAAGGTCAGCATCCCGCAGTCGGTGTGGTGGATGAGGATGATCTCCTCGGTGCCGAGCAGCCGCTGGCTGATCGCCAGCGAGCGGATCTCGTCGTCGGTGACGACGCCGCCGGCGTTGCGGATGACGTGCGACTCGCCCTCGTTCAGGCCGAGGACGCGGTAGACGTCGATCCGGGCGTCCATGCAGGCGACCACGGCGAGCTTGCGGGCCGGCGGCAGCGGCAGCGGGCCGGAGAAGGACTCGGCGTAGCGGGCGTTGTTCTCGAGAAGTTCGTCGGTGACGGACACGGGCTCTCCTGGAGCGTGGGGGGATCGCGGGCGTCGTGCCCGCGCAGAAGGGCACGGGGCGGCCACGCGGCGACCCACCGGTCGCACGGTGCGACGGGTCGCTACGCGGCCCACCGACAGAACTCGTCGAACTGCACGATGCGACGGCTGGGCCAGAACGGCTCGAGCCGGGTGCGCATCACAGCATGATTCGACCGTGCAGGCCCACCGCGCGCAAGTCCGGTGGCCGGCGGATTCTCCGATCGGTACCGCCGACCGCACGAACGGTGTCCCGTGTCCACCGGCATCGGTCAGGTGTCCGGACCGGTGAAGAACTCCAGCGCGATGTTGTCCGGATCGCGGAACGAGATGCCGCTGCCGTAGTGCGCCTTCTTGACGCCGTCGTGAGGGACGCCCAGCTCGGTGAGCCGCTGCGCCCACCGCTCCAGCTCCGCGTGCGAGCCGACCGCGAACCCGACGTGGTCGAGCCCGGTGCGCTCCTCGTCGAACGGCTCGCCGGACTCCCGGCCCTGGTGGGTGTGCAGCCCGAACAGCATGCCGCCGTCGAGCGCGAACACGGTGTGGTGGAACCGGCCGCCGCAAGCACGCGGGTATCGCAACCTGTCCATCAGTCGGGTCCGCGCGGTCGGGCCCTCCGACCGGACGGGGACCCCGACCGGCCGGGCACGCCGACGGGCCCGGGGGTCTCCCCGGGCCCGTCGGCGGATGTCGCAGGTCAGGCCTGCGGCATGAGCACCTTGTCGATCACGAACACGGTGGCGTTCGCGGTCGGGATGTTGCCGCAGAGCACGTTGGCGGTGTTGCCCTGGCCGTCGGTGACGGTCGGGGCGTCCGTGGTGCCGCCGATGGTGAGGTCGCCACCGGCCAGCTCGGTCAGCGTGCCCTTCTCGACGATCCCGGCGGCGTCCAGACGCTCCGGGGTCACGTGGTAGGACAGCAGGCCCTGGAGCTGCTCGGTGTCGGCGAGCAGCGCGTTGAACTGCTCCTCGCCCAGCTGCTCCTGGACCGCCTCGAACGCCGGGTTCGCCGGCGCGAACACCGTGATGGCCTCCTGCTGGTTGAGCGTGTCGGCCAGGCCGGGGACCTCACCGACGGCGGTGACCAGCGTGCTGAGCAGCGGGTTGCTGCCCGCGGCGGTCGCCACCGGCTGCGGCCCCATCGCGTTCAGCGAGCCGGGCTCGTCGCCCTGCGGGAGCTGGCCGCAGGCCGGGCCGAACACGTCGTCGTTGGTGGTGACGCCGTCGGCGGCGGCAGGCGCCGCCGGGGCCGACGACATCGCGGGCGGGGCGGAGGCGGCCGGCTCCTCCTCGCCGCCCATGCCGCCGCCACAGGCGGTCAGGCCGAGGGAGAGTGCGGCCAGCAGGCCGACGGTGGCCATGGTGCGGGATGCGCGCATCGCGATGTTCCTTCCGTGGATTTTCCGGTCCGGTTCCATACATTCATCAATCGTGACCGTCGTGGAGTTGTTCGATCCGGGGAGGCGATTGGTTCGGCAATCCCGGAAATATTCTGAGGTCGGCCCGACGATTTCCGGAAATGGCATGGGGGTGCCCCGGAACCGCGTTCGGGCGGTGTCAGGCGACGGTGACGATCACCGAGGGCCAGCCGGTGGCGCCGTCCGGTATCGGATCGACCCGCTCCTCGGTCTGGGTGAGCCCGCGCCGGTCGGTGGCCCGCGCGGTGAGGATGTGGTTGCCGGGTCCGAGATCGAGCTCGGCCGTCCACATCCGCCAGGTGTTCGGATTGACCTCGGTGCCCAGTTCGGCCCGTACCCACGGCCCGTCGTCGGCCCGTACCTCGACCTGCGCGACGCCCACCGGCTGCGCCCACGCGACACCGGCCACCCGGACCGCCCCCGCCACCTGCTGGGAGAACCCGGTGGGGGAGTCGATCCGGCACTGGGTCTTGATCGGCGCCCGCTCGGCCCAGCCGCGGTCGCGCCAGTAGACGGTCCGGTCGGCGAAGGTGGTCAGCTCGATCTCGGTCAGCCACTTGGTGGCCGAGACGTAGCCGTACAGGCCGGGCACCACCATCCGCACCGGGAATCCGTGCTCGACCGGCAGTGCCTCGCCGTTCATGCCGATCGCGAGCATCGCGCCGCGGCCCGGTTCCAGGACGGTCGCGGTCGGGGTGCCGGCCGTCCAGCCGTCCCGGCTGGTCGAGACGATCTGGTCGGCGCCCGGATCGACGCCGGCCTCCAGCAGCAGGGGGGCCAGGTCGACACCGACGAAGTTCGCGGTCGACACCAGGTCGCCGCCGACGGTGTTGGAGACGCAGGTCATCGTGATCGTCCGCTCGACGAGGGGACGGGCCAGCAGGTCGTCGACACCGAGGGTGAGCTCGCGGTCGACCCGGCCGTGGATGCGCAGGCTCCAGTCCTCGGCGCGCACGGCGGGGATCCGCAGTACGACGTCGATCCGGTAGAAGTCGGCGTTCGACGTGACGAAGGGGACCGTGCCGAACCGGGCGAAGCCCGCCGACTCCGGCACCGCGGGTGCCCGCTCGGTGAGCCGGGCCGCGGCCAGCCGCCGGGTCAGCGCCGAGCGGGACTCGGCGATCCCGCGGCCGGAGGCCGCCAGCGCGACGCCCGCTCCGCCCGCGACCAGCGAACCCAGCGCCACCGCTGCGGAGGCGCCGGCGAGGACCGAGCGGCGGCGGACCGGGGTCGCGACCGGTCCGCCGCCGGGCATCGGCGCGTCCGGCGCTGCCGCGCCTGCCGGGTCGGCCGCGGCGGGTGCGGCTGCCGCGGATCGGGCCGCGCGGTGCAGGCCCAGCTGGGTGAGCAGCCCGATCACCAGCGCGACGAGCGGCGCGACCACGTCCGATGGCTGCAGCGCGGGCGCGGTGAGCACCGCGGCCGCCGAGACGGCGCCGAGCACCGCGACCGCGACGGTCCCGGGCAGCGGACGGTGCCGGGCGGCGAGCCCGGCCAGTGCCCCGGCCAGCACCAGCAGCACGGCCGTCCCGGCGAGCAGCACCGGCTTGTCGGCGGTGCCGAACGCCGATTTGGCGAACTCGACCACCGGCTGCGGGGACAGCCGCACGACGGCGTCACCGACCGCGACGAACGGCGACGACGCCGGCGCGAGCAGCCCGGCGACGAGATGCCCGGACGCCACCGCGGCGCCGACGGCGAGCAGTTCCACGCCGATCGCGACCCGCCGTGACAGAACGGTGCTCGCGTTTCCCGGTGCCCGCTCGTCGCTGCTCACGCCTGTTCTTCGAGAATGCGGGGCCGCACGGTTCGGAGGATTTCCTGTTCGCCCCCGAAATGCTCACCCGGTGAGCGGGGCCGGGTCAGCTCAGCCCGAGCCGCTCGCCGCCCGAGCCGATCTCCTCCGACGCGGGTGCGACGCCGTCCCGGTGGACCTCCGGCGCGGCGTCCGGGGCCGGCGGTCGCGCCGTGCGGGGCCCCGGGGGCCGGGGCGGCGGCGCAGCCGGGGGAGCGGTGGCGGGCGCCGGGGCGGGCAGCGCGGTGTCGGCGCCCAGTCCCATCTGTGCCGCGGCCGTCCGGATCGCGTCGATGACCAGCAACAGCGCGGCCCGCCGTCCGGAGTTCGTCCGGTAGGCCAGCGACACGGTGCGGGTGAGTGCGTCGCCGAGTGCGACGACGTCCACCCCCGGTGGCCGCAGCGCCAGCCCCAGGTCGGACACCAGCGTCACGCCCAGCCCGGCCGACACCATCGCCATCGCGGTGGCCTGCTCCTCCACCTCGTGCTCGATCCGCGGGACGTACCCGGCGGCCTGGCAGGCGAGCCGGGCGGCGTGCCCGAAGTGCGACCGGGCCGGGGACATGATCCACGGGTGCTCGGCGAGCTCGGCCATCGTGACGCTCGCCGCGGGCACCGCGCCGGCCGGGACGGCGGCGTAGAGCCGCTCGACCGCGATCACCGAGCGTTCCAGGCTGCGGTCCCAGGTCATCGGGTAGTTGGAGTAGTCGATCACGAAGGACAGGTCGAGCTCGCCGTCGCGGACGGCGGCCGCGGTCTCCTCCGGGGCGAGCTCCCGGCTGCGCACCACGACGCCCGGATGGGTGCGGGCCAGCGCGGTCAGCGCGTCCGGCAGCAGCCCGGACGCCACCGACGCCCACACCCCGGCTGTGACCTTCGCCGCGACCGACTCGCCGGCCTCCTCGATGGCCTGGGTCGCGCGTTCCACGGCGGCCAGGATCTCCTCGGCGTGCTCGGCCAGCAGCACGCCGAGATCGGTCAGCTGCACCCGGCGGCCGCGCCGTTCGAACAGCCGGGTGCCGACGTCGCGTTCCAGCTGCGCCAGCTGCTGGGACACCGCGGACGCCGTGTAGTGCAGTGCCGTCGCGGCCGCGGTGATCGTCCCGCGCCGGTGCAGCTCACGCAGCATCCGCAGCCGGGGCAGCGACAGGTCCATGGACCGGAGCCTAGGCGTTGTGCAGGAACGCTGAACACCGCCGTGAATGATCCGTAAATGGACGGGGCCGCCGCTGCGCCCGCAGGCTGGGGTCACCGGTCGGCGAGCGAAGGGCCGGGGGGACGACGAGGTCCGCACAGGCGATGACGCGACCGGCGTGGCCCCAGGCCAGGCGACCGGCACGAGCACGACGAGGAGGTGGGTCGCCATGACCACGATGCAGAACCCCGCCGGGAGCACCCCGCAGACAGCGGTTCAGGCCGCCCCGGCCGTCCCGGGCATCGGCGCCGCGCCCGTCGCACCGGCGGTCCGCCGTTCCGAGCCGTACATGCGCCTGCAGTGGAACGACTCGGTGACCGGCGCCGTCGGCTACCTCGTGGTGCACACCCTGCGCGGCGGCCTCGCCACCGGCGGCACCCGGATGCGGGCGGGCTGCACGCTCAGCGAGGTCGAGGACCTGGCCCGCGGGATGGCCAACAAGACCGCCACCTTCGATCTGCCCATCGGCGGGGCGAAGGGCGGCATCGACTTCGACCCGAAGGACCCGCGCGCCGTCGAGGTGCTGGAGCGGTTCTGCGAGGCCATGCGCCCGTGGATCGACCGGCACTGGGTCACCGCGGAGGACCTCGGCGTCCCGCAGCACCTGATCGACGACGTCTTCGCCCGGCTCGGCCTCGGCCAGAGCTACCACGCCGCGATCAGCCGCGCCGACGACCCGGCAGCCACCCTGGAGCGGGTCCGCAAGGGCCTCACGGCCGAGGTCGAGGGCGGCTTCGAACTCGGTGACGTGATCGGCGGCTACGGCGTCGCGCACGCCTGCCTCGCCGCCGCGGTCTCCTGGGGCCAGGTCCCGGCCGAGACGACGGTCGCGATCCAGGGCGTCGGCACCATGGGCGGCGCCGCCGCCTACTACCTGCACGAGGCCGGGATGAAGGTCACCACCGTGGCCGACGCCGCAGGCACCCTGCACTGCGCCGACGGGCTCGACGTCCCGGCCCTGCTGGAGCTGCGCGACGGCTACGGCGAGATCGACCGCGGCCGGCTGCCGGCGGGCGTCGAGGAGCTGCCGCGCAACGCGATCCTCTCCGCCGAGGCGGACATCCTGGTCCCGGCGGCCATCTCCTACGCGATCACCCCGGACAACTCGTTCGACGTCCGGGCGCGGGTCGTCGTGGAGGCCGCGAACGCCGCGACCACCCCGGAGGCCGAGGCCATGCTGGCCGCCCGCGGCGTCCCGGTGCTGCCGGACTTCGTCGCGAACGCCGGCGCGGTCGCCTGGGCCTGGTGGCTGCTGCTCGGGGAGGTCGACGACGACCCGCAGAACTCGTTCGACCGGCTCCGCACCGTGATGCACGCCAAGGTCGCCACCCTGCTGGCCGCGTGGGCCGAGGAGGGCGTCACGCCGCGGGAGAGCGGCCACCGCTGGGCCGACGACCCGGCCCCGACGACCGGCCCGGTCGTCATCCCCTGATCACAGGTCCCACCCGGTGGGCCCGGACCGTCGCGGTCCGGGCCCACCGGCGTGCGTGGGTCGGCCGGCGAGCGCGGCGATCCGGGCCGCGAACGCACCGAGATCGTCCGGCCCGCCGTCGGGCGAGCAGCTCGTCGTCGACCTCGGCGTAGAGGTGCACGATCACGTTCCGGGCCCTATGCGGCCGTCGTGGCACAGCGGCTTGACCTGGAGCGCGCTCCAGGCCGGATGCTGGTCGCACGAGCACCCCGCAGATCGTCCTCGGCGCGATGAACTTCGGTACCCGCGTCGACACCGGCACGGCGTTCGCCCTGCTCGACCGGTTCGTCGAGCGTGGCGGCGAGTGGATCGACACCGCCGACGTCTACGCGTTCTGGAACGACCCGTCCGGTGCCGGCGGCCAGAGCGAACGGGTGATCGGCTCCTGGCTCGCGGCGCGCCCCGGCGTGCGCGAGCAGGTGCGCATCTCCACCAAGACCGGGGTGCGCGCCGGGCAGCTCGACGAGGCGCTCGACGCCCGCGATCTCGTGCTCGGCGCGGCCGCCCGCGAGCGGCTGGACACCGCCGCATGACGCTGCTCGGCGCCGGACCGTGCGCGACGGGCGAGGCCGCCCGGCGGACCGGGCTCTCGATCGACACACTGCGCTACTACGAGCGGGTCGGGCTGGTCCCGGCGCCGGCCCGGGACCGCGCCGGGCGCCGGATCTACACCGACGACGACCTGGCCTGGATCGGCATGGTCGGCTGCCTGCGCCGCGCCGGTCTGGGCATCGCCGATCTGCGCGAGTTCCGGACCCGGCTCGACGACCGGGCGGGGGCCCCGGACCTGGCGGCCTTCCTGATCGCGCACCGGGCGGAGCTGCTCGAACGGCGGTCCCGGCTGGACGCGGCGCTCGCCGTGCTGGACGAGAAGATCGCGCACTACGGAACGGGCTGACGCTCAGCCAGGGCGGTCGCCCCGGCCGCGCTCGTCGCGGTAGATCTCGTCGTACCGGCGGCGGGCCTCGACGTGCTGCTCGGACCGGCGGGCCTCGCGGGTGGAGGCCGCCGCACCCACCGGGTACCCGGCCTTCATCACCCGCGTCTCCGCGGCCTCGACCATGTAGACCAGCGAGTAGAAGAACCCGATGAACGCGCCCGACATGATCGCGCCGAGCCGCACCCACGGCGGCCCGGGCACGACCAGGTAGAGCAGCGCCAGCAGCGGGGTCAGCTGGACGGCGGTGCGCACGAGATGACGCAGCCACCAGGTGCGGCACGTGACGTCGTGCAGCACCCAGCGCCGGTGCCGCTCGGGCAGCCGGGCACCGAAGGCGTAGGCGAGCCAGCGGAAGGGGTTCGGGCGTTGCATGACGTCCTCCAAGTCAGGTGACCCTAACCCGGCGTGCTGCGGGGGCCGCCGACGGGCCCGGGCGGCGGACGAGCAGGGCGAGCGAGTCGCCCCGCAGGTGCCTGCTGCCCTCCGGTGCGACGGCGATGCCGTCCGGGTCGGGGACCGGCCGGGGCAGCGGCCGCCCGGCCCGCGCCGCGCCGACCAGGTCCCGGACCCGTTGCCCGGCGCGGTGGTAGAACTCCAGCTGCACCGCCCGCCCGAACAGGGCGAACCCGGTGGCGAGGACCGGCTCAGGGATGGGCGCGCGCCGGGAAAAGGCCCGGATCACGAACTCGACCTCGCCCGTCGCGAGGTCCTTGACGACCTCGTATGTGAGCCGGCCCTGCTCCAGGTGGCCGTGCAGCGTGTCGTAGCTCCAGCCCCAGACGCGGGTCCCGTCGCGCACCTCGTCGACGATGCCGGTGACCCGCACCCCCAGGTGGAAGCGCAGCGGCCCGAACCGGCCCTCCAGCAGCATGTCCCGGCCGAGCAGCGGATCGTCCGGCCGGAAGATGCCGCGCAGCCGGTGCGGGTCGGTGAACTGGTAGCCGCGCACCACCGTGCAGGCGCGCTCCCAGTCGCCGCCGGGCACCGGATCGCCGGGCGGTTCGGTGCCGACCAGGGCGCGGCCGTGGTCGACGTGCCAGGCCGGGTCGTCGGCGGCCCGCGGCTCCTCCGCCGGATCGACGTTCACGGCGAGACCGGCGAGCGCGTCCAGGTCCGCGGCCCGGCGGGCGGCGGACGGGCGGCCGAGGCGGGTGCTGATCAGGACCGGCCCCCCTTCTCCTCGCGGCGCATCGACTCGCCGATCATCCAGAGCATCGACGGCCACAGCCCGACGAACACGGCCCGGCGCTCGGCGTTGCCGCGCTCGTCCTGGTCGACCGTCTTGGCGCGCAACCACAACCCGATCGACAGGCCCACCGACCCGAGCGAGAGCCACTGGAGCTGCGCGCCGCGCAGACCAGTGCGGAGCAGGACCCGTCCGACCGTCATGCCGGACGGTTCCCCGCTCGCGCGCCGCCTACACCCGTGCTGCGATGCCGGAATGCATGCACGCAGCGCCCCGGCCACCGGTGACCGCCGATCCCGGCGGGTCGCGGCCGCCCTGCGCTGGCCGGTCGGCTGCGCGCTGGTGTCCTGGCGGTACTTCTGGCGGACCACCCCGATCCACCGCAGCGACGTCGCCGGCGACCGGTCCGACCTGCCGCCGCCGGACCCGGCCGGGACCGACGAGGACGGCGTCCAGCACCCGGCCGACGGGTACGGCACCCTGCTGCACCGCGTCTACCAGGTCCGGATCGCCGGCTCCGGCCTGAGCCCGCGGGAGCTGATGGGCCGCCTCACCGCCGACCCGGACCGCTGGTCGCCGGAGTTCGCGGTGTTCCGCCGGACCCGCGGCACCCCGGACGCCATGGCGGTCGGCGACGAGTTCCTGATCCGGATGCCCGGCCCGTGGGACGGCCCGGTGCGGGTCTGCGCGGCCGATCCGGAGGGGTTCTCCTTCGTCACCCTGCGCGGGCACCTGGAGGCCGGCCGGATCGCGTTCCGGGCCGGCCGTGATCCCGGCGACCAGGATCGCCTGCTGTTCACGATCGAGTCCTGGGCGCGGCCGGGGGACCGGCTCTCGCACCTGATGTACGACCGGCTGCGGGTGGCGAAGGAGGTGCAGCTCAACATGTGGACGCACGCCTGCATCCGGGCCGCCCGGATCGCCGGGGGCAGGCTCGACGGCGGCGTGACGGTGTCGACCCGGCGCTGCGTTCCCGCGGGCTGACACCGCGGCCCGCCGGGGCGCGGAAACCGGGTGCGCCGCCCGCACCGGGCGCCTACCGTCCGTCCCGTGGCAGCCTCCATACGCCTGCGCGTCGCCTGACGGCGGCGCCCTCTCCCGCGGCACCGCCGTCCCCGCAGCCGGTCCCCGACCACTGCCGGGCGGCGCCCCCGTGCGCGTCCGGCTCCCCTCCCCGGGAGCTTCCCTTGGCACGCCCACTCGGCCGTCACGAGCACGGCCAGAACTTCCTCGTCGATCCCGCCGTCCCGGCCGCGCTGGCCGCGGTCGTCGGCGGCTACCCGGCGCGGCCGGTCCTCGAGCTCGGCGCGGGCGACGGCGCGCTCACCGCCGCGCTGCTGCGGCTCGACCGGCCGGTCACCGCCGTCGAGATCGACCCGCACCGGGTCGACCGGCTGCGCCGCCGGTTCGGCGCCCGGGTCACCGTCCGGCACGGCGATCTCCTGCGGGAACGGCTCGACCGGCCGGTCGACGTCGTCTCCAACGTCCCGTACGCACTGACCACCCCGCTGCTGCGCCGGCTGCTGCCCGCCCCGCGCTGGGCGCACGCGCTGCTCCTGCTGCAGTGGGAGGTGGCGCGCAAGCGGGCCGCCGTCGGCCCGACGACGGCGCTGACCGCCCGCTGGTGGCCCTGGTTCGGCTTCCGCCTCGTCGGGCGCGTCCCGGCCGGCGCGTTCCGGCCGGTCCCCTCGGTGGACGGCGGCATCCTGGAGATCACCCGCCGGGCCCGGCCGCTGGTCGACGGCCCGGCCGGGCCCTACCAGCGGATGGTCGACCAGGTGTTCACCGGCCGCGGGCGGGGCGTGGTCGACGTCGTCGCGCGCCGGTACGGCCGCGCCACCGCCCGCGGCTGGGCCGCCGGGGCCGGCCTGGACGCGCGCACGCTGCCCCGGGACCTCGGGCCGGAGCACTGGGCCGAGCTGTACACCCGGGTGCGGGAGCGCTGATCCCCGGCGGTCCGCCGGGCACCCGGACGCCGCACCCCGTTCCGGTGATCCCGATCGCCCTCCGGCCCGGCCGGATGTCCCACGACCGGGTGGTTACGGCCGGGCTGTGCCGCCCCGGCGCGCCCCGGCCCGGCCCGTTGTGATCGTCTCTCCCCCGGCCGACCGGCGACCGGGGGAGTGCGATGACGAGGCGGGTGCGCGACCGGGTGGTGACGCCTGCCGTCACCGCGGTGCTCGCCGTGCTGCTGCCGGCGGGCCCGGTCACCGCGCCCGCACCCGCGACCGCGCCCGCACCGATCGTCGCGGTGCACACCGTCGCGGCGGCCCCCGCGATCACCCACCGGGAGGAGCGGATCGACACCCCGGGCGGCCCGGTGAGCACCGACGTCGTCGTCGCGGACCTCCGCCGGGACGGCGTCCGGGCCGAGCTGCTCACCGGTGCGACCGTCGGCGAGCGCGCGACCGTCCCGGTGCACGCCGGGCGGGCCGGCGTCGCCGCGGCCGTCAACGGTGACTTCTTCGACTTCGCCCGCAGCAACGCGCCCGCCGGGCCGTCGGTGCGCGACGGCCGTGCGCTCACCTCGCCGGTCCCGCCCGGGCGCCGGCTCGCACCGGCCGTCCCGGGCAGCGACCCCGGCGACGTGCTCGCCGTCGACGCGGCCGGCGGTCCCCGCCTCGACCGGCTCACCCTGGACGCCTCGGTCGGCACCGCCGACGGCACGACGCTGCCGATCCGCACCCTCAACGCCTACGCCGTCCCGGTCGACGGGATCGGCCTGCTCACCCCCGACTGGGACGGCGACCGCAACGCCACGCTCTGCGGCAGCGACACCGACCGGGACGCACCCTGCGCGCCGGACCGGATCGAGGTCGCGGTCCGCGACGGCGCCGTCGCCGAGGTCCGACCGCCCGGCACCGGGCCGGTCGCGGACGGCGAGCAGATCCTGGTCGGGCGGGACGCGGGCGCCGCGGCGCTGCGCGGCCTGGCGCCCGGCGACCGGGTCGTCGTCGAGCACCGGCTGGCCGCCGCGTCCGGCGTGCCGCCGCGGACCGCGGTCGGCGGGAGCCCGGTGCTGCGCGACGGCGCACCCGTCGCCGGCCTCGACGACGCCGTCCGCGAGCCGCGCAGCGCGGCCGGGATCACCGACGACGGACGGCTGGTCCTGCTGACCGCGGACGGCCGCGACTCCACCAGCGTCGGCATCACGCTCGCCGAGACCGCCGAACAGCTGCGCCGGGCCGGCGCGGTGCACGGCGTCAACCTCGACGGCGGCGGATCGTCGACGATGGTGTTCCGCGGCCGGGTGGTGAACGCGCCGTCCGAGGACGCGCACCGCGCCGTCCCGAACGCGTTCGGGATCGTCGCACCCTGACCCGGACCGGTCAGGACCGCCGGGCGGTCACCTCGAGCATCGCGAACAGCTGGTCCACCAGCCAGTCCCGCAGCCCGGCGCGGTCCGGGACCCGCCCGGCCTCCAGCCAGGCCAGCACCGAGCCCTCGACGAGCGCGACCCAGCCGCGCAGCGTCATCAGCTGCAGGGGCTCGGGTTCCGGCACCCCGCCGCGCACGCACAGCAGGTCCACGATGTGGTCGCGGACCCCGTCGACCAGCGCGTCCGTCTCGCCGGTGGACACCACCGATCCGCTGCGCAGCAGCGCGACGTAGGCGCGGGCGTGCCGCTGCACCACGTCCAGGAACACGTCCAGCGCCGCCGCCAGCTGCTCCTCCAACGGCCCCTCACCGGCCAGCGCGACCCGGGCGATCAGCTCGTCCGCGACGCTGCCCAGCGCCGCCACGTGCAGCTCCTCGACGCCGGAGAAGTAGCGGTAGAACAGCGCCCGCGACACGTCCGCGACCCGGGTCACGTCCTCGACGGCCACCTCGTCCGGGGAGCGGCTGCCGTAGAGGTCGAGGGCGGCCGACACGAGCTGTGCGCGCCGGGCCTCGGGCGTCATCCGACGCGGTGAACGGGCGGGTGAGGAGGTCATCACCGGAAAGGGTACGGAACCGCCACGCCTAGCGACCGAGATCGACGACGACACGCGCACCCTCCGCCCGCCCGACGCACAGCGCGGTCAGGCCCGGGCCCGCCGGATCGCCCACCGTCGACCCCTCGACCAGCCGCACGTGGCAGGTCCCGCAGAACCCCTGCCGGCAGGAGTAGGGGACGTCCGGCCGGACCTCGCGGATCACGTCGAGCGCCGTCCGGTCCGCCGGCACCGGCAGCTCCGGTCCGCCGGCGAGCGCCACCGTGAACGGGCGGCCGTCCCGGATCGGCGGCGGCGAGAAGCGCTCCGAGTGGAACCGCCGGCCGGCCGGCAGCGCCCGGCACACCGCGTCGATCATGGCCGGTGGGCCGCAGCAGTACACCGCCGCCGACGGGTCCGTCCCGGCCAGCAGCTCGGCCGCCGCCGGGATCCCGCCGTCGTCGTCCGGCCTGCGCCGGACCTGCCCCGGTGCGAGCTCGGCGAGACCGCCGGACAGCGGCATCGACGCCAGGTCGCGCCCGGTGTGAACCAGCTGCCACGGCAGCCCGGCGGCATGCACCGACCGCACCATCGGCGCGATCGGGGTGATCCCGATGCCGCCCGCCAGGAACAGGTACGACGGGGCCGCCGCCAGCGGGAACGCGTTCCGCGGGCCGCGCAGCGTCAGCCGGGTGCCCGGGGTGAGCCGGTGCACCTGCGCCGATCCCGAACCGTCCGGGACCGCGCGCACCGCGATCCGGTACACCGACCGGTCCGCCGGGTCTCCGCACAGCGAGTACTGGCGGAGCAGGCCGGACGGCAGCACGACGTCCAGGTGTGCGCCCGGCCGCCAGCCGGGCAGCGGCCCGGACCCGACGAGTTCCACCTCGGCGACGTCCGGGCAGGGGTGGGTCACCGACCGGACCGTGACCGGCAGCTCCCGGTCGACCGGGGCGGCCGGGCGACGGCGGCGGCCGCTGCGGACCGACACCTTCTGGGCGACGGCGGTGACCGTCGCCAGTGCCCGTGCGCTGCGGTTGGGATGCGGGGGCGGGGCGATGCCGCTCATGCCGCGCTCATGCCGCTCCGCCGTGCGGCTCGGCCGGGGTGCCGTCCGCCGGCCCGCCGTCGGCTGCGCGGGCCGCGGGGGAGACCGCCAGGTAGGCGACCGCCGCGTCGGTGTCGCCGTGGTTCGCCGGATGGAACCGCGGGTTCAGATAGGTGAGCATCGCCCTGGCGAACAGCATCGGACCCGGCACCAGACCCCGCCGCGACGCCCGCAGGTAGTCCCGGATCCGGGCCCGCCGCGCCGGTGTCCCGCGCAGCTCCGGATCCCGGGCGCACAGCTGCGCCGTGCCGGACGCCCACAACCGGATCAGGGCCGGTGCGGTCACCAGCATCGCCCGGATCCGGCGCAGGTAACGCCCGTCCAGATGCACGTACAGATCGTGTGCCACCGACCGGTGCTCGACCTCCTCCGCACCGTGCCAGCGCAGCATGTCCAGCATCTGCGGGTCGGCGCCGGCCGCGTCCAGCTCGGGGGAGTGCAGGATCCACTCGCCCAGCACCGCCGTCAGGTGCTCGATCGCGGCGACCAGCCCGACCCGCTCGACCAGCCACTCCCGCGCCGCGTCCCCGGACAGCCCGCGCTCGCCGAGCAGCTCACCGAAGATCCACTCCACCTGCTCGACGTACCGGGACACGTCGATCCCGGCCTCACCCAGGTGGTCCAGCGCTCCCTGGTGCGACGACGCGTGCATCGCCTCCTGCCCGATGAACCCGCGGACGTCCTCGGCCAGCGCGTCGTCGCGCACCATCGGCAACGCCTGCGAGAACACCTCGACGAACCAGCGCTCACCCTCCGGCAGCAGCAGGTGCAGCACGTCGATCAGGTGCGACGCGAACGGTTCGCCGGGGATCCAGTCGGTGCGCAGCGCCGAGAAGTCGAACCGGACGTCACGGGCGTGCAGTGCTATCCGGTCATGGGCCGTCCGGTCATGGGGCGTGCGGTCGGCGGTCCGGTCACGGGTGATCCGGGTGCCGTGCTTGCCGAGCGTGCTCATCGACGTGCTCCTCTCTCCGGGCGTGGTGGGACGCGTGCGTCAGCGGGTTCCGCCGTCGATCCGGGCGACGGCACGGAGCAGGCCGGGGGACAGCCGGGACGCCAGCAGCCCGGCGTGCGCCTCCGCGGTGACCGGTGCCAGCGCGACGTTCCGCTCCACCGCACGGACCAGCCGCGACGCGACCCGCTCCGGGGTGTAGCCGCGCCGCGCGTACGCCGCCGCGGACGCCCGCCTGCGGGCCTCCTGGGTGGCCTCGTCGGTGCCGGCGAACCGGGTGTGCGCGGTGATCGGGGTGTCCACGAACCCCGGGCACAGCGCCGTGACACCGATGCCGTCCTCGGCCAGCTCGGCGCGCAGGCACTCGGACAGCATCAGCACCGCGGCCTTCGTCGTCGCGTAGGCGGGCAGCGCGCGGGACGGCAGGTAGGCCGCCGCGGACGCGACGTTCACCAGGTGCCCGCCCTCGCCGTGCTCGCGCAGCAGCGCCCCGAAGTGCCGGCAGCCGTGCACCACGCCCCACAGGTTGACGTCGACGATCCGCCGCCACTCCTCGGCGGTGGTGTCCGCGAACGG
The DNA here is from genome assembly GCF_058448985.1 of Pseudonocardia sp. DxW. NCBI lineage: Bacteria > Bacillati > Actinomycetota > Actinomycetes > Pseudonocardiales > Pseudonocardiaceae > Pseudonocardia > Pseudonocardia sp. DxW. The sequence continues at coordinate 7,976 of NZ_JBZFLK010000030.1, read as the reverse complement.
CCCGGCGACGGCGATCCCGGCGTTGTTGACGACCAGATCGGGGACCCCGTGCGTCGCCGCCACCCGGGCGGCCAGCGCGGCGACGGCGTCGTCGTCGGCGACGTCGACGGTCTCCGCGAACGCCCGGCCGCTGCCGTGCCTGCGTTCGACGATCCCGGCGGTCCCCGAGGCACCGTCGGCGGACAGGTCGGCGACCACCACCCGGCAGCCCCGGTCGGCGAGCGCCAGTGCGGTGGCCCGCCCGATCCCGCTCCCGGCGCCGGTGACCACGGCCAGACCGCCCTCCCAGCGGACCGGCCGCCCGGGCCGGCCACCGGAGGCGACCAGCGCACGGCCCCGGGCCGCGGCCCGGGCGAGCGCGGGCGCCTGGGAATCCGGCCGGGCAGTTCCGGCGACCATCTCGGCGGTGCACCGGGCGATCACCTCGGGCCGGTGACGGACCATCCAGTGCCCGCCCGGCAGGTAGCGGACCCGCAGGTCGGGGGCGAACTGCGCGGCGCTGGTGGCGAGCGCCGGGGTCACGTAGGCGTCCCCGCGCGGCACCAGCACCTGGACCGGCACGCCGGTGCGGCGCTGTTCCGGGCGGCCGAGCCGGCGGGGCAGGTTCCGCCGGTAGAGCTCCAGCCCGTTCACCGCGTCGCGCACCGACGGGCGGGGGATCCGCTCGGTCCGCTCGATCAGCCCGCCGAGCAGCCCGCTGCGGCAGACCAGCTCGGGCAGCACCGGCAGCCGGAACGCCAGCGTGTACCACGAGTGCAGCGCCTGCCGGACGACCGCGCGCAGGTCCCGCGGGGAGCGCCGGCGCAGGAACAGCCCGACGTGGTCCAGGCACGGCCCCGAGATCGAGGTGTAGGACGCGACCCGCCCGCTCAGCGCGTCGCCGGTGACCGCGTGCCAGGTCTGGATGCCGCCCCAGTCGTGGGCGAGCAGGTGCACCGGTGCGTCCGGGGAGACCGCGTCGCAGACCGCGCGCAGGTCGGCGGCGAGCAGCTCGAGATCGTAGCCCGCACGTCCGGCCGGGGCGTCCGAGTCGCCGTGCCCCCGGACGTCGTAGGTGACGACGTGGTGGTCGGCGGCGAGCAGGCGGGCCACACCGTCCCAGACGTGCCGGTCGTCCGGGTACCCGTGCACGGCGACGACGGTCGGCGCGGTGCGGTCACCCCGCTCCTCGACCGCGAGGCCCAGGCCGTCCGGCGTCGTGACGACGGTCGTGCGTTCCACCACAGCACTGTGAGACACAACGTCATCATAGAAAACCCGTCAACAAGAGTCGAGACCGGAACGGTCGGTATCCCGGGTGATCGCGCAGCGTCACCGCGGGCCGGTGCGCCGCCCGTACCCGCTCCCGGGCAGGCCGTCGGCCGGTACCGGGCCGGGATCCGGCTCGCCCGCCGCCCACATCGCCGCCACCCGTCCGGCCACCCGGTCGTGCGCCGCGAGGATGGTCGCGCCGGTGGTCCGGACCCCGGCGAGCGCGTAGAGCAGCTCCGCGTCCTGGCCGTGGTCGAGATCGAGCACGCCGTGCATCCGGGCCAGCTCGACGACCAGCCCGCACGGCCCGGTGGCGGCGGCGCTCGCGGCCCGCAGCAGCGCCCGCGCGGTCGTCGGGCGGGCACCGGGGAGCAGGCATCGTCCCAGCTCGCGGGCCAGCCGCCCGATCGGCTCGATGTCGGCGGGATGGACCGCGACCAGGCAGAGGTCCGGGCACGGTCCCGGCGGATAGCCCGGTCGCGCCTGCGCGGCGCGCAGCGCCCCGGAGAGCCAGCACCAGGACCGCACCGCGGCGGCCGTCGCGTCCGGCGGTGCGTCGTCCCGGGACAGCGTGACCAGCGCCGCGCACAGCATCCGGTCGGCCGCCGCCCAGCCGATCCGGTCGCGCGGCACCGCCCGGATCACCGTCCCGCCCGTCGATCCGTTCATGTGCCCCCCTCGGCCGTACCGACGTTGTCGGGTGCGTCGCCCGGTTGCCACCGTTCGTTACCGCGCGTAGTCAGAACTGGCGAGAAGGTACGTTCGAGCCGTCCCGATCCCGTTCCCGACACCACCGCCGGAGGCCCACGTGCCCGACGTCCCGCCCGCCTGGTTCACCTCGGCCGTCGACACGCCGTCCGGTTCCGGCAGCGTCGAGGTCGACGGGGTGCCGATCGCCTACCGGACGTGGGGCGAGCCGGGCGGGCCGGGCGTCGTCCTGGTGCACGGCGGTGCCGCCCACTCGCACTGGTGGGACCACATCGCGCCGCTGCTGGTGGAGGGCTCGCGCCGGGTCGTCGCGGTGGACCTGTCCGGGCACGGCGACTCCGGCCGGGCGCCGTCCTACGACCTGGACCGCTGGGCCGCCGAGGTACGGGCGGTGATCGACGACGCCCGGCTCGGCGAGCGGCCCACCCTGATCGGGCACTCGATGGGCGGCTTCGTCACGCTGACCGGGGCGCTGCGCTACGGCGAGGAGCTGGCCGGGGCGGTCGCGGTCGACTCGCCGGTGCGCGACCGGTCCCCGGAGGAGGACGCGGCCCGGGAGAAGCGGGCGTTCGGCCCGGCCCGGGTGCATCCCGACCGGGACGCGCTGATCGCCCGGTTCCGCACCGTCCCGGTGCAGGACGGCGACCTGCCGTGGGTGCACCGGCACATCGCCGAGCACAGCATCACCGCCGTCGACGGCGGCTGGCGCTGGAAGTTCGACCCCAGGATCTTCGCCGGCATCGGGCTCACCCCGGCCGACCTGGGCCGGCCGGGCTGCCGGATCGCGCTGTTCCGGGCCGAGCACGGGCTGGTCCCGGCCGACATGGGCGAGATGGTGGTGGACCGGATGGGCCGCGCCGCCCCGGTGATCGAGATCCCGGGCGCCGGGCACCACGTGATGATCGACCAGCCGCTGGCCCTGCTCAGCGCGCTGCGGACGCTGCTGGCCGACTGGGAGTACTCGGTGCCGGTGACCGCTCCGGAGGCGGTGGGTTAGGTTAACCTCACCCGGCGTGGGTCCGTGCGGGCCGCGCCGGGGAGGCGTGATGGGGGAGTCCGGGCGGTCGGCGGGGAGCGCGCAGCGGATCCTGCTGCTCGCGGTGCTGGCCGCGTTCGTGTCGCAGCAGGTCCTGGGGCCGGTGCTGGCCCCGCTCTCCCGCGAGGTCGGGCTGACCCCGGTCGAGCTCGGCCTGGTGATGACGGTCGCCGCCGGGCTGTTCGCCGTCACCAGCCTGTTCTGGGGGCGGGTGGTCGACCGGTGGGGGCACCGCCGGGTGCTGCTGGCCGGGCTCACCATCGCCGCCGTCGGCCTGACCGGGTTCGCGCTCGTCGCGCAGGCCGCGCTGGCCGGGATGCTGTCCCCGGGCGCCACCCTCGCCGGGATGATCGCGACCCGCAGCGTGGTGTTCGGCATCGGTCTCGGCGCGGTCCCGACGGCGGCGATGGCGCTGATCGCCGCCCGGACCGCGCCCGGCCCGGAGCGCACCGCCGGCATCGGCAGGCTCGGTGCGGTGCAGGGTGTCGCGGTCGCGCTGGGGCCCGCGCTGGGCGCCCTGCTCGCGTTCGCCGGCCTGCTCGGGCCGGTCTGGCTGGCGCCGGTCGCGGTGCTGGTGTCGATCGCGGTGGTGGCGGTCGGCGTCCGGCCGGCCCCCGCGGCGCCCCCGGCGCCCGGGCCCGCCGCCCCGCCGTCCCGCCCGGTCCGTCCGTGGGACGCCGGGATGTGGCCGGTCCTGCTGACCGGCTTCCTGGTGATGCTGTCGCTGGGGCTGGTCCTGATCGTGCTCGGCTTCCTGGTGCAGGACCGGCTCGGGCTGGACGCGGCGGGCACCGTCCGGGTGTCCGGCGCGATGTCGTTCCTGTCCGGGGTCGTGCTGGTGCTGATGCAGGGCATCGCGGTGCCCCGGCTGGGCTGGACACCGGTCCGGCTGCTGCGGGTCGGCCTCCCGGTCGCCACCGCCGGGCTGCTGCTGCTCGCCGTCGCACCCGGGGTGCTCACCATCGGCCTGGCGATGATCCTGCTCGCGGCCGGCTTCGGGCTGGCGATGCCCGGCTACACCACCGCGGCGACCCTGCAGGCCGGGCCGGAGGGGCAGGGCGGGGTGGCCGGGCTGGTGAACGCGACCAACGGATCGACTTTCGTGATCGGCCCGCTGGCCGGGACCGCCCTGTACACGCTCGGGACCGGGGTCCCGGCGTTCGTCGCGGCCGTCGCCTGCCTGCTCGGCGTGCTGCTCGCCGCCCTCCATCCGGCGCTGCGCTCGGCACGGCCGGATCCGGCGGCTACTGTGGCCCCATGACCGAACAGTCAGAGCTGACCGTTTCCGCCGACGAGGTGCTCGTCGAGCGCCGCGACGGCGTCCAGGTGATCACGATCAACCGGCCGGCCGCGCGGAACGCGCTCAACGAGAACGTCGCGCACGCGGTCGCCGCCGCCGTCGACGAGCTGGACGCCGACGACGACCTGCGGACCGGCGTCCTCACCGGCGCGGGCGGGGTCTTCTCGGCCGGGATGGACCTCAAGGCGTTCCTGCGGGGCGAGCGGCCGGGGCTGCCCGGGCGCGGGCTCTGCGGCATCACCCAGACCCCGCCGCGCAAGCCGATGATCGCCGCGGTCGAGGGCTGGGCGCTGGCCGGCGGCTTCGAGCTGATGCTGGCCTGCGACCTGGTGGTCGCCGCCCGGGGCGCCCGGTTCGGGGTGCCGGAGGTGAAGCGTTCGCTGTTCGCGGCGGCCGGCGGCGCGCTCGAGCTGGCGAACCGGGTGCCGCGCGCGCTCGCCCTGGAGATGCTGCTCACCGGCGACCCGATCGACGCCGCCCGGGCCGAGGCCGCCGGGCTGGTCAACCAGGTCGTCGACGACGGCGGCGCGCTGGACGCCGCACTCGCGCTGGCCGCCCGGATCACCGGCAACGGTCCGCTCGGCGTCGCGGCGAGCAAGCGGATCGTGCTGGAGGGGCCGGACTGGGGTGCCGACCGGTGGGCCCGCCAGGAGGAGATCGCCACCGCGGTGATGAGCTCGCAGGACGCGCGGGAGGGCGCGACCGCGTTCGCCGAGAAGCGGGCGCCGGTGTGGAAGGGCGTGTGAGCCCGGCTCAGTCGCCCAGGTGGCGGTGCATGACGTGCAGCCCGGTCGTCGTGCCGTCGGGGAGGGCGAACGCGTCCGGCACGATCCCGACCGTTGCGAAGCCCAGCGAGTGCCACAGCGCGACCGCCCGGGTGTTGGTCTGCACGACGGCGTTGAACTGCATCGCCGAGTAGCCGAGCGAGCGGGCCAGCGCCAGGACGTGCTCGCCGAGCGCCCGCCCGGTGCCCCGGCCGGCCCGCTGCGGGTCGACGGCGAAGCTCGCGGTCGCCACGTGCGAGCCGGGGCCCGGCTGGTTCGGTCCGGTCTTCGCGGTGCCGACCAGCACGCCGTCGTCGTCGACCGCGACCACCACCCGGCCCGGTGGGCGCAGCATCCACATCGAGCGGGCCCATCCCTCGTCCACGTCGGCCGGCACGGTGTAGGTGGTGCCCTCGGCGAAGATCGGCCGCAGGATCTGCCAGACGGCGGGCCAGTCGTCGTCGTGGGCGTCGCGGATCTGCACGTGATCAGGGTAGATAGAGGTCCCGCGGCCCGGCGTCGAGGGCCTCGACGGCGCCCCCGGTGTGCTCGGCCAGCCAGCCGCCGAAGTCGTCGAGCCGGGACTCGGCGACGGCGACCGTGAACGTCACGTCGGCGCCGTGCTCGACCTCGCGCAGCAGGTAGGGCGAGTTCCGCAGGTCGTGCTCCAGGCGTCCGGCCCGGTCGTGCGGCAGCGCCAGCAGCAGCTCGCGGTGCCGGACCCGGCGCAGCTCGCCGACCCGGTCCAGGGTCTCCGACAGCGCCGTGGAGTAGGCCCGCACCAGCCCGCCCGCGCCGAGCTTGGTGCCGCCGAACCAGCGGGACACCACCGCGACGACGTCGGTCAGGTCGCGCCGGGACAGCACCTCCAGCATCGGGACGCCCGCGGTGCCGGAGGGCTCGCCGTCGTCGTTGCTGCGGGCGGTCATCGCCCCGGTCGCCGGATCGCCGATCCGCAGCGCCGTGCAGTGGTGGGTGGCGTCCGGGCCGGCCCGGCGGACCCGGTCGATCACCGCGGTGGCCGCCGGGACGTCGGCGACCCGGGCCACCGTGCACAGGAACCGGGAACGCTGGATCTCGATCTCGTGCGCCCCGTCCCGGGCGATCACCCGCACGGAGCGGCCCCGATGCAGGTCACAGGGTGACCCGGGTCGCCGTCGATGGCACTTCCGGATCGATTCAGTGCATCCTGGAACGGTCCGGCGGGGCGGCCGCCCCGCACGTCCCCGACGGAGAAGGGATCTCCGCCCATGAGCGACACCGTCGCCACGCTGCACCTCCCGCGCGGACTGCGCGCCGCCCTGAGCCGGCTGGGCCGCCGGATCGACGCCTACACGCTGCAGGCGTTCAACCCGGTCTACCCGACGCCCGCCGCGCGCCGCCGCTGACCCCCGTCACGGCGGCGGCGGGTCGCCGTCCGCGGGTGCGGCCGGGATGCGCAGCGGGCGCAGCCACACCCACAGCACGAACAGTGCACCGATGACCAGCATGGCGATCCCGGTGTCCAGGTTCAGGTTCGTCCCACCGGTCTTGGCCAGGTTCTCCGGGGCGTCGCCCGAGACCAGGCCCATGATCACGAGCACCACGCCGTAGACGCCGAACAGCAGCGCGATCACCGAGCGCAGGTCGAACAGGTTGGTGGCGGTCGTCGAGACGGGTGCGTCGGCGCCCGCCCGGGCGCCTGCCGGATCGTCGGTCATCTCTGGGCTCCTGTTCCGGTCAGCCGGTCACGACGTAGAGGACCACGGTCAGAGCGAGCACCGCGGAGGCGAGCACGGCGGGCGAGCGGTACCAGCCCGCGTCGTCGCCGTCGGTGGAGTGCACCCTGGCCTCCTTCGGGGTCAGGTTCCAGACCAGGCCGACCAGCTCGGCGTCCGGCCGGGGAGCGGTCACCAGCGACACCCCGTCCGCCACCCCGACCCCGACGACGAACGCGGCGATCGCGCCGAGGAAGCTGCCCGCCTGGTTGGAGATCTCGAGCACCCCGGTGCGGACCAGGACGTCCACGGTGACCGCGGCGGTGGTGCCCGACAGCAGCCCGATCCAGGCGGACGGGCCGGTCATCCGCTTCCAGAACAGGCCCAGGATGAAGATCGCGAACAGCGGGGCGTTGAAGAAGCTGAACAGCGACTGGATGTAGTCCATCAGGTTCGCCGAGCCGGACGCGATGAACGCGGTGCCGATCGCCAGCACGCAGCCGATGATCGTGACCAGCCGGCCGATCTGCAGGTAGTAGCGGTCGTCCCGGTCCGGGCGGACCCAGTCCTGCCAGATGTCGTAGGTGAAGACGGTGTTGAACGAGCTGATGTTCGCCGCCATGCCGGCCATGAACGCGGCGAGCAGCCCGGCGATCGCGACGCCGAGGATGCCGTTGGGCAGCAGCTCCTTCATCAGCAGCGACAGCGCGTTGTTGTAGGTGATGCCGTCGACGGCCCCGCCGCCGCCCTCCTTCACCGCGCTGATCTGCGGGACCAGGATCGCGGCGATCATGCCCGGGGTCACGATGACCAGCACGACCAGCGCCTTCGGGAAGGCGCCGATGATCGGGGTGCGGCGGGCGGCGGACATGCTCTTGGCCGACAGCGCCCGCTGCACCTCGGCGAAGTTCGTCGTCCAGTACCCGAAGGACAGTACGAAACCGAGCCCGAACACGATGCCGAGCACGGACAGGAACGGGTTCTCGATCTCGGTCAGCGGGGTGCCGGGCCAGGCGTTGAGGTCGGCGCCGCCGCTGGGACCCTCGGTGACGGCGCGGGTGAGGCCGTCCCAGCCGCCGACCCGGTTCAGCCCGGCGACGGTCAGCGGGATGAGCAGCGCCAGGATGTCCGGGGACGGGCTGTGGTGTCGGTCGGTGGACGACCTGACGTGTCGTTGGCCCGGGCGGGATCATGACACAGCAGCCGGGACGGCGGACAGT
>NZ_JBZFLK010000029.1:0-57561 GCF_058448985.1 Pseudonocardia sp. DxW | reverse complement strand
CACGCCGATACGCCCGGTTCGTCTGATCACGAACCGTTCATCGGGCCCCGAGCGCGGCCCGTTACCGATCTCCCTCGCCCCGTGGGCGGGGTTGTCCGGCGCCCCGTGGGCGCTCGACCCATCACCAGGAGATATCAGCCGTGAGCGGATCCACTACGTCCGAGACCACCGAGACCACCGAGGACGAGGGCGCCAGCGGCGCCACCGGCACCGAGGAGGTCACCGAGACCACCGAGACCGAGACCTCGACCGAGGAGACCGGCAACGGCGGCACGGACGGCGGCGACGAGGGCACCGGATCCGGTGACGACGACGGCGCGCAGCTCCGGTCCGAGGAGGCCAAGCGCCACCGCCTGGCCCGGCGCACCGCCGAGCAGGAAGCCAAGGACGCCAAGGCCGAGCGCGACCGGGTCCTCGACGCCCTCAAGGGCCTGATCGACCCCGGCTCGACCGCACCGGAGGCCACCGCCGAGGAGATCGCGCAGAGCGCGGCCGCCGAACGCGACCAGGCCCGCGCCGACGCCAAGGCCGCCCGCCTCGAAGCCGCCGCCGGCCGCGCCGCGCGCCTGGCCGACGTCAACGAGGACGACCTGCTCGATTCCCGTGGGTTCGCCCGCGACCTCGCCGACCTCGACGACACCGCGGACGACTTCCGCGACCAGGTCGCCGCCCTCGTCAAGGGCTACGCCGACAAGCGCCCGTCCCTGCGCAACACCACGCCTCCCGCGGGGGCGTCGAGTTCCGCACCGATGGACGACGGCGGCGAACCGGTCAAGACCGGTGGCGACGACATCGATGCCGACCGCGAGGCGATCCGCAAGCGCCGTTTCGGCTGACCGCCCACCAATCCCGCTCCCCGAGGAGACCGCAGTGGCGAACACGCTGCTCACCCCGTCCATCATCGCCCGCAAGGCGATCGCCAACCTGTACGAGAACCTGGTCGTCGCACCGCTGCTGCACCGCGACTACGAGCCGGAGTTCCAGAACAAGGTCGGCGACACGATCACCATCCGGCGCCCCACCGTGTTCGAGGCCAAGGAGTTCGTGCAGGCCGAGGGCATCGAGATCCAGAACGCCGAGGAGACCGGCGTTCCGATGAGCCTCAATCACTTCGCCGACGTGTCGTTCTCGGTCACCTCGCGCGAGCTGGCCCTCGAAGTCGTCGATTTCGAGATGCAGTTCATCCAGCCCGCCATGATGGCGATGGCGCAGAAGATCGACCGGGACTGCCTCGCGCTGCGCGACGACATCCCGACCGTGGTCGGCGAGGCCAAGGCCCACGAGCGCGGCGAGTACCACCAGTACCTCGGCGGCGACTACCCGTGGTCGGACTCCCGCGTACTGATCCAGGCCGGCAACGAGCTGGACAAGCGCAACGTGCCGCAGGACCGGCGCTCGGTGCTCACCGGTCCGACCACCCGGTCCCGCTGGGTCGCCGAGCGAGTGTGGCGCGTTCCGGGTGAGCGCGCCTCCACCGTCGGCCTGACCGAGGCGCAGTTCGGTGGCCGGACCTCCGGGTTCACCCCGTACATGTCGCAGAACATCAAGTGGCCGGAGTCCGGCAACGGTACCGACGTCAACGTGGCGTTCCACGAGACCGCGTTCGCGCTGGCGGTGCGGCCGCTGCTGATCCCGCGGGGCGCCAACGATGCCGCGATCATCGACTACAACGGCATCGGCCTGCGCGTGGTCTACGACTACGACCAGCGCTACAAGCAGGACGTGATCTCGATCGACTGCCTGTACGGCGTCAAGACGATCAACCCGGACCGTGCGGTGCTGATCGCCGACGAGGGCTACGACCCGACCGAGCCGCTGATCGGCTCCGGCAACGGTGGTGGCGAGGGCGGCGGCGAGGGCTGATGTTCCGCTACCGCAACCGCAACACCGGCCAGATGGTGGAGCGGCGGCGGCGGGACGCCCGGCTGGACCGGCTCGACCGGTGGGAGCTGCTCGGCGACGAGCCGGCGCCCGCGGTCGAGCCGGTCCGCCCGGCCGGGAACCGGCTGCTCGGCCAGCCCGAGCCGGTCGTCGAGCCCGAGCCGGAGCCGGTCGTCGAGCCCGAGCCGGTCGTCGAGACGGCCCCGCGCCGCCCGAACAAGGCCGCCAGCCGCGCCACCTGGGCCACCTGGGCCGCGCACCCCGACGGCGGCGCCCTGCCCGCCGCCGAGGTCGCCGACATGACCAAGGCACAGATCGTCGCCCGAGTGGGCGCCTGACACAGAGACGGAGGGCCCCTCGTGCCCCTCTACAAGCACAAGACCAGCGGCGAGCGGGTCCGGACCGTCCACGAGTCCGACGAGGATCTGCGCCTCGCCGAGTCCGACACGTGGGACCTGGTCAAGGCCGCCGCCCCGGCCACCGGCAAGGCCCCGGCCAAGCCGAAGAGCGACACCCGGACCGGTGGCGGCACCGCCAAGGTCACCCCGCAGACCTCCGAGGAGTCCTGATCATGGCGTACTCGAACACCGGGCTTGACGCAGCCCTGACCGGCGTCACCGCCGTCGGCACTCACCTGTCCCTGCACCTCGCCGACCCGGGCACCACCGGCGCCGGCGAGGACACCGACGTGGTCCGCCTCGCCGCGGGCTGGCAGTTGATCTCGGGCGGCTCGGTCGACTCCGACCAGGCCAGTTTCGAGATCGTGCAGGGCGGCGGATCCCGCACCTACAGCCACTTCGGGGTGTGGACCGGCGCCGACACCGGCAACAGCGACTTCGTGTGCGGTGGCGGCCTCGACCAGTCCGAGACGTTCTCCGACAACGGCGGAACCTACAACTTCACCGCCACCCTCACCGCCGAGAGCGCGTGAGCCTGCGCGGGCCCGCCGCGTCTCTCCTCGCCGATAGTCCGCGGCGGGCCCGCGCTGCCACCCCCCTGACCTGATCAACCCCGGGAAAGGGGAGCCAACGTGGCGACGTTCGAGGACACGTTCAACGGCGCCAGCCCGGACCTCATCTGGATCCCGGCCCGCGGTGTCGCCACCCCCGCCACGAACGGTGACGGCACCGCCTCGATCGGCGGGACCGGCTGGCAGTACGTGCGCGCCGAGCACGACGTCGACTCGGCGGACATGGCCGTCGAGACCGTCATCGCCGACGCCGGGCCGGCCGGGGACCGGCGGCTCGTGCTGTTCCTGCGCGCGACCGAGGCCACCCAGGGCACTCCCGCCGCCGAGACCTACGTGTCCGCGGTGCTCCGCCTCGACACCGGCACCCTGTCGTTCCTCAACTGGGCCGGGCCCGGCGCCCCCGTCGGCGGCGGCCCGATCGACGGCGACGTGTCGGTCAGCATCCCCGCGGCGCCGTTCACGTTCCGGTTCGAGGCCGAAGGCACCGCGCTCCGCGGCTACCTCAACGGCGACCTGGTCAAGACCAGCACCCTGGCCGGTGGGCCGTCCGGGACCCGGGGCGGGCTCGGCACGAACGGCACCGCCGCGTCCGGCGCGGTCCGGTTCGATCGGTTCGAGGTCGGCGCCCTCGACGACGAGCCCGGCCCCGGGCCCGGGCCCGGCCCGGGCGGCGCCGTCGAGGTCGTGGACACGTACGCGGCCCCCACCCCCGGAGTCGGGCTGTCCGTCGATGTGGACGTGCCCGCCGTGCAGGACGGCGACACACTTGTCGTGGTCGCCTCCCGGCACTACGGCGGATCGTCGAACGTCGACCAGCCCACCGCCGACGGTGCGGGCGCCTGGTCCGAGATCGGCGTCCCGATCGGCACGCAGTCCAACGGCAACCTGTACCTGCGAGCGTGGCGATTCCTCCCGGCTGCGTCGCGGACGTACCGGTTCACGTGGAGCAACACCGACCTCGGCGCACTGTCGGTGACGCACCTGCGCAACGCAGGCGAGGACGTCACGTTCTCTGACCACTGGGCAGCCCAGCTTGAGGGCGACGCATCCGCGGCGCAAGCCGTCGGACCGGTCACCGCGCCGGAAGGCTCCGCCCTGTTCGGCGTGTGGGGACACGTCACCTTCTCCACCCCACCCGCGCCCGGCTGGACGATCCCGGCCAGCATGGATCCGGCGTCCGAGACGCTGTACGCCTCCGGTTTCGGCGTGCACACCGTCGCCACCGAGATCGTCGCGGCCACCGGCCCGACCGGGACGCGCACCGCCACCGCGGCGCCGCCACCGACACACGGATTCGCCGGAAAGCTGTTCGCGATCGCCCCCGGCGAGGGCGCCCCCGGCCCGGACCTCGACGTCAACCTGTCGACCAACCCGGCGGCCGGGGCGAACCTGGACGGCTGGAACGACGGCGCCTACGCGGCCTCGACTCTGGCCCGGGTGACCGGGCTGACCGGGTTCTCCCGCGACACCGGCGCCGAGGTCACCGCGGCCGGGTACACCGAGACGCCCACCGTCGCCGTCGAGGAGGGCGTCGAGTACACGTTCCGGTGTGAGGTGCGCCGCCCGAGCGCGGGCACGGTCACGACGTGGATCGACTGGTTCGACGTCCCGTCCGGGATGACGAACGGGGACCTCGTGCGCGCCGACCAGCGCGCCGACTCCTACTCGGCCGACACGGTCACGATCATCGAGTGGGCCGAGACCGCGCCCGCCGGGGCCGTGTCGGCGTACCTGGCGTTCAACTCCATGCCCGCCGGGACCGTCTACACCGCGGTCCGGGTGTCGCCGACCGGCGGGCCGTACCGGGACGGCGACTCGCCGGGCTGGTCCTGGGACGGCGCACAGCACAACTCGACGTCGTCCGGGGTCGACACCGAGCCGGACTCCGACGAGGCCGCCGTCCGCTACGGGTGGGGTACACCGCTGCCCGCCTCCGACGAGTTCGACACCCCGGGTCTGCCGGACCCGGACCGGTGGGCGGTCTACGGCTACGACTACAGCGCCGACGCTCACGGCACGTGGGACAACCCGCACGGCAACGGGCTGCGCAACTCGCAGAACACCGAGGTCATCACCTCCGGCGGGGAAACGTTCCTGCGGCTGCGCGGTGACGCCAACGGCGACCAGGGTGCACTGGCGTCTCGGTTCGACCAGCAGCACGGCCGGTGGGAGATCCGCGCCCGGTTCGACCGCGACGCCGGGACCGGGACGCGCCCGATGAACGCGCTCGGCATCATCTGGCCCGAGAGTGAAATCTGGCCCGAGGACGGCGAATACGACTTCCTCGAAACCCCGTCCGGGGCGTCCGCGGCGCAGGCGTGGATCCACTACCCGCACCAGGTGTTCCCGGCCAACGCGCAGGAACAGGCGATCCACCCGGGCGGCCTGGACCTGACCGACTGGCACAACTACGCGTTCGAATGGGACGCCGACGGGGTCCGCTGCTGGATCGACGGCGAGCCGTGGTTCGACTTCGCCGGGCAGGGCCCGGGGGCCGTCCCGGGCGGGGCCCCCGAGGGGTTCCGGGTCGCCGACATTCAGGCGATGCCGTCCGGGCACCTGACGTTGCAGTACGACAACTTCGCCACAGGCACCGGCGGCGACACCCCGCAGGCCGGCACCTACGACATCGCGTGGTCGCGGGTCTATCCGCCCGCGGTGCGCCAGGCCGGTCCCGGCGCCTACGCCGGCGGGGACACCTCGACCACCGTCGGGGAAACGGTCACCCTCACCGGGGCGGCCGGGCCCGGCGCGACCGGGCACGCCTGGTCGGTCGCATCCGGCCCGGAGCGCTACGGCACACAGCTCACCGCCACGCAGGCCGTGGAGTTCACCCCGGACCTGCCGGGGCTCTACGTGTTGCAGTACACCGCGACCGGCGGCGGCACCAGTACCGACCGGGTTAAGGTCGCCGTCGCCCCGGCACCGGCCGAGCCGGACACCCGGGTCAACCTCGCGCTCAACCCGCAGTTCGGGAACGTCCCCGGCGGCGGCCCCGGCATGTGGTGGGGCGGCGACCAGGTCCCCGTCACCGGCGTCGCCGGTGTCACCACGGGCCTGTACGCCGACGAGGGTGACTGTGTGTCCGGCCGGTTCCTGGTCGGTGACTCGAACTGGCACAACCTCGACGACCGGCTCGCGGTCGCGGTGACCGTCATCCCGGACGAGGCGACGACGATCACGTGCGGGGTGGACTTCTACACCGCGATCGACGGCGGCTCGTTCATCCCGGACGGCGCGCGGGTGTCCAACTCCACCACCGTGGAGTGCCCGGCCGGGGTGCCGACCCGGATCGTGATCCGCGACCAGCCGCGCAACCCCGACAGCAACACCGAGACACGCCCGATGGTCGTCCCGTCGAACGCGGTCGCCGGGCTGGTCACGGCTGCCTCGGCGGGTGATGTGCCGTTCACGATCACCGCGCTCATGGCCGAGCGCGGCACCACCGCGGGTCCGTACTTCGACGGCACCACCGCCGAGGCGGAGTGGACCGGCACCGCGCACGGCTCGACGAGCTACAGCGGCGCCGTCGCGCCCGACGAGTTCACCGGCGAGGGCATCACCGGCGCCGCGCTCGACCAGGCAGGCACCGGCACTCGGACCGCCGACGGCGCCGCCGGGCAGGTGGGCGCGCTCGACGTGGCCGCCGGGCCCGGCACTGCGACCCGCACCGGTGACGGTCTCGCCCCCGCGGCGCTGGTCACCACCGGCGCCGGGCAGGCAGTGCGCACGGGCCGCGGTGCCGCCGGTGCCGCCCTCGCCGTCACGGGTGAGGGTGAACGGGCCTCGACCGGCTCCGGTACCGCCACGGCGGCACTGGACGCCGTGGGCGAGGCCACGGCGGAGCGCATCGGCGCGGGGGCAGCAGAGCTGACCCTCGGCACCGGCGCGGCGACCGGCGCCCGGACCGCGCTCGGCGACGGCACGACGGCACTGGCCACCACCGGCACCGGTGGCGGCCCGGGCGCGCGCACCGGCACCGGCACGGCGCCGGTGCACCTGGGCGGCACCGGCCGCGGCCGCGGACTGCCCACCGGCATGGGCGGCGGCGAGATCCGGCTGCCCCTCGCCGCGACCGGCGCCGGGCCCACCGTGCGCACCGGCACCGGCACGGCCCCGGCCGCGATCGGCACCGGCGGCACCGGCACGAGCGAGGCCACCGGCACCGGCAGCGCCGGGGCCGCCCTCGACGCCGCAGGCGACGGGCGCCGCACCGGTACCGGTGCGGGCGCGGCCGGGGTCACGCTCGACCGGTCCGGCGCCGGGCAGCTCACCTACCACGGCTCGGCCGGGGCGGTGCTCGACGCCAGCTCGACGCCGGGCCCGGTGACCCGCAGCGGGCGCGGCACCACCGCCGCCCGTCTCGCCACCGGCGCCACCGGCACCGGCGCCCGCGCGGGCGCCGGTGCGGCCGGGGTTGCCCTCGACACCGCAGGCGACGGGTTCTCTGGCGTCGGCGGTCGAGGCCGCACCGGCGCCGCCCTGGGTGCCGCCGCGGTGGCTGGGCGGCGCACCGCGACCGGCACCGGCCGCGCCGGGGTCGGTGCCGGTCGCGACTCCGGCACTGACACGGTCACCCGCACCGGTGCCGGCACGGCGACAGCACGGCTCGACGCCTACGGCTACGGCACCGAACGTGACGGGGCCGCCACGCTCGACGTGGCTCTCGACGCCACCGGTGTCGGGCAGCGCGTCACCGTCGGCACCGGCCGGGCCGGGCTGCGCGTCCTGACCGACGGCACCGGACACCGGGACGCCACCGGTGCCGGCCGGGCCGGGCTCGACCTGCGCGCCGACGGCGCCGGGCGACGCACCGGCCGCGGCACCGGCACCACGGCCCACCGGCACGCCACCGGCGCCACCGGGCAGGGCGAGCGCACGAGCACCGGCCGTGCCGGGCTCGGCCTCGACCGTGCCGCCACCGGTACCGGGCGCCGCCCCGGCGCCGGGCAGGCACCGGCGCGGCTCGCCGTCACCGGCGGGCCCTCGACGACCGTCCGGCCCGGCTCCGGACGGTCCGCCCTCGCCCTGGCCACGGCCGGGCGCACCGGGCGCGTCGTGTCCGGGCGCGGCACGGCCACGCTCGGGCTGCGCGCCCGGCCACGGCGGCGCGTCTCGGGCCGATTCGGGGCGTCGGTCACCGTCTCTCGACTCAGGAGTAGCCCATGACCGACGACGTGTGCGCGGCGCTGTCCGGGCCACCTGACCGCTACGACGAGGGCGACCTCGCCACGCTGCGGCTCACGGTGTGCCCGGACGGCGCCGAGCCCGACCACACCACCGTCGCCACCGTCGAGGTCACCTCGCCGTCGGGGGTGCGCGTCACCGTCGCGGCCAACCACGACAACGGGCGCCGGGACTGGACCGGCACCGTCGTACTCGACGAGCCCGGCGAGTGGTCGGGCCGGTGGGTCGTCACCGGCACCGGTGCCGGGGTGCAGCCGTTCTCGATCGCCGTCGCCCCGGTCGGGGCCGACGATCGGCGCAGCTACGCCACCACCGCCGACCTCGCCCGCCGCCTCGGCAAGGCGCCCCTGCCCGGCTCGGCGCGGCTGCTCGCGCAGGCCACGGAGTGGGTGGACGGGCTGATCGTCACTGCGGTCTATCCGGTCGCCGGGCCCGACGACATGCCGGCCGACCCGCGGGTCGCGGCCGGGCTGCGCGACGCCGTGTGCGCATGGGTGGCCTGGTGGGACGAGACCGGCGACGACACCGGCTCCGGCGCCGCGGACCTGTGGGACGACGTCGCGATCGGCACGGTGCGCCTCGGCGGACGGGCCCGAGCGTCCGGCCCGTCCGGGTCGCCGACGTCGCCGCCGCACGGCGTGCGGCGGGCCCTGGCCCGTGCCGGGGTCGCCAACCACGGCCCACTGATCCCGGGGCGGCTCGGGTGAGGGTCCCGGGGCGGCTACTGCGGCACCGGTTCACGTTCGAGCCCTACCTGGGCGCGGGCGGCGCCGGCCCGGTGCACGGCCCGCCGCTGACTGTGGCGGCGCTGGTCGATCACCAGCGGGTGACCCGCCAGACCCAGGGTTCGGCCGGATCCAAGCGGACCGTCGACACGTCGGTGGTCTACGTCAACCACTCCCCGGTCGTCGATCAGCTCACCACGCAGGCGCGGGCGTGGCTCGACGGCCGCCCGGTCGAGGTGGTGCGGGTCCGCCGCCATGACGGCCGGGTCGGCACCCCTGACCACGTCGAGATCCAGGTGCAGTGAGGAGGTCACCGTGAGCGTCACCTACACGTTCAAGTGGGAGGGCGACAAGGCGGTCCGGGCTTCCGAGTCCGGTGCCCGCACCGGGCTACAGATGGCTGGAGAGCATCTGCTCGGTAAGGCTCGCGCCATCGTCCCTATCGACACCGGCGCCTTGTCCCGCTCGGGGCGCGTCGAGGTCGGCGACATGGGCGGCGGGCGCGGCGCCGGCGGGCGGTTCACCGCGGCAGGGCTGGCCGCGTCGGTGTCGTTCGATACTCCGTACGCGGTGCGTCAGCACGAGAACCTGCACTATCGGCACAAGCCCGGCCGTCAGGCCAAGTACCTGGAAACGCCGTTGAACGCCGAGGCGACGGCCATTCAGAACATCATCGGGACGCAGATGCGGCGGTGGTTCCGGTGACCTCGGTCATCGACGACCTGTGCGGGCTGGTCCACGATCTCGGTCTCGGCGAGTACCGCGACGGCGTCGGCGGCGACATCTTCCTCGGCGCGCTACCGGCCGACGAGCCGCACGCCTGCCTGACCGTCGCCGTCTACGGCGGCGACGCCGCCTCGGTACTGCACGGCGACGACCCCGTGTCCTGGCAGGTCCGGATCCGCGGCGAGATCGGCGACGGCGCCGGTGCCGCGGACCGGGCACAGCACGTCTACGACACCCTGCACGGCCTCGGCGAGACGGTGTTCCGCTCCGGCGCGACGACCACGCTCACCGTCTGCCAGCAGGGCGGCCCGATCTACTCCGGGCTCGATTCCCGCGGCTGCCACGAGTGGACGGTCAACGCCGCCACCGAGATCCGCCGCCGCCCCCGCCGTCGCCCGCTCGGGCGCGGCTGACCCACTACCCCTTACCTCGACCGGCCCCGCGCTGCTCCCCGGCGCGGGGCCGGTCGTCGTGCCCTTCACCCCCGTTGGGAGATCACCACATGGGCAAGATCAACGCCCGGGACTGGCTGTTCGAGATCGCCGAGGCCGACGACGAGGGCCTGCTCTGGTCCGAGATCGACGGAATCAACACGTTCGAGCTCAACCCCGGCGAGAACACCGAGACCGTCGACACCACCACGTTCAAGAGCGGTGGCCACTACGAGGGCGAGGCCATGCAGCGCGGCGGCGCCCTGTCGATGGAGGGGTTCTTTTCCGAGCTGGGCCCCGACGATCCCGACGGCGACGAGGGCGACCGCGACCCCGGGCAGGCGCTCGTCGATGCCGTCGGTGACGAGGTCGCCGGCGCCTCGCACGCCCGGATCCGGTTCCGGCACAAGGACAAGGCCGAGTGGATCAACTGGACGGTGTACAACACGCCCGGTTCCCGCGGCGGCGGCAACAACGACAAGACGTCGTGGTCGGCGGCGCTGACCCGTTCCGGGCGGCCGACCACCACCGAGGTCGAGCCGGGCGACAACGGGAACGGCGAGGGCTGATCGTGTCGCGTGGACGAGGACGCCGCCCCGAGCCGGGGGCGGAGCAGAACGAGCACCAGAGCTGGGACGAGTTCTGGGGTGAGGTCGCCCGCGACGAGGGCGACCTCACCGAGTACGAGATGATCCGCGGCGTCCGGACCCCGGTCCCGCGCGATCTGCCGATGCATCTGGTGCACCGCGCCGAGGGGTTGTCCAGCGACAACGCCGAGGACGTCGGCGCGATCCGGGACGTCGTCGCCGAGATCTTCGGCCCGGAGCTGTTCGACCAGTGGGTCGATGCCGGGATGACGATGACCGAGTTCCAGGTCGTCCTCGCCTGGGGCATGGCCTCGGGCACCGGCACTCCGATCACGTTCCGCCGAGCCTACGAAGTGGTGCGTGACCAGGGAAAAGCGACGGGCCCGAATCGGAGTTCCAGGCGAGCGTCCGCGCGCTCTGGTGGGCGGTCGAGGCCGACTTCGCACGCGAATACCACCTCGACCGGCGCGGGATCGGGCAGCTGACCTACCGGGCGTTCCACGTCCGGCTGGCCGGGCTGTCCGAGGAGTCGGTGTTCCGGCGCGAGTACCGCAACCGCGGTCAGACCGCGACCGGGCACCAGGTCGACGACCTGACCGCGCAGGCCATGCGCTAACCCCTCCCCCACGAATCGAGGTGCGCCGGTGAGGATCGGCGAACTGGTCGCGCTGCTGCGCGTCGACAAGTCACAGTTCGACTCCGCGATGGGCGACGCGCGCAATCAGTTCCAGCGCACCGGCGACTCGGTGTCGCAGGTCGGGTCCACGATGACCCGCAACGTCACGGTGCCCCTGGTCGGGCTCGGCACCCTCGCCGTCAAGACCGGCATGGACTTTCAGACCTCGATGCTGCGGGTCAAGGCCGTGTCGGGGGCGACGGGTGCCGAGTTCGAGCAGCTCTCCGCGCTGGCCAAGGAGATGGGTAGCACCACTCGGTTCTCGGCGACCGAGTCCGCGGACGCGATGAACTTCCTGGCGATGGCCGGGTTCGACACCAACCAGATCATGGGCGCCCTGCCCGGGGTGCTGGACCTGGCCGCGGCGTCGGGCATGGACCTGGCCACCACCGCCGACATCGCCTCCAACGTGCTGTCCGGCCTCGGTTTCGAGACCGACCAGCTCACCCGGGTGAACGACGTCATGGCCCGCACCATGACCAACTCCAACACGAGCATGGAGCAGATGGGGCAGGCGATGAAGTACGCCGCCCCGCTGGTCAACGCCGCCGGCATGGAGTTCGAAGAAGCTGCGGCAATGATCGGTCTGATGGGCAACGCCGGTATCCAGGCCGACATGGCCGGTACCTCGCTGCGGGGCGCGATCTCCCGGCTGATCAACCCGACCGCGCAGGTCAGTGACCGGTTGCAGCAGTTGGGCGTCAACATCTTCGACGCCAACGGGCAGATGCTCCCGATGGTCGACATCATGCGCCAGCTAGAAGCCGGCGGCGCCGACGCCGCCGACATGATGGAGATCTTCGGGCAGCGGGCCGGGCCCGCGATGATGGCCGTGCTCGAACAGGGCACCGACACCCTGGCGGAGTTCACGCAGGGCAACCGGGATGCGGCCGGCACCACGCAAGAGCTGGTCGACGTCATGGAGTCCGGCGCCGAGGGCGCCATGACCCGGATGAAGTCGGCGGCCGAGGGGCTGTTGATCGCGATCGCCGAGGCGGGCCTGCTCGATGCGGTCGCGACCCTGTCGAACTTCCTGGCCGGACTGTTCGCCAAGGCCGCGGAGGCCGACCAGGGGTTGTTGCGGTTCGCGATCGGGCTGGGCACGGTGCTGGCCGCGATCGGCCCGGTCCTGTTCGTCACCGGCAAGTTGATCTCGATGTACGGGACCGTGTTCGTGACGGCGATGAAGATCGCCCGATCGCAGATGGTGCTCACCATGATCCGGCTGACCCTGATGGCCGCGTTGTGGGTCCTCAAGCTGACCGTCATGGCCGCGGTCGCCATGGCCAAGGCGTTGATCATGGCCGCGGCGTGGCTCATCGCCCTCGGGCCGATCGGGCTGCTGATCGCGGCGGTCGCTATCGCGGCCGCGCTGATCATCTACTACTGGGACGAGATCGTTGCCGGGATCGGCGTCGTGATCGACTGGTTCAAGGAGCTACCCGAGCACGCCGAGACGGCGATGAACTGGCTCCACGAGACCGTGAGCAATGCTATCGACGCCGTGATCGAGTGGTTCCAGAACCTCCCGTTCATGATCGCCGAGGCGCTCGGCTACCTCGCCGGCGTCGTCGCCCTCGGTGCGCTGGCCGCCTGGGAATGGCTGACCACCGACCTGCCCCGCATCCTCGGCGAGGCGGTCGACTGGGTCGCCGGGCTCCCCGCCCGGATCGCGGCATGGCTGATCGAGCTGGGCGTCCGGATCGCCGTACTGGCCTCGGACGCCTACCAGTGGTTGTGGGACAAGGCCGTCGAGTGGACGGGCAAGACCCTCGATTTCATCTCGGAGCTGCCCGGCCGGGTCGGCTCGTTCCTGGCCAGCCTGCCCGGCATCGTCATGACCGCCGCGACCAACGCCTGGCAGTCCTTCCGGGACCGCACCGTCGAGCGCGCCAACGCCACGCTCGACTTCATCCGCGACCTGCCCGGCCGCATCACGCGGTTCTTCGCCAACGCCGGGCAGTGGCTCTACACCGCCGGTCGCAACATCGTGCAGGGCCTCATCGACGGCATCGCCGGGATGGCGCAGTCCGCCCTCGACTACGTCTCCCGCCTCGGTGGGTCGCTGGTCGGCGGGTTCAAGCGCGCCATGGGCATCGCCTCGCCATCCAAGGTGTTCGCCGGGCTCGGCATCGACGTCGGCCGCGGCCTGCTCGTCGGCATGGACCGGATCGCACCGCAGGTCATCGCCAACACCGTCGGCATGGCCGAGGACGCCACCCGCGCCGCCGCCCGCGAGGCCGCCACCGCAGCCGGACGCCTGGCCGCCGACGCCGCCCGCAACGGGATGCGCCCGGTCCTCGACGCCGCACCGTCCGGGCTGCCCGGCAACGGATGGCTCTCCCGGGACCGCGACCGCGACGACCGCCCCAGCGTCAGCGTCACGGTCAACAACCCGCTGCCCGAGCGCGCCTCCGACGTGCTCAACCGCAAGGCCCGGACCCTCGCCGCCCTGGGCCCGTTCTAGGCGCCACAGCGACCACACAGGGCCCCGCTCCGGCGGGACCCTGTGTTGCGCGCGTGCGCCCCCTCCGCTGCCTGACCCGAGAGGCTCGCCCGTGACCGCACCCGTCATCGACGTCGAGGGCCTGCACTGGGGCGGTATCGACGTCGCCACGTTCACCCTCCACGCCGTGGACCTGTCCGGGCTGCTCTCCCTGCCCGCCAAGATCGGCGACAACGTCACCGTCCCCGGCCGAGACGGCGCGATCCACGTCGCCCGCAAGACCTTCGGGCCCCGCGAGTTCCCCGTCGAGTTCCTGATCCGCGGCGTCGACCACGACGGCCGAGTGCCGCCCGGCGACGCGGGGCAGCAGTTCTACGCCAACCTGTCGACCCTGGTCGCGCTGTGCGGGCAGGGCGGGCTCGTCGACCTGACCCACACCCTGCCCGACGGCACCGAGCGCGTCCTGCCCGTCGAGGTCGTCGCCGGCGTCGACCCGACCCGCTACCTCGCCGGGACCTCCGGCCGGGTCACCGTCGCGTTCGCCTCGCCGTCGGCGTTCTGGCGCGGCACCACCGAGCGCGTCGTCGAGCTGTCGCTGGCCGACGGCGAGGAGGTCGAACTGACCGCGTTCGCCGACTGTGACGCCCGGATCACCGACGGCCGGGTCCGGTTCAACGCCGGAACCAACCCGGTCCTGACCGACCCGCGCACCGGCACGTTCACCGCCTACGACGAGTCGATCGGCGCCTCGCAGTCGATCACCATCGGCGACTACCGCGCGCCCACCACCGGCGGGCTCGTGTTCGACCGCCGCAAGCTGCGCCGCGACCACCGCCAGGGCGCGTGGTTCGTCATCGACCCCGCCCCCGGCGCCGACGGGCCCACGGTGCGCCTCGATCACAACGGATCCGGAGCCATGGACATCACCATCGCTGCTCGGCCCGCCTGGGGCATCGGATGAGCGCCCCAGGCGTCGCCGCAGACACCCCCGGGCGGCTCTCGGTCGACTTCTGGGCGCTGCCGCAGGACGGCGAGCCGCTGCCGCTGCCCGACGTGCGCACCTGGGCGATCTCCCCCACTGAGGGCGACTGGGGCTCGATCGACCTCACCTACCCGCCCGGCGGCCACAACGCCGACGTCCTCGACATCGTCACCGAGGACGACCGGGACCTCGAAATCGAGGTCGTCGTCACCGACGGCGAACGGACCAAGCTGCTGTCGGGGTTCCTGTTCACCTACGAACAGGACGACATCGAGACCGCCGGAATGCTGCGCCTGACCGGGCACTTTCATGAGGTGCTGCTCGGCGAGGCGATCATCCCGTACCGGCCCGCGCCCTCCGACGCCCCGCCCGACGACAGCTACAACGGCGAGACGCACGTCTCGGGCACCGGCGGCCTGATCGCCCGCCAGTTCATGGAGGAAGCCCAGGGCCGCGGCGCCCTGACCGGGGTCCGCTACCAGGCCGGCGACGTCACCCCCGGAACCGCGTTCTCCGACTCGCACGACTCGACCGGCGCGCCGTGGATCAACACCGGCGCGATGTCTTTCTCCCCGGGCCAGACCTACCGGGCGATGCTCGGCACCCTCGACGGCTATCAGCTCTGCGAGTGGGAGCTGGCCTACGTCGACGCCGGGCACCGCGAGCTGCGCCTGTACAACCTCGACGGCAAGGGCGTCGACCGGAGCCTGATCGAAAACGGGCAGATCACCCTCGAATACGGCCGCGACCTTGAGGATGCCCCGCGCAAGCACACCGTTCGTGACGCCCTCACCGCGCTCTACACCTCCGGCAAGGACGGCGTGTACTCCCTCGCCGAGTCCGCGACCGCGCTGGCCCGCCGTGGCCGTCGCATCGAGGGCTACTTCTCGTTCGGCAACGCGAGCGGGCAGGGCACCCTCGATGCGCTCACGCAGGCCCGGCTCGGCACCTTCACCGACGGCACCCTCGAACTGTCGCACAAGCTGCCGCTCGGGCCGGGGTCCCCGCTGCCGCTGCTCGATTTCGAGGTCTCGGACTGGGTGCTCTCGGCGACCCGGCGCGGTGTGCATCGTCGCCGGGTCAAGCAGATCCGCATCGCCCGCGACGACTCCGGAGACCTCTCGGCCGCGGTCACGCTGAACGCGCTGATCGACGAGCTGGCCGTGCGCGAGCGCAACCGGCTCGACGCGCTCGAATCCGGTGCCGCGGTGGTGGGGACCTCGACGCCGCCGCCGGAGACCGACGACGGCTCGACGCCGGCCGTGCCGACCGGGCTGGTCGCCACGTCGCTGTGGTACTCGAACAACGAAGGCGCCGGGGCCTCGGCGGTTACCGCAGCATGGACGGCCGTCCCCGATTCGCGGGTGATCAACTACCCATTCCAGTGGCGCTACCCCGGCACGATGGACTGGTCCGACCTCGGCCCGTTCGAGGAGAACGTGGCCCGCTGGTCCGGAGTGCGCCCCGGGGCGACCGTCGAGGTTCGGGTAGCGGCGGCGAACCGGTGGCGCCGCTCGGACTGGTCGGCTCCCTACTCGTTCGTCACCGAGTCCGACGGCACCCCGCCGCCGGTCGCCTCGGCGCCCGAGCCGTACCCGGCACTGGGAATGATCTTCGTGCCGTGGGACGGGCGCGGCTCGGCCGGCGAACCGATGCCCGGGGACTTCCTGGTCGGCGAGGTGCACCGCTCGCCGGTGAACAACTTCACCCCTGACCGACCGCTGCTCGCCTCCGGGCACATCGACGCCGCCGCCTCGACGACCTACGTCGGCGAGCTGCGCGCTCGTGGCGAGTTCCCCGATGACGTCGGTCCGTCCAACTACGGCACGACGTTCTACTACCGGATCGTCACCCGCGACCGGACCGGCAACGCCGCGGATCCGTCGGCGGTCGGCTCGACCACGGCACAGCCGGTGCAGGACGACGAGATCTACGAGCTCAACGTCGGGAAGCTGCGTACCGGAGTTCTGACTGCGCTGGTCGGGATCGCCGGGCGGCTCTACGCCGGCACCGAGGACGCCGAAGGCTGGGAAGCCGACGGAGCCGGCATGCGGTTCTACGGCATGGTCGGCGGAGTCCGCCGGACCCTGCTCGAATTCATCGCCTCCACCGCCACCCTGATCATCCGGGGACGCCTGCTCGCCGAGGGGTCCGGGCAGGCAGCGATCGATATCCAGCCGGGCTCGCAGCCCACGATGTACCTGTCGTCGTCCGCTGGCGCGCACGGTCCGGCCTTCCTTAACGCGATCAACTACGGCCCCCCGGGCGGCACCGCGCTCGGTATCAACTCCGGGCGCTCGGCGTCCGGGACCGCCAACACCGTCCGCTACAGCCGCGTCCTGCTCGGCCCCGAGGACGCGCTCACTCAGCTCGTCAACCCCGACCAGAGCCCCCGAGGCGGGAGCCTCGAACTGCGACGGAGCAGGGTCGACCTGGTCCGTTACAACGACTCCCCGGCACTGATCGACCGACAGGCGATCCGCATGTGGGACAACACGCTCGAACTGAGCGTGTACGACACCAGCGCGGGAACCGGCGGGCGGCAGTCGATCATTCGGCAGGTCGGCGATCAGGTCCAACTCGTCGGCAACGTCTACGTCAACAACCAACTACTGCAATCGAATCCGAGCGGCAAGACATTCGTCATCCCGCACCCGCTCGACGACCCCGAGCAGCCCGAGCGGTGGCTGGTGCATGCCTGCACCGAGTCGCCGACCGCGCTCGTCGAGTACCACGGCGTGGCCGAGGTCGACGGGCGCGCGGTGGTGTACCTGCCCGACTACTTCGACGCGCTCACCCTCGCCGAGGGCCGCACGGCGCAGCTCACCGTCGATGCCGACGAGCACCGCCGGATCCCGGTGGCCGCGCTCGACGGGCCGATCGTCGGCAACCGGTTCGCCATCCGCACCGACGCCGACGGGCCGGTCCGCGTGCACTGGCACGTGTGGGCGACCCGCCGCGGCACCGAGTTCGAGGTCGAGCCGGACCGGGACGACTACATCCCGCACGGCGACGGGCCGTACCGCTACCTCACGCCTCGGGCGGTGAGGGCGGCGTGACCACCGACCATCCGGGCCCGGCGGAGAGGGGCACCATGCACGACCCCGAGGAGTACCCCGGTGGATCCCGACCTGCTCTCCCTGATCGGCCGGGCATTCCCGGAGGCGGCCGCCACCGCGGGACTGCTGGTGATGGCGACGATGCTGATCGGCTGGCAGGTGAAGTCATCGGCGCGGCACCGCGCGGAGATGGCGGCGCAGCGGGCGGAGAACGATCGGATACGAGCACAGCGCGACGCCGCCGAGGAGAGGCTGCGCGAGATCTACGGGCTCCCGTCCCCGCCGGGCCGGGACGACCCGGACACCGGCCCGATCCGGCGCCGGCGGCGGGCCCGGTGAGCCGTTACGGGCACTGGGTCCTCGGTGCCCTCGCCGTGGGCATGGCCGCGGTCGCACTGACCGGGAACCTGGGCACCGCGCAGTCGGCGAGCGAGGCCGAGGACACCGCGCAGCGCGTCGCGATGCCCCTGGCCACGCTGTGCACGACCGACCGGGTCCGCGCCGAGCAGGTGGGCGCGGACTGCCCCCTCGCCGAGCAGGTCGCCCGGGGCGAGCGCCGCGGGCCACGCGGCCCCGGCGGCACCGACGGCGCGTCAGGAGCGGACGGGGTGGACGGGCGCGGCATCCTGACGACGACGATCGAGGGCGAACAGCTCGTCGTGCTCTACTCCGACGGCGCCCGCGACGTGGTCGGCCGGGTCGTCGGCGAGGACGGCGACCCCGGCGCCGACGGCCGCTCGATCACCTCGACCCGCCTCGACGACCGCGGCCGGTTGGTCGTCGAGTTCTCCGACGACGTGACCCGTGTGCTCGGCACGGTCGTCGGACCCCGCGGCGTCGGCGTGGAGTCGGTCGCCTCGGTCGACGGGCGCCTGGTCGTCCGGCTCACCGACGGCGACGTGATCGACGCCGGCCCGCTGCCGCCCGGCCCGCGCGGTGAGCGCGGCCAGGACGGCGCCGACGGCCGAGACGGCATCAACGCCGCCGCCCCGGCGGTGCAGACGTTCGTGTTCCCCGACGGCTCGCAGCGGGTCTGCGAGCGCTCCGGCGGCTCGGACGCCGCCCCGGTGCTGACCTGCGGCGAGCGCACCGGCCCGGCCCCGCCGCCCGACGACGAGGAGTAGCGCCGTGGACGTCGACACGATGATGGCCGCGTTCGGCTGCACCCGGGGCCGGGCCGAGCGCTACCACGCGGCGATGAACGAGGCGATGCGCGCGGCGCAGTGCACGACGCCGCGGCGCGCCGCGGCGTGGTGCGGCGAGGTTGGGCACGAGACCAGGTCGCTGATCCACCAGGAGGAGATCGCCGACGGCCGCGCCTATGAGGGCCGCCGGGACCTGGGCAACACCGTCGCCGGGGACGGGCCGCGGTTCAAGGGCCGCGGCTGGATCCAGCTCACGGGCCGCAACAACTACGGCGCGTTCTCCCGCTGGGCCCACGGCCGCGGCCTGGTCGCGGCCGCCGACCACTTCGTGCGCAACCCGGGGCTGGTCGCGACGCCACCGTGGTCGGGCCTGGCCGCGTCCTGGTATTGGACGGTGGCCCGACCGCGGATCAACGGCTACGCCGACGCCGGGGACCTGCTCGCCGTGTCCCGGTCGGTGAACGGGTGGTTCGAGGACCGGATGCCCAACGGGTGGGCCGACCGCCAGCGCCGGTACAACGCCGCGCTGCGGCTCGGTGACCGGCTCTTGCCCAACGGCGCCCCCGCGGGCGCCCCTACCCCGGAAGGGGACTGGTTCGACATGGCCACCGAGGACGACCTGCGCCGCATCGTCCGCGAGGAGGCGCCGCGCGCGATCTGGCACCACCCGATCCCCGACTGGTACCGCGACGACCTCCCACCACAAGAGGCGTTCGCGATGCTGGCCTGGTCGACGGCGCACGGCGCGCACGCCCGGGACAACTCGGCCGCGGTGCGCGGCGAGATCGCGACGTTGCGCTCGGCGCTGGCCGCGGCCGGCTCTCGGGCCGACGGCTCGCCGATGACCGCCGACGACGTCCGCGCGCTGCTCGTCGAGGCCCTGGCCGAGGTGGGCCCGCTGTACCTGACCACCGGTCAGTAAACCGTTCCTCGCCACAACCCCCTAGGGAGACCCATGTTCAAGATCGATTCCACGGAGAACCCGCTGCGCGACATCGCGGCGAGGGTCGCCACCGGGTGGGGCGCGATCGCCGCCACCGTCGGCGCGCTCGGCACCTACGGCGTGCTGTCCTCGGCGCAGGTCGACGCGGTGACCGCGGCCGGCGAGGCGCTGGAACCGACGACCATCGCCGTCGGTACGATCGTCGGCGGCGTGCTGCCGCTGGTCTCGGCCATCGTGGCCGCATTCTCGACCTCGGAGACCGGCCGGGCGAAGGTCACCCCGGCCGCGGCGCCGCGCGACCTCGACGGCGAGCCGCTGGTGCGGTCGGACGGCGCCCCGCCCAGGGGCGCGCTGCCGGTCCGCGAGAGCTGACGCCGCGGCCCGGGGTGCGCTACGCTCCCCGGGCCGCCCCGGTCGGGCGCGTTCCCCCACCTTGAACCCTGCGGGGTCCCCGCGTGACCTGTCATAACAGATATTATCGGCCCGTATCTACGGGGTCACGGACTCACTGACTCTTGGCGTACAGAGCGCGCAGAATGTACACTCTGCGCATGAGCATCACCTCGGACGGCATCGCGGAGTACAGCGCCACCGACGCGCGCCGCGACATCTCCCGGATCCTCGGCCAGGCCGAGCACGCCCACGCCGTCACCGCGATCACCCGCAACGGCCGCCGGGTCGCCGCCGTGGTCCCGGCCGAGTACCTCGAACTGCTCGACGAGCTGGAGGACCGGGCGCTGTCGCGCATGGCCACCGACGCCCTCGCCGAGGACGACGGCACGCGCTACAGCCTCGACCAGGTCCGCACCGAGATCCTCGGCGACGACTGACCCGTGCCGAACGCTCCCCGCTGGCACGTCGAGCTGACCCCCACCGCCCGCCGGCAACTGCGCAAGCTCGATCGCCCGATGGCGAAACGACTCCTCGACGCGCTCGACGTCCTCGCAGCAGGACCATCGAGCAGCGGCGGCGTACCGATGCGCCACCAGCCCGGACGCTGGAAACTGCGAGTCGGTGACTACCGCATCGTCTACACCCTCGACGGCGGCATTCTGACCGTCTCCGTAGTGGCGCTCGGGCACCGGCGCGAGATCTACGACCGACTCTGAGGTCAGTATCCCCGTGGATCCGTGAACACGGAGGTACGCGCACACGGGCTCACTGCGATACGGACCGCGCTACGCTGCCCGCCATGACGACGAACCCCCGAGGCCCAACGGTGCTCGCCGTGGCCAACGTCAAGGGCGGCACCGGCAAGACCACCACCGCGGCGCACGCCCTGCACGCCCTGCACGAGCGCGGCCTGGCCGTGCTCGGTGTCGACGCCGACCCCCAGGGCGGGCTCCTGCGCTGGCACGACGTCGCCGCGTTCCCGTTCCCCGTGGTCGGCCAGCCCTCGGGCAAGCTGCACCGCGAGGTCCCCGGCATCGCCGGGGACCGGTTCGACACCGTCGTGATCGACACCCCGCCCACCGAGAAGGGCCCCTCGATCGTGCTCTCGGCGATGCGGGCGTGCACCCACCTGCTCGTCCCGATCGCCCCGACCGGGCACGAGTACGACCGGCTGCCCGACCTCAACGCCGTACTGCAAGAGGCGACCGAGCTGCGGCCCGACGAGCGCCCGCCCCGGATCGGTGTGCAGCTCGGGCGCACCGTGCCGCAGGCCGCGAGCACCGAGGCGTACCGCGCCGCCATCGCCGCCGACGGCTGGCCCGTCCTGCGCGCCGTCGTCGCCCGCCGGGAGCGCTACGCGCAGAGCTTCGGCCAGCCCATCACCGGGGCCGCACAGACCGGCTACGGTGACGCCGTCGCCGAGCTGCTCGCCCTCGACCACTCCACCGCCGACCTGACCGGGAGCACCTCGTGAGCACCGCCGCCGAACGCGCCGCCGAGCAGGCCGCCCGACTCAAGGCCAGCCGCGACCGTGCCGCCGCGCCGGTACACGGCGAGGACGACGAGGGTGCCGCCCCACCCAAGGCGCTGGCCCGGCCGGTGCGGATCACCTACGACATGTCCCCGGCCCGCTACCGCGCGTTCGACGAGTGGCGCCGAGACGCCGCGTTCAACCTCGGCCAGGCCCGGGTCACGCAACAGGAGGCGCTCGATGCCCTGGTGGCGCGCCTGGTCACCGATGAGACCCTCGCGCGCAAGATCCTCGGTGACCTGCGGGTCCCGAAGTGAGCACCGGCCGCGACCTCGACGACCTGCGCGCGACGCTCGCCGAGGTCGCGGCCGCCTTGTCGCCCGAGCACGAGGTGCTGCGCCGCCGGGCATGGGCGCTGATCGAGCGCACCGACCCCGGCCACGACGAGGGCCCCGTACCTCAGTAGGTACAGGGCCCCGTAGTCACTGATCTACTGGCCGCGCCCGAGCAGGTGCCGCACCCCGTTGCCGACCGCATCGAGCAGGTCGTCCTTGGTCGCGGCCGGCGTCCACGCCAACGCCTGATCCTCTAGGGCCTGCATCGGCTCCCGGTGCTCGACCGCGCGGCGTTGGTAGTGCCCGAGCAGCTCCTCACCGATCCGGGCCGCCTTGTGCCGCCCGGACACGCCCTTGGCGTGCACGAACCGCACCCCGGGCGGGCGCGGCGCGAGGATGTCGGTCTCCCACCGGTCCCCGCCGTGCTGCGTCTCGATCACCCACTCGCGCAGCGTCTCCGGGTACGCCTCGGTCCACGAGCACAACAGATTCAGCAGCTCGACGCCGTGATACTGCCCGGCCAGCACCCGCTCGACGACCACAACCCGCCCGGTCACGTCGAGGCCGAGCAACGCCAGCGCGGTCCGGTCGTTGCCCTTGCCGTTCGACATCGCCGGATCCACCGACAGCACGCGGCGCACGATCTCGCGGCGCGGGTTGTACCGGATCAACTCCGGGCGCCAGTACCCGCGCGCCCCCGCCGAGGCGGGCCGATTCGCGTAGTTGAGCGCGTAGTCCTGCGGCGAGGTCTCCCGGCGGTGGCGCAGCTCGTCGAGCGTCCAGCGCTGCGGCCATAGGCTGCGCTCGTGCTCGGTGCCCTCGTCGAGGATCGCCGGCCAGTGCCTCGGCACGAACCCGTGTGCCGCGATCCACGACGCCACCCGGTGGTCGCGGTCGTCCTCGGGCAGGGCGGCGCGCACGACGTCGTCCATGAGCGAGCCGGCCATCGTGGTCGTCCCGGCGAGATGGACGACCGTGGTTGAGCCGCCCATCGGCAGGATGGAGCTGGTCAGCCGGGCCTCAAGGTCGGCCTTGCGCTCCGGGGTGTGCCTGTCCGAGTCCGGCTCGATGTCGTCGCCGATGATCAGGTCCGGGCGGGTCTGCCGGTTCCGCACGCCAAGGGCGGTGCCGGTCATGCCGCGAGCGCGCATCGCACCGCCGCCGACGAGCCGGACGTGGCCGCGCCGGTTCTGTCCGCGCACCGGCGCCATCTCGGGGAAGTCGGCGAGCAGCAGCTCGTTGCGGTCCGGGCCGTCGATCTCGGCACGTAGGTTGTCGAGGTGCGCCTCTGCCTGGCCCGCAGTCAGGGCGAACGAGAGCAGGAACTTGCGGTGCCCGTGGGCGAGCGCCCATGCCGGGCCGATCCCGAACAGCCATGTTGTTTTCGCCCCGCCGCGCGGGATGGCCCAGCCGACGTTTTGCGCGCGCTGGTCGGCCCACTGCGAGATCGCCCCGACCAGGTCGAGATGTGCCTCCGAGAACGAGACCCGACCGGTGACCGGGTGCCGGAGCAGGTGCGGCATGTACGTCAACCCGAACCGCAGCGGCGAGTCGCGGGTGACGTGACGCCGGTAGGCCGCGGACACGGCGACGCCCGAGTGCGCGAGTCCGCGCAGGAAAGGACGGCCGTCGACCCCTGCGGGGAACTCGATGGTGCTCTCCGCCGTGGTCAACGCGCCGCCCTCCGTGTAGCCCTTGCCCTGCCGGGCCTTGCCGTGCCCCGCACGGCCTAGCCTGGCCCCGCGTGGACGTCGAGGGCTCGAACCTCGATGCCTGCCGGTCGTCCGGGTATTGCCCTTGCCTTGCCCCGCCGAGCCCGGCCCTGCCCCGCTGTGCTGTGCCCGGCCTTGCGCGCACGGATCAGGAGTCGAACCTGATCTACGACCATCCGTGCTGGTGTTGCCCTTGCCCTGCCGCGCCCTGCCGAGCGCTGCCATGCCTGGCTCAGCCGGGCCAAGCCGCGCCATGCAGGTCTATCCGCCGAGTCGCTCCTCGACTTCGGCGAGCGTCATGCCCTCCCCCGGCCGGAACGCGCCCGAGGGGCGTCCGTGATCCGCAGGTAGTAGCGCGTACAGCCCGTAGTCCAGCGCCCGCGGGTCCCGGCGGCGGGACCGGACCAGCGCCAACCCCTGTCGCTCGGCCACCCGGCGGAGCCGGTTCTCGTGCACTTTGTCCGTCATGCGCCGATCTCCGCCGCGCCCTCCGGCGACCCTCCCACCGGCCGGAACTTCCGGATGCGGCGCAGCCGAGTGACCTCCTCCGCCTGTCGCATCCGGATCAGGTGGTCCCGGGTGTCGCGCTCGTCCCAGGTCAGCCGCTCCGAGTCGGTCGCCTCGGCGATGTGCACCGTCCGGACGACCTGGCGCCGGGCCTTCTCGGCGTGCCGTCGGGCCTGCCGGATGCCGCCCGGGTCGTCCAGTCGCTCCCATCCGCCGGAGTGCGCGACGACGCCGAGCAGGCCGCGGGCGGCGAGGTTCTCCGACGCAAGCCGCATCGACTGCTGCACGTACTCGCGGGTGTGCCGGTGCTCGCAGATGGTCTCGACGTCGTCCACGGCCTGCGCGACCGTGATGCCGTCCTTCGGCTCGATGCGCAGGATGATCTCTTCGCAGGCCGCGACCGCCGACACCACGCCGTGCGGCGTGTACGGCTCCCGCTCGGTGCTCACTCCGTGACCTCGACCGCGTAGGCGCCGAAGAACCGGCGGTAGTCTCCGATGTGGATCATCCGGCCGGCCTTCTCCGCGATGAACTCGAAATCGTCCATGCTCATCACGTCCTCGTCGAGGGTGAACCGGAACGTCGCCGACCACTGGTCGAACCGCGGCCGGACCGCCACCACGGGGGCCCGGTTGACCCGCGCCATCCGCCGGTCGACGTACCGAGACTTGCCCTCGCCCCACATCGAATCCGGGTCCCGCGGGCCGTCGTAGTCGAGGGCGGCGTGCTCGTCGAGGATGACCAGCCCGCGCTCGATGTCCTTGCCGTTGCGGGTCAGCGACGCCGCCTGTTGGAGCGACCGGAACACGTTCGCCGCGGGGAGCACGGGGCCGAGGTCGTCGTCGTAGTAGAACCCGCCGCGCCACTTGAGGTAGTCGCGCTCGGCACGCTGGTCGTCGGTGATCTTGCCCTTGAGCGCGTTGAGCCGTCCGATCTCGCGAACGTAGTGGTTCTCCGGGTCGCCGAGCTGCACGTTGTGCATGAGCATCGGCTGCGTCGCCGTGAGGGTCATGGTTGCCATCGGGGAGCGTTCTCCTGTCCGAGCGTCTCGCGGGATGCCGTGTCGCGACCTGGTGTCGCTGTGGCGTGATGCGTTGCTCGTGGTGGGCGTCGAGGACTCGAACCTCGATGTGTGCCGCTCGCCCTGGTGTAGCCCTTGCCTTGCCTGGCCTGGCCCAGCCGCGCCGAGCACGGCGCTGCCCAGCCCGGCCTCGCGGCCTTGCGTGCTCGCCGGTGGAGTCGAACCACCGGTGCGACCATCCGAGCTACCGTCCTCGCCATGCCCGGCCTCGCCATGCCGCGCCTCGCCGCGCCTAGCCTGGCCACGCCGCGCCTTGCGTGCTCGCCGGTGGAGTCGAACCACCGGTGCGACCATCCGAGCTACCGTCCTCGCCATGCCGGGCCCAGCCGAGCCGAGCACTGCCGCGCCATGCCGCGCTTCGCTATGCCCAGCCGCGCAAGGCCAACTGTAGCGTGCCCGCACCACGCTACGCAAGTCCTACCCCTCGTCCCCGTCCATCGGGTCGCCCCCGGCGTCGAACGTCCGGATCGCCCCCGCGATCCACGGCGCCGGAGCTGCCGGGGGGCCGTTCGTGTCGTTGTGGTTGCGGATGGCGACCTGCCGCGGCGGGTCCGACCCGGTCGCCGCGGCACGGCGTTCCAGGGCCTTGAGCACGACCGTGGCGGCCTTGTCCTCGTCGCCGCCGCGCTCGACGAACGACCCCATCCACGAAATGATCATGTCGGTGGTGGCGAGCTGCCGCGCCTGCTCGGCGGCGAGGTCGATGCGCCGGATCGGGTCGGCGACCTTCTCCTCGTACTCGACGACCTCGGCCAGCTCCCGGCCGCGCTTGATCCACCGCTTGATCGTCGAGACCGACACCGAGTGGTACTCGGCGATGAACGCCGGACTACGGCCCTGCACACGCAGCTCCCAAGCCTTGAGGCAGGTCTCGTCCTCGGGCCCGTCGGGGCCCGGCTTGACGCCATCGGACACGCCCACGTCAGACCCCCTTTCGTTACGCTACGTGACAGAAACCCGGCCCATTTCGATCCGCAACGTCAGCGCGTCCAGCCCGCCCGCGGTGCCCCACCCGACGGCGGGTCCTCGCGCGCCACCGGCGACACCTCCGGCAGAGCGCCCGACTCCCGCGCCCGCCGAGCCCTCTCCTCGGCCGCGGCCCGCCGGTCCCGCTCGTCGAACCACCGACGCATCAGCCACGCCGCAGCCGAGGCGGCGACCAGGAACAGGAACCCCCACCCCCACAACGGGTGCAGCTCCGCGCCGAGCGCCAGGGCGAAACCGCCCGTGGCCACCGCGGCGACGAACAGCGTCACCCACCGGGCGACGATCTCCGGATCGGCCAGGGCGGCGCCGAGGTCGCGCCATGTCGTCATGCCGGCCACACCCCCGACAGGATCAGGACGACGAGCAGCGGCGCGACGAGCGCGAACTCGCGCAGCCCGATCACTGCTCGTCCCCGTGCTCGGTGCTCGCGCCGAGGCGAGCGAACTGCCCGGCGTGCCGGCGCAGCGCCTTGACCCGGGCCTCGGTGATGCGGCTCTTGCCCTGCTCGGCGGCGTCCTGCGCGACGCGGTCGGCGTGCTCCTCGATCTCGGCGGCGAGCAGCTCTGCCGCGATCGGGGAGGCGAACACGTCGAGCCCGGCCGCAGTGGCGGAGGCGGGGGTGCGGGGTGCCATGTCGGGGGGCCCTCTCGTTGGCGGGGTGCGGGCCTGTCCCGTACTCCCGTGAATACTGATCTACGGATATCCGTGAATACTGATCTCCGACCCGAACCTGACCCCGGGCGATCCGGGGCCGGGGCGAGCTACTCGCCGTCGAGCAGGGCCGGGCCGGTGCCGCGGTTGCGCTCGGACCACCGGTACCGGTTCACGACGCCCTGCAACGTCCTGGGCGACAGGTCGAGCACGTCTGCCTGCTCGGTGGGGCCGACCTGCTCGCGGGTGGCGAGCCGGACCACGGTCTGGTCGCGCTCCTGTACGGCCGCGGACAACCGGGCC
The DNA here is from genome assembly GCF_058448985.1 of Pseudonocardia sp. DxW. Taxonomy (NCBI): domain Bacteria; kingdom Bacillati; phylum Actinomycetota; class Actinomycetes; order Pseudonocardiales; family Pseudonocardiaceae; genus Pseudonocardia; species Pseudonocardia sp. DxW. The sequence continues at coordinate 30,363 of NZ_JBZFLK010000029.1, read as the reverse complement.
GCGGCCCGGTCGACGATGACCTGTGCGGCGGCGAGGTCGCGGCGAGCCTTGCGCAGGTCATCGGGCAGGCTGGGTGCGTCCTCGCCGAATGCCCGTCCGAGGCGCCGGTCGAGCGCCTCCTCGCCGAGTCCGGCTTCCCAGAACATGCGGGCGACGGTCACTCGATTTACACCATGTGCACGACCCTCGGACAGTACGCGCACCAGAGGGGTGGCGCCGATGCCGCGACGGCGCAGGGCGAGCAGCAGTTCGTTACGGGCCGTGAGCGCCTCGTCATAGGCGCGGGTTGCCTGGTCAACGGCTTGTCGATGCCGAATGAGTGCGTCCCGCTGGGCGTCGTCCACGGCCGAACCGTAGCAGCCTGTGGTCATGCCACAGCCCTTGTCCGGGTGAAAGTGTGACCAGACGGGGGGCGATATCGTGCGGCGCCGGTCATGCTGCGATCCGTTCGTGTTCGGCTCGCTCGGCGAGCAGGGCGGGCAGTGGGGGTCGAGCGAGGAACTCGGCGAGACGGGCGACGGACTCGGCCACGGCGGCGCGGCTCTTGCGCTGTCCGGTGAGCCGGCCGATCAGGTCGCGGTTGCACGAGGCGCACAGAAATCCGAGCACGCAGTCGGGGCAGCCCTTGTCGGCGGCGTGGTCGCAGTGCTCCCGGGCGTAGTCGTGGTCATGGTCGGTGTGTACGCCGGAGGGGATCTCGCCGGGGGAGTGCTTCGCCCCGCACGGGCACGCCGAGCCCTGGAACGTCCACAGGGCGAGTTGCAGTTCGGCGTCGAGGCCGAACCCGCGGGCCTTGTTCGTGGTGCGCTGCACGAGTCGGCGTTCGTCGCGCTGTTCGCGGACGTGCTCGCCGCAGAGCTGCGAGCGCGGCCCGCCGGTGGTCGGGCGCGGCTTGGGCGGCCGGAACCCGGCGCGCACGTAGCTCTTGGGTTTCGGCGCGCCAGGCGGCAGCTCGGGCAGGACGGCGCACCGCCGGCAGGGGTGCGCGGCAGCAGCCGGGGCGGGTGCGGTCATACATTGACTGTAGCACGACCGCACCTCGCTACGGGCTGTGTTCACCGCCGTCCGTGCTCGCGTCCCGGGATTCCGCCGGTGCGGCGGTGTCGTCGGCCGGGGCCGCGAACGGGAGCGCGTCGAGGCGGCGTAGCACCTCCCGGGGCGGCAAGTGGTCGGCAGCGGTGCCATCGCGGGCGATGTCGGCGACCAGCTCGCGCCGCAACGGGCCGACGTCACGCAGGTGCACGACCGGACCGGTGCGGTCGGGCGCGGTCCGAACTTGCTCGGCGAGCGAGCGTGCCTCCTCCAGCTTGACGCGCAGCTCGTCCCGCTCGGCCCGCGCGACTCGTGTCTCCTCCTCGGCCTGATCGATCGCTCGCCCCAGTGCCTCAGCGTTGCGCTGTGCGTAATCCGACAGGACCGGCGCGGACGGCTCGTCGGCCGGGGGCTTCCCGTCCGCCGCGCGGGCGGTGTCGTCGGCCGGGCGAGGGCCAGTCCCCGCTCGCTCAACCACGATCTTGCCCAGCTCCACGGCCGCCCGATTCCGCAGCAGCGCCAGGTCCCCGACGTCCCGGATGACCTTCGAGATCAGGTCGTCGAGGACACCAGTGAACAGCTCCCCCCACTCGATCGGTGCGGGTCCGAGGCGGGCGGTGTCGTCGGCCGGGGCCGCGGACTCGTCCCGACGCAGTGCCGCAACCCCGAACCACTCGGCCGACTCGTGCACGTCGTCGGTGAACCGCACCTTGTGCGTTGCCGCGTAGACGCTGCTGTCGTCCTCGTCGACCTGCTCCACCACACCGGGCACGAGCACGCGGTCGCCGACGGCCGGGGGCTGCCCGTCCGTGCGTGCGACAGCCGGGGCCGCGCGTACGAACTGGCGGGCCTCCCACAGCGCGCCCAGCGCCTCGGTGCCCGGATCGGTCTCGGCGCTGACCCGCTCGGCGAGGTTGCCGATCAGGCGCCGGATGATCGCGTGCCCGCGCTCGCCGGCCTCGGCCAGCTCGGCGCGCAGACGGTCCACCCATCGCAGCAGGGCGACGATGCGCGGCCCCGAGTCGGCGGCATCGTCCATCGGGTCGGCGCGGAAGATGTCGACGGGCCAGTGCTCGTCGAGCAGGGACATCAGTCCCTCCCACGAGTGCAGGCGGTCAACCTCGGCGCGCAGACGCCGGATCGTCGCCTGCGACTCGTCGAGCGCGGCCCGCACATCGCGCGGGTCGTCGATCCGATCCTCGTTGACCATCCGGTCGAGCTTCGCCAGGAAGTGGTCCAGGCGGGTCTCGGCGGCCCGCTGGTCGTCGGCGGTCATCGCTCGGCCCCCTCGGTGACGACCGCCCAGGCGACAGCGCCGTCCGGCTTCGCGATCTGCACCCCGGTCAGCCACATCCGGTCGCTGTGCTTGTCCACGGTGCCGTCGACCGGGACGTTCATGCGCCACTTCGCGCCGAGGTGCGTGAACAGCGCTGCGTAATAGCGAGCGCGCTCGGTGGGGCTCACGGGGTCTCTGCCTTCCAGTCGGTGGTGCGGGTAGTCGTCGACACCGTGCGGTGCTCCACGCGATCCCACGCCGCGACCGCGACCCCGTCCCGACCTCCGCACACGTTGCACGGGTCGGACTGGGACATGCCCCGCCGGAACCGAACTTCGCCGGTGCACGGGCTCTCGATGTCCTCGCGGAAGTTCTCGCAGCGGGCGACCAGCTCGGTCACCGCGGGGGTCTCGGTGGCGGTGTGTGCGTCGTCCGGGGACCCGGCGGCTTCCAGCTCCGCCACCCGAGCACGCAGCGCGTCGACCTCGTCGTGATCGGCGAGCATCTGTTGCACGTCCACGAACTGCGGTGTCGGCAGGGACTCCGCCCACTCCGCGACCCGGGTACGACGTCGCCGACGCCCTTCATCCCGTCCGATGAAACTCATGACCCGTCCTCCACCCGCTCGGCACCGGCAGCGGCGAGAGCGGCAGGCGTCGCGTCGACCTGACCCCAGGTGTGCGACAGGTGAACCTCTCCGTCGCGGACACGCTTGACGAACACCAGCGACCGGGCGCAGACGATGTTTCCGTCCACTACCAGGTCCCGGGCGAGCCGGTAGAACCCGCGCGAGAACGTGGGCGGCTCGGCAGCCTGCGGCTCCGGGGCGGGAAGCGGTGACCACATGGCGTCCCCGAACCACGCGTCGCCGCGGTGGTCCCCGCTGTGCCCCGTCGGGAGCACGGTCGACTTCACCCGCACCCGGTCGCCGACCGCGAACACCGGCGCGTCACCCTGCGGAGCAGCGTCCTCCTCGCACCCGCAGGACATGTCTCGCACCCGGGTCCCCACGAACCCGTCACCCTGCGGGGCGGCGTCCAGCGTCAGCACCCACCGCACGATCGTCGCCGCGTGCCCCAGCGTCTCGTCACTCGCGTGCCCCAGGCGCAGGATGTACCTCAGTCCGGGGTAGCGGTCGAAGTAGCCCAGCGCCTCGGTCACCTCCGGGGGAGGGACAGGCAGCGACCACGAACGCGGGGACCGGTCGGCAGGCGCGAACCGATCCACCATGTCCTGAGCGAACTTCACCGCGTCGTCGTAGCTCTCCGCGAACTCGATGTCGGCCAGCACGCTGTCCGGGTCGAACGTCTGGTGCGCTGCCTGCCAGATCAGTTCGTAGCGCTCGTCCTGCTCGCCGGTACCTGACACCGGCGCGGCGTCACCCTCTGTGTCCCGGTCGCCGATCTTGTAGCCGGTCATCGCCTCGCCTTTCTCTTGTCCGATCGAGTCTTGCGCGGAGTACCCGGCACCGGCCGCCCGGCCGCCCGCAGCGCCTCGTGCAGCGCCACATCGAGCGCCTCGACCTCGGTTGCGCCGGCGGTCCGCTCGTGGGCGTACGCGGCCTCACCAGCGACGAGCGGGGCCGGGCGGGCGGTGCTCACCGGAACACCACCCGGTCCACGGCGGCCATGGCGAGCACGACGACCGCCACCACGGCGATGAACTGGTACTCGGTCCAGCCGAGCGCCAGGCCGGCCACCCACAGGGCGACGGCGAGCAGAGCGAACAGGGCGGCGATCATCGGCCGTACACCGCCTCGGCGTAGCGGGACTCGGCGCGGCCGCCGTCGTCGCCGTGGTCGCGGACGTCCTCGGCGTGGTCGATCCGCGGGTCGTCCTCGTCGTCGTGCCAGTGCCGGGACATGGTCAGTACCTCCGTGAATCAGTGAATCAGTGAGTCGGTAGGTCAGTAAGTCGGTAGGTCGGTGCTCCGCCGGGCCCCGGGTCGCGGTCACGGGGCCCGGCGGGCGGTCAGTCGGCCCGGCAGGCGGCGCCGGACGGCTCGTGCGTGACGACTCGGCCCCGGACCCGAGTGACCTCGGCGGCGAACACACCCGCCGAGGGCCGATCGGCGTACCGGTTGTCGGTCAGGAACAGGGCCGCCAGGCCGCGGGCGCGAGCCGGAGTCAGACCCGGTACTGGCACACCTTCGCGGCCGTCGGGGTGGATTCGAGTGAGCGTGAACCGCTTCGTCGTCATGCCCTAACTGTAGCACGCCCCCGTCGAGCTACACAATAGGCGGCCAGTAGTCGACCCGGATCCCGTGCTCGTCGGCCAGCCGCGCCCGCACCTCGCCGTCGTACTCGACCGCGTTGAGTCGGTTCTGCTCCTCGGCCAGCTCGTCCGCCTCGGCCCGCGGCAGGCCGGCGTCCAGCACCCCGTCGGTCCACTCGTCGAGCACCACGCCGCGGCCGCGGAGGTCCTGGCCGACGTGGTAGCGCTGCGCGGCCAGCGCGAACAGCACGCCCCGCTGCGCGTAGAGCGCGACGTCGAGATCGGAGATCAGCCGCACCGACTCGGCGAGGAGGCGCCGGCGTGCCGTCTCGGTGATGGCGGCCTCGACGATCGCGAGGTGCGCGGGCCGGACGACGATCTCGTCGAGCACCTGGTCGACGGTCAGGCGGGCGCTCATCGGCCCGGCTCCGTTGGTGTCCATGATCAGGTCTTTCCCTTCGGAGGGGGGCCCGGCCGGGGCGGACCGTGATGGCGAGGAGAGGCGCCCCGGCCGGAGATCAGGGCCCGGCCCCCGCGAGGGCCGGGCGGGGCGGATCAGAGCCCGTACGCCTTGCGGCACTTGGTGCAGGTGACCTCGGCGTCGATCTTGCGGTACCGCGCGATGCGGGCGCCGCGGACGCGGACCGCGCCACACTCGACGGCGTAGGTGTTGCCCTCGGCCAGTGCGGCCGAGTCGGCGGCGTGAACCTGGGTGCCGTCGTTGACCAGAACGGCGGTGAAGGTGGCGGGGGCGGTGTTCGTGTTCGTCGTCATGGGATGACTGTAGCATGCCCCCGCCGAGCTACACAACAGGGGACTGTCAGAACGGCCAGCGCTGCGCCCGCGACCCCCGCACCCACCGGACCAGCCGCGCCCACCACGACCCCCGGCGCCGGTGCCGCCCCGCGCTCACGACTCGGCCCGATCGAGCTGGCGCGACGCCCGCACCACGTCCATCGCGTCCGAGATCCCGCCCTTGGTGTAGCCCTCCGGATCCTCCACGCCGAGCTTGCGCGCCATCTCGACCTGCGCGTCCGAGGCGCGCTGCCGCGCGACCCGCCACGACGCCGAGCGCCGGAACGCGCCGTTGGACTCCGCCCACCGCTCGACCACTGCCACCGCCTCGGCGCGCGGCGCGAACTGCACGAGCAGCTTGGGCACCCGCGCCCCGCGGGCCCGCACTGTCGCCGCCGTCCAGGTCCCGTCCTGCTCCTGGTGCAGGCAGGCGAACCGGGGATCCTTGCGGCCCTGCTCGTCGACCTCGGTCGCCGCCAGGAACGGGTGCCCGTCGCCGGTGGTGAGCCAGTTCCAGTCCGAGCCCTCCTCGCCGCGCCCGAGTCCGAGCAGGTCCAGCGACTCGTACGACGCCGGGCCCTGCAACCGGCGCCGGCCGCCGTCCGGATCCCGGCCCGCCCCCTCCGGCGGGCAGTGGCAGCGGCCCGCACCGTCGAACTCCTCGCCGCACACCGAGCACGGGCACAAGCACGGATGCATGCCCAGGCCCTCGGCCGCCTCGATCACCGCGGGCTTGCGCCCGACGTAGCCGAGGCACTCCGGGCACGGGATCAGGTCGACCTCCGTCGTGTCGACCTTGGCGTCCGGGATCAGGTCCACCAGGCTCGCCAGGGTCTGCGTGCGCGACGCCCCGACCACGTCGAGGACCAGGCAGTCCGTCTTGCCGGTCTCCGGCGACAGGCGCAGCCCGCGCCCGACGATCTGCTGGTACAGCCCCTTGAGCTTCGTCGGCCGAGCCATCAGCACGCACGAGACCGGCGGGCAGTCCCAGCCCTCGGTCATCACCATGACCCCGACGAGGACCCGTATCCGGCCCGCCGCGAGGTCGCGATAGATCCGCTGCCGGTCGGTGCGGTTCGTCGAGCCGTACACCTCACCGACCGGGATGCCCTGCGCCCGGAACGCCGCGGCCAGCGCCGCCGCGGAGTCGACGTTCGGGGTGAACGCCACGGTCGTCCGGTCGTCCGCGTGGTTGCACCACGCCTTGACGATCTCCTCGACGTCCTGGGCGACCATCTCGCCCAGCTCGCCGTCCTGGTAGTCGCCGCGCGACACCTTCGCCTGGTCCAGGTTCATGTGCGAGGTGGTGACCACCTTGCCGTGCGGGCGCACCAGGTAGCCCTCGTCGATGCCGAACACGATGTCGCGCGTGAACGGCACGCTCGTGAAGACCGACCCGAGCCCGTACTTGTCGTCGCGGGTGAAGGTCGCCGTCACCCCGAGCAGCGGCGTGCGCCGGACCGGATCGAAGCACCCCGCCCACTCAAGGATGGACCGGTAGGACGGGGCGGCGGCGTGGTGGCACTCGTCGACGATCACGACGTCCGGGACGATGCAGCGGGCCCGGCGCTTGGCGGTGCGCATCGTCGGCGCCATCGCCACCGTGATCGGGCGGCGCGGCTCGTGCCGGGCCGCCTGCACCCGGCCCACCGACACCGTCGGGTCGTGCATCCGGCAGCGCTCGGTGATCTGGTCGAGCAGCTCCTCACGGTGGGCGAGGATCAGCACCCGCTTGCCGGCCGCGACGCAGCGCTGCGCGGTCGCCGCAATGACGTCGGTCTTGCCGAGCCCGGTGGCCATGACGACCGCCGGGCGGGTGTCGTCGGGGTCGGACCAGGACTCGGACACCGTCTCGACGGCCTGCGCCTGGTAGTCGCGCAGGACCCGGCCGGTCATGCCGCCGCCGTCGTCGCGGCCCGCCCGTGCAGAGCGGCGGCGACGCGCGCGCCGAACCACCGGGCGATGCCGACCGGGACGGCGTTGCCGATCTGGCGCTTGACCTCGGCGGGCTTGCCGGCGAACTCGAACCGGTCGGGGAAGCCCTGCGCGCGGGCGCACTCGCGGTTGGTGAGCATCCGGTGGTGCGGCACGCCGTCGACAAGGGTGGCGAGAGCGTGGTGGTTGCCGCCCGCGGTGACGGTGGCCAGGGCGTGCGAGTCCGCGCGGCGGGCGTGGCCGTGGTTGCGGTAGATCACCAGATGCGGCACGCCGTCGAGCCCGGCGGGGATCTCTTCGATCTGTGGGGTGACGTAGCGACGCTTGGTCATCGGCTCGCCGATCCCGAGGGCGGGATCGAGGATCGCGGCGGCGTGCACCGGGGCGATCGCGGGCGGGGTGAGGTCCAGCTCGACGCCCGGCTGCGTCGCGACGACGAACAGGCGCTTGCGTCGCTGCGCGTGGCCGTAGTCGGCGGCGTCGAGGATCAGCTCTCGGGTCCGGTAGCCGAGGGCGTGCAGCCCGTCGAGCCACCACCGGTACAGCGACCACGACCGGAACTCGGGGACGTTCTCGACGATGACGACCTGCTGCCGGTGCAGCTCGGCGCACGCGATGACGGCGAACGCGGTAGCCCGGTCGATCGCGGCGGCGTCGGCGCGCAGCCGCTCCACCTCCGCCGGTGGGCGCTTGCGACCACCGGCCGGTGCGTGCCCGACGCACGACGGCGACCACCAGGCGGCCGGAGTGGTGGGGAAGGTGCGGTAGTCGGTTTCGGACAGGTTCGCCAGACGGTGCACGACGTCAGGGTGGTTCGCCTGGTGAGTGGCGAGGGCGACCGGCCAGTGGTTCGCGGCGAGCAGGACGCGCCCACCGGCCTGGGTGATGCCCTCAGTGGCGCCGCCGCCCCCGGCGAACCCGTCGATCCACTCGACGGCCGGGGCGCTCACTGGGCACCGCCGGAGTGGTGACGCTCGTCGGCGGCGGCGGAGCGGGCGGACCAGGCGCCGAGCAGGGCGACCGCGCCGAGGGCGACCAGGACACCGAGCAGGGCTGCGAACAAGCGGGGGATCTCGGTCATGGCGAGGAGGTCTCCGTGAATCAGTATGTACAGGAATCAGTGGATACGGGGATCAAGTGCAGGCCGCGCAGCCCGAGCAGGCGGACAGCTCGCGCTCGCCGCCGACCTGGACGACGACCAGGCCGGTGCCGTCGCACAGCCGCAGCGCCGAGGCCGGCATCACGCGCCCCGCAGGTCGCGGAACCGACTGGTGTCGAGCACGGCGTCGTCGTCGATCCGGAACCCGCCCGCCTCGGTGGACTGCTCGGCGACGACGACCGAGGTGCCCGGGGCGGTGTCGGTGACGAACACCGCGGGCCGGTCGAGGGCGGGCAGTACGACCTCGAACACGATCGCGGCGACGAGCAGGACCAGGGCGCCGCCGAGGACGACGAGCAGCAGGTCGTCGAGGGCGGTGCGGTTCCAGTGGCGCGGCAGGGGCAGGGCGGGGGCGGCGGTGTGCACGGTGGTCCTTCCGGGGTCATGGCGAGGAGAGAGGGGAACGAGCGGGGCCCGGTGGCTGGCCGGGCCCCGCGGGGGCGATCAGAGGTCGAGGGCGAGCCGGTGCGCCGCGATGAGGCCGGACCACGCCCCTCGCTCTCCGGGTCCGCGGGACAGCATGTCGTCCAGCTCGGCGCGGATGTCCTCGCTGTAGAACCTGGCGAGGAGGTACTCCGCGTGGACGCGCACGTCCTCGTCGGACCAGATGCGGGCGGCGGGGGTGGTGTTCGTCGTCATGTCCATGACTGTAGCACGACTGATCTGAGCTACGCAACACCGGTCGAGAGAGCCATCCGGATCCCGCGCTTACCGTTGCCCCGCTCGATCGCCCGACGCGCCCGCTCCACTTCGACCGGGTCACGCACCTCGCCGTGGCGCAGCGCCGGATCCCGCCACGCACCCGGGCGCCACGGCTGCGCCGGCGCCCGGTCGCCGAACACCGAGAGCCCCTCCCGGGCCTGCACCTCGGCAAGGCGCTTCGCCTCGCGCTCCGCCGCTCGCTTGCGAGCCCGAGCCGCGTTCCCGGCCCGGGACAGCGCCGCCGGGTCCGCCGCCCGGGCCCCGTGCACGCAGTCCCTAGAGCAGTACTTGCGGACCAGGAACCGGGCCCGGGTCTCGTTGCTCCGACGCGCCAGGACGACCTCGCAGCCCTCGGCCTCGCAGGTGCGCTCCGGGCCGTCCGGGAGCCGGTTGCGGGCCGCCGCCTCGCGGGCCCGGCACGCCGGGTCGCAGTAGGACCGGCGCCCGAACCGCGACAGCAACTCCTGCTCGCCCTGCACCAGCACCGCGCCGCAGTCGCGGTACCCGCACCGGCGCTCGGTGCTCACCGCGGTACGGGTCGCCTCGCCGAGGCGGAAGTCCCGCCGCGCGGCGTACACGTGCTCATCGGAGCAGTACCGGCGCTTGCGGAAGTTCGCGAGCTGCTCGCCGTCGCGACGGACCAGGGTCACGTCGCAGTCGGGGCGCTGGCAGGTTCGGGCCGCGGCCAGGGCGGCGCGGTTGGCCTCGTCGCGGCGCAGGCCGAACCGACAGCGGTCCGAGCAGGTGCGGCGGTGCGCCCACCGGGCGGGCGACTCGGTCGTGCGGCGGAACACCTCGCCGCAGTGCTCGCAGGCCTTGTCGGGAGTCGGGATCCTAGAAGGGGGCATGGCGAGGAGAACTCCGTGAGTCAGTGGATACAGGGATCAGTGGATACGGGGACACGGGGGCACGGGGCCCGGTGGCGGCCGGGCCCCGTGCTGGCCGGGGAGATCAGCCGGTCCAGACCAGCTCGTGGACGATGCCGAACCCGGGGGAGTAAACGACCGCCGAGGCGCCCGGGGAGCGCTCGTCGGCACAGACCTGGCCAGAGACGGTGCCGCCGGGGGCGAGGTCACCGGAGCCGAGGGCCTTGCCGTGGTCCCAGGCGATGCCGGGGCCCGACTGCACCCCGGCCGGGGTGCGGAACTCCCAGTCGAACATGTTGAACGTCGCCGAGGCCGAACCGACGTTGCGGTAGGTCACCACGGAGCAGAGCTGTGTGCCCATGTACTGGGTGGAGACCTGCTCCGGCGCCTCGACGACCAGCGCCAGTGAGCCGGCGGTCAGCTCCTCGCCGTAGCCGCCGGTGGCACCGCGCTCGGCGAACTGCGGGCCGTCCGGCTCCGGCTCGACGACCGGCTCGACCGAGGCGGGGGCGGGGACGGGCGCCGACGAGGCGGACTGCCCACTGGTCGAGGTCTGCGCCTCCGGCGCCGCGGTGTCGGCGCCGGAGTTGAGGCACGAGCCGAGCAGCGCCACGGCCAGGACGCCGGTCGCAGCGATCCAGGGCCAGCGCCGGGGGGAGCGGGCGGGGGCGGGAATGGTCACGATGGTCCTTCCGATTGATCTTGCAAGGGTCTGGCGAGGAGAGACTCGGACCGGGCGGCCCGAGCGTGAGGGGTCAGAGCAGGTGCGCCGGGAGGTCGGCCCACTCGATCGCGTGCACCTCGATCCGGTCCTCGTACGGGCCGAGGACCTCGGCGGCCTCGGCGTAGGTGGTGAACGGGCCGGCGACCGGCACCCCCTCGCCGTAGTCGTTGACGTGGACGTAGACCTTGGGCATGGAGGCTCCGATCAGTCGAGGTGCTCGCCGCGGGCGCGGACGATCGAAGAGAGGCGGTGGCGCAGCTCGGCGTGCACCCGCACGTGGCGGCGCATCGCCTCGCGACGCTCCCGGCTGTGCGGCACGGCCGCGGCGCGCTCGGCGCCGGCCCGGCGGAACTCGCGGCCCAGCTCGGTCACGGTGAGCCGGTGCAGCGGGAGGTGCTGGACGTACCAGTCGTTGACCGGCGCGCTCATCGGGTCGCCCTCCGGACCCGCAGGACGTGCGCGACGACCGCGGCGAGGGTGCACAGGACCGCGATCGCCGCGAGGACGGTCGACAGAACCGGCTCGTCGACCACGAGCGCCAGCACCACGCGCACAGTTCCGGCGAGGGTCAGCGAGGTCGCGATGATGAGGTACGCGGTGTTCGTCGTCATGTCCATGACTGTAGCATGACGGGGGCACGCTACGTCAAGCGGCGTGCTGCACGAGCCACTCCCGGAACGTCACCGGCCGGGTGTCCTCGTCGCGCCCGGCCACCTCGATCCGGCGCACGTCGGCATCCCGGGCCAGCCGGTAGCCCTCGACCAGATCCCGGTGCGCGTTGTCCGGCCGCCGAGCCCGGTGCCCGGCCCGCCGCGCGCACGCCGTCGAGCACGTCCGGGCCCGCGACCACGGGGCGGCCTGCCGGTCGAGCACGAACGCCGCACCGCACCGGCAGAGCCCGGCGGCGAACCGAACCCCGCGGGCCGGACGGTGACCCGGAGCCGGGGCGGTCGGTCGCCACCGGGTCACGGCCGGCACCGGCCCTCGTGCACGCCCCGCCCGCAGCCCAGCCCCCTCGGGTTCCAGCCCGGCCGGAACGGCTGCTCGACGAGCAGCGCCCACACCGTGCCCGCGCACGGCGGCTCGTCGGTCGACCACGGCGTGAACGCCAGACCGCGCCCCATCACCGCCCACGACGGCCGGAACTCCCGCGGCCCCGACGGCGAGGTCGACAGGACCGACCCCGGCACGAGGCCGCCCGAGAGCACCGGCTCGGCCACCGGGGCGCTCACGACGCGCTCCGCGCGGCCTCGTGCCGGGCGGCCTCGGTCTGGCCGTGCTCCCGCTCGCAACCCGCGCAGCGCCACGCGCCGCGCCCGGACCGGTACCGCTCCCGCGGCGAGTGCCCGCACCGCACCCGCGCACCGTGCGGCAGGTGCCGGGTCCGGTCGGTGCGCACCCCGAGCAGCTCCCGCATGCGGTGGATCTCGCGGGCCGAGTAGCCGCCCCACCGCCCGAACTCCGGGCCCCACGACAGGGCGTCGGCCAGGCAGCGGCGCCGGAACGGGCACGCCTGGCACGTCGCCTGCGCAGCTACCGGCACCCCCGGCCCGTCCGAGAACCACGCATCCGGGTCGGCCGAGCGGCACGGCGCGTACTGCGCCCACTCCGCGACCGGGCCGGCCAGGTGCCACGCCGGCATCACCGTCTCGCCCTCGACGCGCGGCGGGGCCTGCCGGATGTCCACCTCGCCGATGCCGGGCGCCGAGATCGTGGCGACCGCCTCGCCCGCGCTCACGGCTGCCACTCCTCGGCCGCCTTGCCCGACGGCGCAAGGAACGCATCCCCCTCGGCCTCGCGGCGGGCGATCTCCCGCTCCACGTACCACGCGGCCTTGCGGAGATCCTCGACTACCGAGCCCTTGAGGTCGGCCCGCCAGATGTACTTGAGCGCGTTGCCGAGGTTGAATCCCATATGCTCGGTGATCGTGATGCACTCGACGCCGGACGGGTGCGAGGTGTAGTGCGGCGGGTGCGCGACCATGTCCGCTCCGTCGGCCGCCACCTTCTCGTATCCGCGCAGGACGATGGTCGACACCTTGCCGTTGTCGTCCCAACGGACGGAGGCGTCCGCGATCGCCGGGTCGTGCGCGTCGTGAATCTCGCCCACGATCACGCCGAACCGGCCGCTGAACAGACTGCGGATCCTGTCGCCCTTGGCGAACTCCGCGGCGCTCATGCCGCCGCACCCGTCAGCTCGCCGATGCGCGTCTTCACCGCGGCGGTCAGCTCCGGCGTCCACACGTCCGCGTTCTGGTCGTAGAGCGGACCGAACGCGGACGTGTCCTCGGCGTTCTCGATCAGGTCGAGCAGGGTGCCGCGCAGCTCCTCGGCCGCCGGCGGGGACAGCGGCGTCGCCGCCACCTGTTCGGCGTGCGCGACCTCCTCGTCGAGCGAGGTGGCCGGCAACGTGCACTCCGCGAACAGGTCCTTGTACCCCTGCGCGGCCTTCACCGCGGCCGTCAGCTCCAACAGCTCCCGGCCGCGGGTCAGGTTCACCCACATCAGGCCGGCGTCCTGCGGGGACTCGATCGGAATGTGCGGGATCAGCGCCCATCCCTGGTGAGGCCGAATCCCGTCCGACCACCCCCGGCGCCCGTCGTCACCCGCGGCGGCAGCCTCGTCCGAGACGTGCACGTAGGGCGTGCCGCCCGCGTAGACGGCCTGCTGCACGCAGTACCCGGCACCGAAGTACTTGCTGGTCGCAGAGGTCTTCAAGTCGATGATCACCCGGTCGTCCGGGCCGATCTCGGTGCCGTCCGGCGCGACCAGCACGGTCCGCGGCGAGGCGAGGCGGTCGTAGGTCCCGGCCACCGCGTACTCATCGTCCACGACGAACTGCTCGGTGCCGTGGATCGTGAACAGGCCCATGATGCGCCGCCACGCGTCGAGCACCGCGGCCGTGTGGTCGTCGAGGTAGGACAGGTCGTCGCCGCGATCCTTGCGCTCGGACAGGGTGTGCAGCGCCGTGCCGCGGATCGCCCGGTCCTTGGTGCGGGCGACGTCGAGGGCGTCCTCGACGATCGCATCCCACTCCTCGCGCAGCCGCTTGTGCCGCTCCTCGTGGCCCTCGGTCTTGTCCTCGAACGCGTCGAGGGCCTGGCCGCGGTTGAGCAGCGTCTTGTCGTGGGTCATCGCGAACGCGACCGCGCGGCGCTTCCACGCGTCGAGCCCGTAGGTGTCCTCGATCGCCTTGCCGAACGAGGAGGCGCGCCGGTAGTAGCGGAACTTCGCCGACGACCCGATCCGGATCTTGGGGGTGCCGTGGCGGCCGTGGCGCGGGATGTCGTCGGGCACCTCGGGGATCTCGTTGACCTCGACCACCTGCCCGCCGGGCAGCGTCTCGGTCGCCGGACCGGGCGCGGCCTTGGCGGGGGCGCCGCCCATCTTGAGCGCCATGTCAGAACCCCAGGTTGGCGCGGACGGTGCGCCTCGTGAACCGTTCGGCGGCCTTGCGCGCCTCACGCTCGGCGGCGTGCGCGGCGAACAGGTCCCGCAGGTCCCCGGTGATCTTGTCGACCAGGTCGCGGGACTCGTCGATCGTGCGGGCCTGCTCGGCGACCGTGCGCCGCAGCCGCAGCACCTCGGCGGCGAGGGCGCGCTCGTCGGGGGTGCGGAACTCGACGGTGTCGCGGACGTAGGCCAGGGCCTCGTCGACGCTGCGCCGAGCCGAGGGCGGCGGGGAGTGGGCGGGCCGGTCACCGCGGCGCGGCTCCGGCAGGTCAAGGCGAGGAGAGTCGTTCATGTCGGTCCTGTTCGTCGTCGTCTACCGACCGCAGCGCCCGGATCCCCTGCGCCCCACCCGGCCCGGGGCCGTCCCGGACGTTGACGACGAACCGGTAGGGGGTGGCCCAGGGAACGGGCCGGGTGGAGCGCGGGAGGCCCGGGCGCCCCGGTCGGCGCCCGGCCCCGCGGGGAGCGCGGGGCCGGGCGGAACGGATCAGGTCACGCCCAGGTAGGGCGGCCCATCGGGGACGGCGGGCGGTGCGGCTTGCGCTTGCCTCGCCCGAAGTGGTGCGACGGGGTGTCCTGCGCTACAACGTCGCGGGACTGGTCCCGGCCGCCGTAGCTCTTGGTCGTCGCCTTGCGCAGGGCGTCGCGGACCTTGCCCACGACGATCACTGCTCCCAGGGGCGGCCGCCGCCCGCGCCGCCGGCCGGGGCGCCCGCGCCGACCGGCTCCTTGGCGTCGAACCCGGCACCGTCGCGGTAGTACATGTCCGCGGCCTCGGCGTCGGCGTCCGACGGCTCGTTGCCGACCGCACCGGCGTTGGGCTTGCCCGGGTTGAGCACCTTGATCCGGACGAGGATGTCGTCGCCGACCTCGAACGTCGGGGCCGGAATCGGCTCGCCCTTCTTCGGGTTCTTCGCGCCGCGAAGGGCGGAGGTGATGCCGCCGATGAACTTCTCGTCGCGGGCGACAACCTGACCGGCACGGGGGCCGGAGCACACGAGGACGTCGGCGCGGACCGGCAGGATCGGGCCGAAGTCGCCGGGCTCGGCGTCCTCGAACGACAGGATCCGGAAGACGAGCGTCTCGCCGTCGAACTCCTTGAGGTCGAGGAAGTCGCCGCCGGTCTTGATGGTGCGCTTGAGGGCCACGGGGGGTCTCACATTCTGTCTGGCGCTGCGCTGCTCGGCTGGTCTGCTCTGCGGTGCGATGCGCTGCTCTGGCGAGGAGATGTCCAGCGCCGGAAGTCCCGGCGCTGACTGTTGCTTGCACTAGCCACGCTACACAATCGGTCGGAGGGCGTCAACGGCGGGGTCCGGGTTTCTCCCGGGTCGGGCGGCGACACGCCGTCCGGGCAGGCAATGTCGGTGCCTGTCTGCTCTTGTCTGCTAGCGTCACGCCCCGTGAGCGCACCGACCATGAACCGACCAGACCTGACCAGCGGTAACACCCTGACCCGCCGCGAGGCCGCCGAGCTGCTCGGCGTCAGCGAGCGCACCGTCGACCGCTACGGCGAGCGAGGACACCTCACCCCCCGGAGCAACCCGATCACCGGCCGGACTACGTTCGACCGGACCGAAGTAGAGCGGGTCCATGCTACGCGCAACGATCGTTGAACGAGCAACCGTAAGCCGATCGCAAGCCCGTCGCGCCAACCGGACGCACTAGCCACGCGTCCCCCGAACAGGCGAACACACCGCTCTCCTCGCCAGCCACCGGAAGGACCACCCCGTGCCCATCACCCGCGACTTCACACCCGTCACCCCCGGCACCGTCGACGACATTCCCGCCGCCGCCCGGTCCCTCGTGAAGGCCCTCGCCCCCGGCTGGACCGCCAGCACCCGGCTCGCGCTCGGCCCGATGGAACGCGGACGCCTCTCCGAGGAGACCGACGGCGAGGGCAGGCGGCACCGCATCGTCGAAACCATCGACGTGCACTCCGTACTCCTGCGCGCCGTCCACGACGACGGCCGCGGCCTCGTCGTCCTGTGGATCCAGCCCCCCGGCCAGACCCCGACCGGCAAGCCGAAGGGCTACTCGTTCGACCTCGCCTACCGCGGCCGGCACGACGACGAGCCCGTGCCGCACCCGCTCAACGCCACCGAGGCCAAGGCGTACGTCGCCGCTCTCGACCCCGCCACCGCCCTCGCCGCCATCGAGACCGTCCGCGACGAGCAGGCCGCCGCCACCGAGTCCCGCCGCAGCGCGCGCAGGGCCGCACAGAACGCCGAGCCGTCCGACGCCGCCGCCATCGACCTGCCCGCACAGCGCGGCGCCCGCGAGGGATCCGAGGTCGCGGCATGACCGCCCTCGACGACCGCCCCACCGACCTCTGGGACGGCCCCGGCGACGAGCACCAGGCCGCCTACGACGACGGCTACACCCGCGGCCGGAACGCCGGACTCGCCGAGCGCCCCCCGGCCGACTGCTACGCCCTCCACCTGATCCGGTGGCGCCACGCCACGCCCGGCGACACGTTCCTCGGCAAGGGCGGCACCCTCTGGCACCTCACCAGCGCCACCCACCGCGGCGGCGCCGTGCACGTCGTCGCCCGCCACGCCGACCGCGAATTCCCCGCCACCGTCGACCCCGACGAACAGATCCACGTCCTGGCCTCGGTGTCCGAGGTCGACGCGATCACCCTCACCGCCGAGATCCTCGGCGCCCGGCTCGTCGAGCGGAGGGCCGAGGCACATGGGCCCGGATAGGATCAGCGCTCCGCCCGCGCTCCCCCGCCGAACAGGGCCGAACAGCAAGAGAGGCACCCGGCCCGGGTTGCCGTCCCGGAAGGGTGCCTCTCTCGAAAGTCCTCTCCTCGCCAAAGGAAAGACCGCCATGAGCATAACGCATCCCCACGTCGGCACACAGCACCTCGCCGCGATCGAGACCCGATACGCCGGATGCCACTTCCGGTCCCGCCTCGAAGCGCGCTGGGCAGTGCTCTTCGACCACCTCGGCATCGGATGGGAGTACGAGCCCGAAGGATTCGAGACCTCGGCCGGGCGCTACCTGCCCGACTTCCGGCTCCGCCTCCCACAGGCCAAGGACGCCCCCGACCACTACCAGTGGTTCGAGGTGAAGCCGCCCGGCGCCCGCATCGACCGCAGGCACGCCGCACTCGCCATCGGCATCGGCGCCCCCGTCATCATCGCCCGCGGCCTGCCCCGCAGCTACTCCGACCAGATGCGCGGCGCCCGCTCCGCGCTCACCATGATCCTGCCCGGCGGGGAGGACGTCCCCGTCGGGCTCCACGGCGGCGACCACCACGGCTCCGACGCCGCCCGCTACTACTGCGGACTCGGCGACAACCGGCACTGGTGCCAGGAGGTGTACGCGCACTCCCTGCCCGGCGAGGCGCACCTCGCCGTCTACGACCCGCCGCACTACGCCCCGTTCGTCAGCCCGCGCGTCGACGCCGCCTACGCCGCTGCCCGCTCCGCCCGATTCGAGACCTGCCGGTGAGCGCCGCCATCGACGACGACCAGGCCCTCAACCTCACCGAGGCCCGCGTCACCCTCGACCTGTACCGAGGCGTCCCCGGGCGGATCAGCGTCATGTACCTGCAAGAGCAGGGCGCCACCCCGACCTACACCACCTACGCCACCACCGACGAGGAGATCGAGCGCGCCCTGCGCGACATCGTCAAGGCCGACCTGGTCGACGAACCGCTCGGCGTCTACGTCCGCGGCACCACCATCACCGACGAAGCCACCGGCCGCGGCAAGGCCACCGACTCCGTCGTCTGGACCGCCCTACGCTGCGACCTCGACCTCGGCAAGCCCGGCGGCCCCGCCACCCACGAAGACATGTTCGAGCTGTTCTCCCAGTCCGGGCTGCCCGACCCCACCTACTGGCAGCACTCCGGCGGCGGGTTCTACCCGACCTGGGTCCTCGCCGAGCCCGTCCCGCACGACGACGCCGTCGTCGCCCTCGCCGAGGACATCGAGCACCAGCTCCGCCGCACCTGGAACGACTCCGGCTACACCGCCGGCGTCGACTCCTGCGCCGACGCTGCCCGCGTCTGGCGCCTCGCCGGATCCGTGCACCGCAAGAACCGGGACAACCCCATCACCTCTCGGACCGGCAAGCGCACCGGCGCCGTCTACACCCTCACCGACCTGCGCGCCGCCGTCGCCCCCCGCCCCCCAGCCCAGACCTGGGACGGCGACCGCTGTGCCCCCCGACTCGCCACCGCCGCCGAGTTCGAGCTGACCTATCGGCGCAGCCTTGAGGCTGTCCTGGCGCGCGGCCGCGACGACTTCCGACACACCTACTTTCTCGCCGCCCGCAACGGGCACCGCATGGTCGCCCTTGGCCTGCGCACCGCCGACGAGTTCGAGCGCGAGATGGCAGCCCTAGTGAACAAGTTCTGGCCCGAGATGGGACTCAACACCGACGACCGGCGCCACCTGCACGACGCCCTGCACAACCCGCTGTCCCGCGGCGACAACGCCGGCGCACTGGCCTCCCCGTGGGAGATCGCCGACCGCCCTACGGGGGCCGACTCCTCGCCCGGAACGGACGAGCAGTCGGCCAAGACTGCCGATGACCGCGACGACGAGCGCACCGCGTCCGAGCACGCCGAGGAAGCCGAACGGCTCATGCGCGAGGCCCTCGGCGACCAGGTCTACGAGGACATCCAGGCGCGCCTCGGTGCCGAGGCCGACGCCGAGGCCGTCCGCAAGTTCGAGAACGACGTCGTCGAGCAGATCCGCCGGGCCGACGTCGCCGAAGCCGCCCGGCAGCGCCGCACCGCCCGCGACCAGCCCCCGCTCACCGTCCTGTCCTGGGCAGACTTCCTCGACGCCCCACAGCCCGACTACCTCGTGCCCAACGTGCTGTACCGAAACTCCACGGCGAAGGTGTACGGCGCCCCCGGCTCGACCAAGTCCTATCTGCTGCTCGACCTCGCCCTCGCGCTCTCGCACGGCGTCGAGTGGTTCGGGATGGCCCTGCCCCGCACGCGGGTGCACTACGTCGCCGCCGAGGGTCAGGCCGTCAATGTCGCCCGCGCCCTCGGGTGGCTCCACGCGCACGGCGTCGACCCGGCCGAGGGCACGGGATGGTTCGACATGATCCCGCAGGGGATCCTGCTCACCGACGCCGGCGTCGCCGCCTACCTCGAACGAGTCCTCGCCGATGAACCGGGCCTGGTCATCCTCGACACGAAGAACGCCATGATGGACGGCGACGAGAACCACGCGTCCGACGTCGCGGTCATGGTGCGCGCCATGCGAGCGATCCGAGACTCCGCCTCGGGTGCCTGCGTGGTACTCGTCGATCACACCGGCCTGGCCGACAGCGGGCGCGGGCGCGGCTCGAACGCCGTCACCGCGGCGATGGACACTGAGATCCTCGTCGAGTCCGACCGCGAGACCGGATTCGTCACCGCCGAGGTCACCCGCGACAAGGCCGACGAGCCCGGGTTCCGGCTCGACTACCGACTGCGCCGGTGCGAGGGCGCGGTTCGGGGACTGCGCCCGGGGGCGAAGGCGCCGGCCTACGTCGCACCGGTGCAGGACGCGGACCGCAGCGCCGGGCCGCTCTCGACCACGCCGCAGTGGTGGGACGCCGACCAGCCCGCACTGCCCGAACCGATCGCCGCGCTCGCCGGGCGGGGCGCCGCCGCCGCCCGGGACGTGTACCGGGTGGTCCGGTTCGTCAACGACGCCGACGGGATGACGCCGGCTCAGGTCAAGACCGCACTCGGCGAGGGGGCACGGAAACACGGCGGGTCCACGGTGCTGGCCGCCCTCGCTCGCCTGGTCGACGAGGGGCACCTCAACAAGCCCTCACCGTCCCGCTACGCACTCCCGGCCGGGGAGGGCACCGACTGACCCGTCCGCGCCCGGAACGGGCCCTGTGCGACCTCTCAGGGGGTCGGGCGGGGCCCGTTCGGCGTTCGAGGGCCCTACGCGCGGGCGCGCGCGTCGCGAGGAAGCACGCCGAAAACTCGAAGTTAGGCAAGCTTGCCTAAGCTCTACGTGCGTGGTGAAATCCTATACGCCAGGGGGTGTCTCAAACTAAAACCGCAGGTCAGGGGCACCTCTACGGTAGAGCCCTAAATGATCTCCGTAGAGCCTCAAATTGTGCACAACCGTATAGCCCCGTAGAGCTTCGTAGAGGGTGTCTGACCTGCGGGTATAGCTTGGTAGAAGGTCGGTAGAGGACGCCTCGGGCACCCCGCGTAGAGGGTGCGCCCCCCCTTACGGAGTAGGGGGGGGCGCCCTCTCGGAGCCCCGCCAGCTCTACGGGAGAGAAGAACTGTTGAGTCGAGCAACGATCAGGATGCGACACGGCCAGTGCCTAGTCGTGTTGCATGACTGCTCTGCGCTACAGTTAGCCCGGAACGAAACCCCGACCCCGAGGAGAACCCGAGATGGCTCACGAACCGCACTACGCCCCGCAGTCGCCCCCGCTGCTCGCCGAGGACCCCGACGGCGAACAGGTGCTCGTGATCGGGTGGGCCGTCCGAACCGACCCCCTCGCCGAGGCCGCCACCGAGGCAGGGCGGTGCCGGGTCGGCATGGCACCGGTCGTCGTCGGACTCGACGGGCCCGCGCTGCCCCGAGCTGAGACTCGCCCGCTGCGCTACTCGGTGCCCGCCGCGACCGACCCGGGCACGATCCGGCACCGGCCCGCGTAGCGGCGCTGAGCCACTACCCCGCCCGAACCTGTGATCACAACGTGACGACCGGTGCACTCGCCGTCGACCATGCGGGGTAACGCGACCGCCCCCACCGGACGATGCACCGGGCGTGAACCGCACGAACCCGCCCGGATCGGATGCCGAGGACGAACCGGACTCGCCGAGCCTCTCAGGGGTCCGCCGGTAGCGACGATGATCTCCGCTACAGTGCCCGCACCCTGACCCCGCCGGAACTTCGCCCGCCTCCCCACGGGCTCCGGCACCCCGGCTGATCGGACCCCCGTGCCGCACCTCCTCGCCGAATACCCCGCCCCCGCCGCCGACCCCGACCTCGGGCCGGCCCGCTGCACCGCCTGCAACCACGACCGCACCGTGCCGGGTGCCCTGGTCTGCGCCCGGTGCCGCCGCCAAGCCGCCGAGGACCTCGCCACGATCGCCGACGGCTACGGCCGGCTCGACCACGGGCCCGGCCAGCAGCGCGGCGACGACGGGCGCTCCGGCGGATTCGGCTCCCGCCCGCCGCTGCGGGTGCCGGTGCTCTCGCTCGACGTCGCCCCGCAGGCCGTGCGCCGCGGCGCGCACATCGCCGTCCGGGACGTCGCCTCGGCGCTCCCCGCCGTCTCCTCGCCTGCCCGGCGCGGCGCCCCGGACAGCCGCCCCTACGCGCACCCGAGCTGTACCCCGAGGTCGGGAGATGCGCTGGTCATGACGGTCGGGCGGGTCGCCGATCAGCTCCGAGCCGAGGGCCTGGCACCACCTCGCCGTCGGCATGCTCGGCGGCACCTGCTCGATGAGGTCGTGGTGGTTGCGGACCGGCTCGATGTGCTCGTGGGCCGCTGGTGGGCGTCGGAGGCGCTGCGTGGTCTGGCGCTGGCCGCGCAGGACGTGCGCCGGGCGCTGGGCGAGCAGGTGCCCACGGTGGTGCTGGGCGGGTGCCCGCGGCCGCGGTGCGCCGAGGTGGTGCGGGCGCGCCGGGACCGGTCCGAGGCGTCGTGCCGCGGCGGGCACGCCTGGTCGGGGCCGGAGGCGCTGCGCGGGCTGGGGGTGGCGCTGGCCGCGGATGCGGTGCTTGACGACGCCGCGCTCGCCGAGCACCTGTCGGCGTTCCGGCCGGGGGCGGGTCCGGTGCGGCCGGCGACGGTGCGCAAGTGGGCCGAGCGGGACGGCTGGTCGCGGCGCCGGGCCGGGGGCCGGACGCTGTACCGGGTCGCGGATGCGATCGAGGGCGCGTATCGCCGCTGGGATCGTGCGCACCCGATCGCGGGGCCCGTCGTGCCGCCTGTGTGGCTCGCTGAGACGGTCGTAATGGCTCCCGTGGGTTCGGAGCTGGCCCCCGCCTCTCGCGCGGCTTAGAGGCGATCTGAGGGCGTTTCCGAGATCGTCCGGAACGGCCCTAGCTGTAGTTGGTGAAAGTTTCTCGCCTCTGCTCTTGCATGAACTACTCTTAGCCGCTAGAGTAGTCCATGTAAGGAACAACTACAGAGAGGGGACACCATGCAGTCCGGTCCGGAAGTGCTCGGAGCCCTGCAACGGCAGGGATTCGGGGTCTACCCCCGAGGGCGGATCACCGAGATCATCTCGCCGGACGGGAGGCGGACCTACCCGCTCCCGAGCAGCGCGTTCGACGGTCACGACGAGGCCAGCAAGGCAGCGTTGAGACGCCTGGTCGCCGGGCTGGAGGTCATCGAGGGGTTCACCGCTCCTCGCGACTTCTGGCAGGAGTGACGGACCGGGCCCGGGGTGCCAACATCACCCCGGGTCCGGCCCCGCTCACCCTACCCGGACCCTCGTCCCCTCTTGTATCCATGAAAGGATCAGAGCACAATGGGCGCCATGGTGACCTACATCGTGTCCCTCGCCGTCGGGCTCGCCCGCCCGGTCGCCGACGGCCAGGCCCGCGACATTGCCGCCCGCTGGGCCGCCGCCCTGGCCGCCGACCTCGGCATGACCGGCATCGCCCGTGACGAGCCATGGCTGCGCGTCTCCGCCACCGCCACCCGCTCGGCCGAGGACGGGCCCGGCATCCTGGCCGACGCCACCACCGTCCTGCGCGCCGAGACGGCCCGCGCCGGCCACCGGATCACCGCCTGGCACGCCGTCGAGCTGACCACCGAGGACGAGGAGGCCCGCCGAGGCGCCCACCGCGGCATCCCGCCCCTGCTCGACCCCCAAGAGATCGCCGACCTGTGCGGCGTCACCCGCCAGCGCGTCTACCAGTGGGAGTCCGACCGCGCCGCCGGCAAGCGCTCCGACTTCCCCGCGCCCATCCTCGCCGGATACTGGCTCAAGTCCGAGATCGAGCACTTCAACGCGACCCGGCCGAAGCGGGCATCCGCCAGCACGTGAGCCCTACCCTCCTCGCCACCGACCGAAGGGCCACGACCATGAGCACCGCCATCGAGATCCTGCCCTCGACCGACCCCGACGACTACTGCCTGGTCGCCCTGTTCGGTGTCGTCGTCGCGGTCGCCGCGCTCCGCCTGGTCCGCGACACGCCCAACGAACAGCAGTAACGTCCTGACCGTAGCGTGACTGCGCCACTGTCACGTAGCTTCGCCCATGATCGGCCCGCAGTGTCCCCGGACCTGCGGGCCGTTTTACGTTCCGGGCCGGATCGGCGCGCACCCACACACGCAGACGCCTCGACGGCGACGGGTCCGCAGCGACCGACCGAGCACCGGAACCCCGCCCTTCGGCCACAGGCCGACCGGGCACCGCCCGCGCCCCGGCTGCGAACCCCGGCGCGGCGCCATGCACGACGCCCCGGGACGACTCGTCCACCGACCCGGGGCGTCGTGCACCCACCAGCTCCCGTCCGGGACCGCGGCGCGGCGCGACCGCCCGCAGCCCCCGCGACCCGGACGGGGCCCACCCGCCACCCCGAGAGGAGGCCCGCCGATGGGCGCGAAGAACACCGTCCCCGACGCCGTGCGGGCCGCCATCGAGCACGAGCTGCTCAACCCCGCCGACCCGCCCCGCTCCCGCGCCGCGATCGCCGCCGAGCACAACGTCAGCCCGCGCACCGTGTCCCGCTGGGCCACCGCGCTCGGCGTCGAGGGCGACGTCTGGAAAACCGACACGATCCGGGCCGCCACCGAGGCCGCCACCGACCGACGGCAACGCCTGCGGTCCGAGCTGGCCGACCGCATCCTCAAGCACGAGGTCGACCGCATGCTGGCCCGGCTCGACGAGGCCCACGGCGGGCAGTGGCGCCAGGCCGTGATCGTGCCCGGCGAGTTCGGGCGCATCGAGCGGGTCGCCGCCGACGATTTCGACGTGTCCCGCGGCATCAACCAGCTCTGGACGGCGATCAAGAGCGCCGTCGCGGTCACCGTCGACATCGACAAGGCCCGCGCCGACACCGGCGACGACAAGGCCCGCGCCGCCCTCGACAACCTGTTCGGCGCGCTGCGCGACGCCGCCGAACGCGGCATCGACCCCGACGAGCCCGACGCCGAACCCGAGCAGCCCGAGGCGGGCCCGTGATCCGGTTCGGCGCCCTGTTCATCGGCATCGCCCTGTTCCTGCGCACCATCGACGCGCAGAGCTACCCGCTGCTACTCGCCTCCATCGCCTGCCTGGTCGTCGGCGTCGCCCTGCTCGCCGTCGCCCGCGAGCCGTTCCCGCGCTGCTGCCCGCACTGCCCGACCTACTCCCGGCGCCGCCAGCGCGCCGCCGAGCACCCCGGCATCGAGGCCACCGAGATCGTGCGCGCCGCCCGCGAGCGGGCCCCGGTCGACCACGCCGTCACCGACCTCCACGCCGCCGCGATCGAGCGCGCCGAACGCCGGACCCGGCACGAGGCCGCCCACGACGCCCGCCTGCGCGCCGCCGGGCCCGAGTCCACGGAGCTACTCACCCACGATGGCTACCGCACGTGACCTGACCGGAGGCCAGCTCTCCCGCCAGCAGATCGTGTCCCTCGCCGAGGCCAACGCCGGGATCAACGTCTGGGAGGGGGCTATCCGCAGCGGCAAGACCATCGCCTCGATCATCCGCTGGGGCCAGCACATCAACGAGATGTTCCACGCCCCCGGCGAGGTGTTCGCCATCGGCCGCACCCGCGACGCCGTCGCCCGCAACGTGTTCGCCCCGATGCGATCCGTGCCGCTGCTGCGGGCCCTGTTCCCCGGCACCACCTACACCTCCGGAGCACCCACCGCCCGCGTTCTCGGTCACGAGGTGCACGTGCTCGGCGCCAACGACCGCCAGGCCGAGGAGAAACTTCGTGGCCTGACCGGCAAGAGCGCCTACGCCGACGAGATCACCGTCCTGCCCGCGCCGATGTTCCGGCAGGCCACCGGCCGGCTCTCCGTGGACGGCGCCAAGCTGTTCGGGACCACGAACCCCGACAACCCCGGGCACTGGTTGCGCACCGACTACCTCGACCGGCCCATGACCCAAGGCCGCTACACCCCGGCCGACGACGACGACTCCGTACTCGACCTCGCCACCTGGCACTTCGAGCTGGACGACAACCCGTTCGTCAGCGCCAAGTACAAGCGCGACCGCAAGGCCGAGTACACCGGCCTGTGGTACGACCGCATGATCCGCGGCCTGTGGGTGCAGGCCGAAGGCGCCATCTACTCCGCATTCGACCCCGCCGTGCACGTCGTCGACACCCTGCCGCGCATCGAGCGCACCCTGGCAGTCGGCGTCGACCACGGCGTAACCAACCCGTTCGCCGCCGTTCTCCTCGCCATCACAGCGGACGGGCGCCTCGCGGTGACCCGCGAGTACCGGCACGACTCCAAGGCCGCCCGCAGGCAGCTCACGGACGCCGAGTACTCGCGGGCACTGCGAGACTGGATCAACGTCGACCCCGAACCCGAACGGCCCCGATGGGTGCTCGTCGACCCCGCGGCCGCGCACTTCTCCCAGCAGCTCCACCGCGACGGACTGCGCGGCGTGCAGGGCGCGAACAACGCGGTGAACGACGGGATCCAGCTCGTCGCGTCGCTGCTCGCCGCCGGCCGGCTGATCGTGCACAAGAGCTGCGCCGGGCTGGTCAAGGAGTTCCCCGGCTACGTGTGGGACGACAAGGCCGCCGCCAAGGGCGAGGACAAGCCCGTCAAGGCCGGGGATCATAGCCTCGACGCGCTCCGCTACGCCGTGATCTCCACCCGGGCCCAGTGGCGCCGCCACGTGCCCATCACCCGATTCGACCCGGCCCGCACCATCGCGGCCTGACCACGGAGGCACCATGTCCGACACTGCCACTCTGCTCGCCTCCCGGCACTCGTCGGTGTCCTCGGTCGCCCGGTACCTCGTCGAGGTCAACCCGAACCTGCCCCCGGCGCTGCACGAGATCGCCTGCCAGTTCCGCGACCTCACCGTGCGCCTGCTCGGCGACCTCGACGACTCCCCCGAGCTGACCGTCGCCCTGCGCAAGCTGCTCGAATCCAAGGACGCCGCGGTCCGCGCCGCCCTGTAGACCACCCGCCCCGTGCGGGGCCCGGCCAGGGCGTCAACGCCACCCCGCGCGTCACCTTCTGCGCGCGACCAGGGACCGACAGGACGGTCACGACCGGCGTTCCTTTCCGCCGATGAGCCGCACCTGCGCCCGGCCGGGCGATCCACCACCACACCCGGGAGGGCTGCCGTGCGCGCCAACCTGACCGTCTCCGGCGCCGACGCCGCCGCCCTACAGGCCGCCGCCGAACGCGCCGCCGCCGAGTTCGCCAACGGCGCCGGACACACCGTCACTGTCGACCACGTCTACCCCGAGTACGACCCCGCCGATTTCGACGAGGGCCCCATCGACCTCGCCTCCCGGCGGATCACCGGCTACACCGGCACCGCGATCGTGCACGTCAGGAACCCGTGATGGACGGAACCCTCATCACCGTCATCCTCGTCCTGGCCGTCGTGCTGCTCGCCCTCGCGATCGTCCGACGGCTATGACCTGCCGCTGCGGCCACGCCCGCGAGCACCACGAGCACTACCGGCGCGGCACCGACTGCGCCCTGTGCGACTGCCCCCGTCACCGGCGCCCGCCCCTGGCCCGCCTACGCAACGGCCCCTGGACCGTGCGGTTCCTCGCCGGCCTCGCCCGCGACATCGGACGCCGCCCCCGACTCTGACCGGAGAACCCCGTGGACGACATCGCCCCGCTGCTCGACGACCAGACCATGACGCTGCCGGTCGGGCTCGTCGTCGGCGGCGGCGAGGTCGAGCACATCGGCGTCATCGCCGTCGGAGACCTCGCCCTCGACGTGCAGTTCGACGCCGACGACGACGACCCCGACCTGATCCACGTGCGCAGCGACTCGCCGATTGCTGAACGACTGGCCGCGCTGCTCGACGCGACCGCCGCGCAGATCCGGGCCAGCGTCGCCGCCGACCAGAGCGAGGAGACGGCCGGTGCCGCTACCGACTGAGAACATCCCGTGGCCGCCCCCGGCGCTGCGCCCCGCCCTCGACAAGATGAGCGAGTGGCGCGCCTGGTGGGCCGGCGACGGCGACGAGCTACAGCGCATCTACCAGGCCGCACCGACCGGGCCCGTGGTCAAGCCGCAGCAGTACAACGGCGGTGTTCGTGGCGCCCTGGCCCGCATGTGGTGGGGGCGGCCGCCGTCGGCGCACGAGCCCCCGGCGAAACTGCACGTCCCGGTCGCCGCGGACCTGTGCGCTGCACAGGCCAACCTCCTGTTCTCCGAGCAGATCACCGCGACCCTGCCCGAGGGTGCCAGTGCCGCGGCCGTCAAGCGGCTACAGCACATCCTCGACGACGGCATGCACCCGCGGCTGTCCGCGTCGGCCGAACGGCTCGGCGCGCTCGGCGGCGGCTACCTGCGCCCCGTGTGGGATGACCAGATCGCTGACCACGCGTGGCTCGATCCGGTCGCCGCCGACCGGGCCGTCCCGGAGTGGTCCTGGGGTGTGCTGCGCGCCGTCACGTTCTGGCGCGTCGTGCACGTCGACAAGGACTGGACCTGGCGGCACCTCGAACGCCACGAACCCGGGTGGGTGCAGCACGGCCTCTACCGCGGTACCGCCTCGCACCTGGGCAAGCCGATGCCGTTCGAGGGCGCCCCCGCCACCGAGTACCTCGTGCCGCTGGTCAACGCCGACGGCGCGATCGAGACCGGCTACCGGATCAAGGGCCGCGAGCGGCTCGCCGCCTGGTACCTGCCGCGGCTGCGGCCGACCCCGCGCTGGGACGGCGACTCGTTCCTCGCGCCGTTCGGCCGGTCCATCCTCGACGGCGTCGAACCGCTCATGGACGCCCTCGACGAAACCTACAGCTCACTCATGCGCGACGTCCGGCTGGCCAAGGGCCGGATCTCCGTGCCCGCCGACATGCTCGACGACCACGGCCCCGGCCGCGGCGCCACGTTCGACCCGGACCGCGAGGTGTACTCGCCGCTGTCGGTGCTCGACACCGGGCAGGGCTCCGGGCCGGGGCTGACCGTGTCACAGTTCGCGATCCGCACCGACGAGCACATTGCCACCGCCGGGCACATCCTGCGCCAGATCTTGCGCCGGTCCGGGCTGGCCGCCTCCTCGCTCGGTGAGGACGACCAGGGGCAGCCGATCACCGCCCGCGAGGTCACCGCCCGCGGGCAGCGGTCCTACGTCACCCAAGGCCAGATGATCCAGTACCAGCGCCCCGAGCTTGAGGGGGCGCTGCACGGACTGCTCATGGTCGACGCGTTCCGGTTCGGGACCGGCATCGGCGAGATCGAGCGGCCCGGCGTCGAGTTCTCCGACAACATCGCCGACGACATGGAAACGATCTCCGAGACGCTCGAACGTCTCGAACGGTCCCGGTCCATGGCGCTGGAAACCCGGGTGCGGATGCTGCACAAGGACTGGGACGACCCGCAGGTCGCGGCCGAGGTCGCACTGATCCAGGCCGAGCAGGGCCCGATCCTGCCCGCCCCGTTCGACCACGACGCCGAACGCGACGAGTACGACCGCGAGCAGGGCGACCAGGACGACGACGGCGAGGAGTAGGGCCCCGTGGCGGACGACCTCACGCCCGCCGAGCGGGCCGTCCTGCGCGTCTACCGCGACGCCGAGCGCGCCCTGCTCGGTGAGGTCGTCGCCGGCACCCGCCGCGTCGTGGACGCCGACGGTGACGCCGGCGTGCGCGCCGCCGCGCTGCGGCAGGTCGAGCAGGCGTCCGCCGAGGTGGCCGCCGACCTCGACCGCGGCAACGACTCCCGGATCCGGGCCGTCCTCGACGACGGCGCGTCCCGCGGCGCCGAGGTCGCGGTGCGGGAGCTGCGCCAGCACGGCGCCGCCGGTGTCGACCAGTACGACGACCGCTACAACCGGGGTGCGCTGGACCGGCTCGCCGCCGCGACCGCCGACCGCACGTCGGCGGCGCACGCGAGCATCTTGCGCACCACCCCGGATGCGTTCCGGACCGTGGTCGCGCACAGCCTGCCCGGTGCGATCGTCGGCGCCGAGACGCGCCGCCAGGCCGCGCAGCGGGCCCTGTGGCGGCTCACTGACCGCGGCATCACCGGGTTCACCGACCGGGCCGGGCGGAACTGGCGTCTGTCGTCGTATGTGGAGATGGCGACCCGCACCGCGCACGCCCGCGCGATGACCGAAGGCCAGCTCGACCGGCTGTCCGGCGCCGGGCATGACCTGGTGTTCGTGCAGGGCATGAACGGGTGCCCGCGGTGCGCGCCCTACATCGGCGGCGTGCTGACGATCACCCACCAGGGCTCCATGCCGCTGGCAGGGCTACGCACCGGGCCGCAGCGCAGCCGTCTGTCGGTGCAGTCCATGACCGACGACTCGATGGTCAACGTCGACATCCTCGGGTCGGTCGAGTCCGCCCGCGCCGACGGGTGGGGGCACCCGCACTGCCGCTGCACCCTGTCGATGTTCGTGCCCGGCGCCACCGACCTGGCCGCGGACTCCGGGCAGGCCCACGACCCCGACACCGCCGCGCAGGCGTACCAGGACGAGCAGCGCCAGCGCGCCCTCGAACGCCGCATCCGCGGCTGGAAAGACCGACAGGCCGCCGCGCTCGACGGTGGCGCCCGCGACTACGCCCGCGCCGGGCTCGGCCGGGCACAGGACGACATGGGCGCCTTCCTTGACGCGCACCCCGACCACCTGCGTTACCCGCACCGCGAACGCGCCAACGCCGCGGCCCGGTAGCTACTCGCCCGAGCCGCGCTCGAACCCGCCGCGGAACGCGTCCCCGAGGCTCTCACCGTCGGGGCACAGGTGGATCTCGGCGGCGCCCACGATGCCGCCCGCGATCGGGGACACGCCGCGCATGTCCTGGCCCTGCCAGTCGCGGGCGACCTCGGCCGGCGCGGCGCCGTCGGCGATCCGGGCGCACGCCTCGTGGCCGAGTCGCAGTACCGCGTCGTCGCCGTACCCGGCCAGTCCCTCGCCCTCGTCGCGGGCGATCGCGTAGGCGCGGTCGAGGAACGCCTGCTCGTCGTCGGGCCCGCTGCTCCCGCCGCACCCGGCGGCGAGCGCGACCGCCACGACGAGCACGCCGATACGCCCGGTTCGTCTGATCACGAACCGTTCATCGGGCCCCGAGCGCGGCCCGTTACCGATCTCCCTCGCCCCGTGGGCGGGGTTGT
>NZ_JBZFLK010000028.1:0-57945 GCF_058448985.1 Pseudonocardia sp. DxW | reverse complement strand
TCATCATGTCTTCGCAAACACGATCATCGCAGGTCAGCGGGCACCTATCGTCATCTCCCCACCGGCAGGCCCGTCGCTACTCGCGGATTCGGGTCAGAGCGGTCGCGGCCCCTCCGCCCGCCACGCCCACGACAACGTTGCTCGAATGCCCTCGCACCATCCCGGCCGCGAGTCAACCAGCCACGGCTGACGTTCCGGCAGGAGCTCGGCAGCGAGGAACTCGGCCTCGATCAGCTCCTCATGCGCCGTGACATGACCCGTGGTCACCGGGGCCGGGGCCGGCCGGGCACGCCCGTTGGCCGGAATATGGATCGCGCCAGCTAGCCACTGGCATGTGGCTAGCACGCCTGCGGTGTACCAGTCGGTGGTGCACCGCTCGCCCTGCTCCCGATTCCGGCGATCGGCGGCCTCCCAAAGAGCAGCGAACTCCGCGCGCGCGACCCGCAGGTTACCTGTCGGCACCTGCTCAACCTCCCGAGCGCTCACGGCCATGAAAGTAGGCTCGCACGCTGCGCCGACGCTGGCCAGCGCCCGCCGGCGCCGACTGCGAACCGCCCTCGCCCTGAGGTTCCCCCGCTTTGCCGGAGTTTGGCGGCGAACCGGGGGAAGCTCACTCCGCGCGTGCGCGACAGGTACGCCAGGGCCGGTGCCATCGGGAGACATCGGCACGGATATCGGGTTCAGGACGACGAGGTGAGAGCGCCGGGGGCATCCGGCAGCGACCGCGACCGGTTCCGCCGGGTCGAGGGCTGGATCGGTCTACCACCCGATCCCGGTGACGTCGATGATCCCTGGCGGCACCTCGACTCGGAGATGCACGATCACCGACCACAGGAGGCTGTACACGACGGCCGAGGCGATCAGCGCGACGTACCAGCGGAGACGGGAGACGAACGTCAGCACGAAGAACAACCAGGCGGTCGCGCTCCAGAGCAGCCCGACCAGCCACGTCGTTAGCAGGAGCAATCCGACGACCGCGATCCAGGCGGCCAGTCGCCGCCTTTCCCCGGGTTCGGGCCCTGCGTCGACCGGGGGCACCTCGACGGGAGTCGACGCCTCGTCCGGGGCCACCTCGTCCGCTGGGGCGCCCCGGCGCCGGGCGGCGGCCAGGCAGGCGAGGAGATGGGTCAGGGTCAGCGCGATCCCGGTGACGCTCACGGCGGTCGGGAACCATCTTGCGACCTCCGACAGCCCCTGGGTCGCGATCAGGGCGGACACGAACACCGCGAGAAGGGCGAGCGAGGTGAACAGATCCGATCGCAGTCCCGGGACCTTGACCTCTGTGTCCGACGGCGCCTGGCTGGTCCGCATCTATGCTCCCCTCATCGCGTGGCTGTTCTCGACGTTGAGCTTCTTGCGCAGCCGGATTCCGAGGTAGATCGACAGGGCCAGGAACGCGGCGAGGACGAGCACCCCTGGGCGTACGAGGAACTCGATGCCGTAGCGGTCCAGGCTGATGCGGAGGTAGCGCTCGATCGTCGGTCCGAGTACGAACCCGATCAGCAACGGCGGACGCGGCCAGTTCTGCCGCTTCATGAACCACCCGAGCAGTCCGATCGCGAACACCAGCACGACGTCACCCCAGCGCTGGCTGGCCTGGTAGCTGGCGAGGACGAGGATCACGAACAGGAACGGCAGCAGCAGCTTCGGGTCGACCTTGCTGACCCGTGCCAGGACGTTGGCGGTCCCGAAGCAGAACACGACGGCGATGACGTTCGCGATCGCCAGGCTCCATACGACGGTCAGGACGAACGGCATGCCCTCCGGCGTCATCAGGTCGGGTCCGACCTCGACTCCCAGGAGCAGCAGTCCGGCCAGGAAGACGGCGGCGGTCCCGCTGCCGGGAATCCCGAAGAACATCGTCGGCATCAGCGTTCCGGCGTCGACCGAGTTGGTGGACGCCTCGGGGCCGATCACCCCTCGGACGTCGCCCTTCCCGAACTTCGACTTGTCCTTCGACACGGCCTGCGTCGTTCCGTAGACCAGCCATTGCACCGCGGACCCGCCCACGCCCGGGATGACACCGAGCAGCACGCCCAAGCCACTGCTCTTCATCACGATCCCGAAGTGCCGGGCCGCGTCCTTCGCGCCGGTCACCAGTCCCCGGCCGATGCGTTCGACCCGGCCTCCCCCGGCGATCGCGCTGTTCGCCGCGGCCAGGCTGAAGAATTCCGGCACGGCGAACAGCCCGAGTGCCAGCAGGACCAGCGGCACGCCGCCGTAGAGGTACTCCCAGGCCAGCGTGAACCGGTCGCCGCCCGCCGGGGCGGCCCCCACACAGCTGATGAGCAGCCCCACCGTCGCGGAGAGAAGGCCGGCGCGCAGTGCCCCCTGGGCGAGAATGCCGACCACGGATATCCCGATCAGCGCGAACACCAGGAGCTCCGGCGCCTCGAGCGCCAGCACCAGGGGTCGGACGACCGGAAGCGCGATGACGATCGTGAGGGCACCGAAGATGCCGCCCATGAACGACGCGCCGAACGCCGCCCCGAGGGCGCGAGCCCCTTGGCCCATCTTCGTCATGGGATAGCCGTCGAGGATCGTGGCCTGGGAGCTCGACGATCCCGGAACCCCGAGCAGGACCGACGCGAACGTGTCCGTCGTGGCGGTGACCGCCATCATCCCGACCAGGAGCGCGATGCCCGAGACGGGATCGAGGCCATAGATGAAGGGGAGCAGGATCGCCATCCCGGCGAGGCTGCCGAGGCCGGGCAGGAACCCGATCGTCAGGCCGACCAGCACCCCCAGAAGCAGGTACTGAAGTCGCGTCGGATCGGCCAGCGCGATGATGGCGGTCGTCGCGGCGTCAAGCATCGGTTGACCCCCGGGCCGGACGTGGGACCGTCGGCCGGGTCGTCGGAGCGCAGTACGCGGTCACTGGAGATCCATCCCGTAGCGTGCGGCGAAGTCCTGCCGGAGCCATTCGATCGGCTCCTGGTCGACGTCGGTGAGACTCTGTTCGATCGATGTGCGGAGATCC
This sequence comes from Pseudonocardia sp. DxW, assembly GCF_058448985.1. Classification (NCBI taxonomy): domain Bacteria; kingdom Bacillati; phylum Actinomycetota; class Actinomycetes; order Pseudonocardiales; family Pseudonocardiaceae; genus Pseudonocardia; species Pseudonocardia sp. DxW. Next base: position 54,965 of record NZ_JBZFLK010000028.1, on the reverse strand, counting down.
GGACCGACGACCGGGGGGTAACCCCCGAGTTCGGCCGCGCTCTGCTCCAGGAAGCGGGGATCGGCGGCGATCTCCTCGACGGCTTGGAGGAGCGCCTCCTGTACGGGTTCGGGGGCGTCGCCGTGGACCCACAGTGTCTTCGACAGGGTGAGCCCGGCCGCCACCTGCATCTTGTAGGCCTCGAACTGCGGTCCCAGCGACTCGACGGGTGCGCCGTGCAGCTCCTCGTACACCTCGCCCACGTGCGGGAGCTCGGGGAAGCCGTCGGACCGCGCTAGTTCGCCGTCGACGATCTGGCCCATCGAGTAGAGCGGTACGGCCTCTCCGGCGTCGACCATCGGCTGGACCACCCGGATGAAGTCGGGCCCCGTCGCGCCGAGGATGTTCACTTCCCCCTGCTGAAAGGCGATCAGCGTGCTGCTGGCGCCCTCGTATCCCCACAGCTCCCGGATGTCGGGTCCGAGGAGGTGGTAGGAGGAGACACGGGACAGCTCCCCGCCTACCGGCTCCCGGCCGCCGGTGTAGAGCTGTACGTCCGGATCGAGGAGGTCGGAGGCGGACCTGAGGCCGGTGTTCGGGTTCGCGTAGATGATGGTGTCCATGGGGAATCCCATGAGCGGGGTGAACTCGCCCAGGTCGTAGCGCACGCTGGGAGAGCCGTAGAGCATCGCCGAATGCGTCGACTCCGACGCCATCAGGATCTGGGTTCCGTCCGGCCGGCCGTTGGCGTACTGGTTCGCCCCGACGCGGTGGTCTCCGTTCCCGGTCACGTTCACGACCTGGACGGTCGGGTTGCCGGGCAGGCGCTCCTCCAGGAACGGCGCCACCATCCGGGCAGTGACATCCACGCTACCGCCGGGACCGAACGGGACGACGAGCTCCAGCACCTGGTCCGCGTAGATCGGACCGTCACTCGACCCCGGGCCGACGTTCTGCGCGCAGCCCACCACGAAGAACATCACGCACGAGATCAGCAGACCGACGGCGCGTGGACCGGTGCGGCGCACCGGTCTCCTGACGCCCGTCGTCGTTGGCATACGGCCCATCGCGAACCCCTCTGGCATCGTTGTCGAGGTCGGGTCGGTTGGTGTCCTGCCGGCTGCAGGTGAGCTGGCCGCGATCCGTCTGGCTGGGCGAGGCGTCGCGGCGATCCTCGCTACGAAGGGGGCCGACGGGCGCCGTGCCGCGGTTCAGGCGCCTCCGCGGTCCACCCCGGAGCCAGCATCCCGCTGTCGGGAGCCCGGCGAACGCACACCGAGATTCATTGACGCGTACGGGTCGGTCCGGACCGCCGCGTCGGGCGCCACCGCAGGCCCCACTTGTGGGGTGGCGCCGCACTTACCGTCTCTCGGGATCGCGTCGTGTCCGATCACGCCAGGCTCCTCGGCGAGCACGGTCGGCGCGTCGGATGATGCGTCGTCGGTGATCGCATATATGAACAATCGTCCTGAATGGCGATTCGGACGCTACAGGGCCCGGCCCACCAAGGTCAACGTGGGTGCGCGCAGGGTGCCGCGGTCCGGGCGTCCCGACCCGGTCCGCGGCGACCGGAGCTCGGCGGCGGCCGAGCCGGCTACCAGCGCCCCGTCCGGTTGGGCAGGCGCAGCATGAGCGGCGTGGTGAGCAGCAGGATCGCCGCCAGGACCAGGTAGCCGATGGCTTGGGTGTACCCCGGGTCCGGGCTGCCGGTCACGACCGCGGTGAGTACCGAGATCCCCGCGATGCCGCCGGAGAAGCGGAACATTCCGCGCAGTCCGGCCACCGACGCGACGTGATCAGGGGCCAGGTGCAGGCCGGCGTTGCTCGAGGCCGGCGCCCCGAGCCCGATGCCGAGTCCGGTCAGCGTCGTGGAGGCCGCGATCCAGGCGACGACCGGGACCGGCGTCGGTGGAGGCATGGCGAGGATCACGAGCCCGGCCACGACGAGGAGCGATCCCCAGACCAGCAGCGGTCGGAAGCCGAGCCGGCGGATGACGGCCACGCTGATCGCCGACGCCGCGATCATGCCCACCGCGCGGAAGGTGAGGAGGCCGGCTGCGACCAGGGGGTCGAGGTGGTAGCGGGTGACGACGTACCACGGCACGAGCGCGGCCTGACCGAGGGCGGCGACGCCGAAGAGGAAGTTGACGAGGTTGAGCGTGGTGAAGGTCTTCCCGCGCAACAGACGTAGCGGGACCAGCGGGTTGGCCGACCGGCGTAGGTGACGCAGCAGCAATCCGGCGGACAGGCCGGCCACGACCGTGGCGCCGGAGGCGACGATCAGCTCGGTCCGCCAGGTCAGCCCGGATCCCGTGATGGTCACTGCGACCATGCCGCCCAGCAGCATCGCGACCAGCAGTCCGACGCCGATCCCGTCCACCCGCTCGCCGGGGCGGGGCGGGGTGCGCGGGATCAGGAACCAGGCCGCGACGAGGACGAGCGTCCCGACCGGCACGTTGACTAGGAAGATCCCGCGCCAGCCGGCCGTCGCGACCAGCAGGCCGCCGATCGTCGGGCCGATAATCGCGCCGATCGGGATGATCGTGGTGAACGAGGCGATCGCGCGGTCGCGCTCCCGGCCGAACAGGTCGGACACGATGCCGGTCGCGGACGGGAGGAAGGCGCCCGCGGCGAGGCCCTGCAGCAGCCTGCTGCCGACGAGCGCCTCTATCGACGGCGCGAGACCGCTGAGTACCGAGGCGACCGTGAACACGGCGACCGCGGTCAGGAAGACGCGGCGCCGGCCGAACTGGTCGCTGAGCCGCCCGGCGAGGGGGAGCGCGACGATCTGCCCCACCATGTAGACGGTGACGGTCCAGCCGACCCACGACAGCGGCGCCTGCAGGTCCGCCTGTAGCGCGGGCAGTGCGGCCGCGACCGCGGTCTGGTCGATGGAGCCCATCAGCAGGTTGGTGGCCACGACGGCGAAAACGAGCCGGCGCCGCCGAACTCCGGCAGCTGCGGTCGTCCCGGGCGGAGCGAAGGACTCGGTGGCTCCCGGGCCAGGCACGTCAGCCACCTACTCTCTCCGCGTCGACACTGCCAGATTAGTTGCTTGCAGATAGGCAATCAAGTGAGGAGCGACGGGTGGAACTGGATGCCGAGACTCTGGGCCGTCTCCGCCGGGCCATCGTCAAGGTGGGGCGGTTGCTGAACGAAGCCGCCACCGCCGAGGGGCTCACGCCGGCGCAGGCATCGGTACTCAACATCGTGTCCTCGCGCGGCTCGGTGTCGATGTCCCAGCTCGTGGCGATGGAGGGGATGAACCCCACCATGCTCTCCCGCGTGATCGCCAAGCTCACCGCGCACGGGCTCGTCGTCCGGGCGCCGGGTGCCGGCGACCAGCGGACCGCCGTCGTCGAGAGCACCGCGGTCGGACGCGAGCACAGCGACCGGATCCGGGCCCGGCGGGCCGCGCGGGTCGCCAGCCTGATGGAGGGGCTGGACGACGGTGTGGCGGCCTCGGTGATCGACGCCATCCCGGCTCTGGAGGCCCTCGCCGCGCGCGCCGACGAGGGCTAGCTCACCGGTGGGTCAACGGGTCGCGACGAAGCTGCCGGCCTGCATGGGAGGCGCGGCAGTCACGTCAACCAGTCACGTCAACGGGGTACCGCCCGTGCCTCCCACGACGGCGACGACCACCGTAGCGTGGTCGTGGTGGACAACAGGGCCGAGATCCGAGAGTTCCTGACCTCCCGCCGGGCCAGAATCACTCCGCAGCAGGCCGGGTTGCCGGTCTTCGGCGGCGGGCACCGCCGGGTCTCGGGCCTGCGACGGGAAGAGGTGGCGATGCTCGCGGGGGTCAGCATCGACTACTACACGCGACTCGAGCGGGGCGCCCTCGGCGGAGTGTCCGAGGGTGTCCTCGACGCACTGGCCGACGCACTGAACCTCGACGCGGCCGAGCGGGCCCACCTGTTCGACCTGGCTCGCAACGCGGGAACCTCGGCGGGGCGCATGCGGCGGCGACCGTCTCAGTCGCATGTCCGTCCGACCGTGCTGCGGGTGCTGGAGACGATGACGGCGCCGGCGTTCGTGCGGAACTCGAGGACGGACCTGCTGGCCGCCAACGACCTCGGGCGGGCGGTCTACTCGCCGCTGTTCGGCGGCGCGGCGCGGATGCCGGTCAACACGGCGCGGTTCACGTTCCTCGATCCGCGGGCACGTGACTTCTTCGGGGAGTGGGAGCGGAGCGCTCGCGACGTCGTGCAGACGCTGCGCAGCGAAGCCGGGCGAAACCCGTACGACAAGGCGTTGACCGACCTGGTCGGCGAGCTGAGCACCCGCAGCGCGGAGTTCCGGGTGTGGTGGGCGGCCCACGACGTGCGACGGCACCGGGCGGGGACGAAGCACCTGCGGCACCCGATCGTGGGCGACCTGCACCTGGCCTACGAGCTCATGGAACTGCCCGCCGACGACGGCCTGTCCCTCGTCACCTACAGCGCGGAGCGGGGGTCGGCGACGCAGGAGGCACTCGACCTCCTGGCGAGCTGGGCGGCGACGGGCGAGGACGCCCCCGGTCCGGACCGGGTCGTTGACTCCGCCCCCAACCGAACTTAGCGTCATCGCGATCTAGCATTCGCAATGACGAACTGAGGTCTCCCATGCAGACTATGTCGTCCGAGGCCGAACGCGCCTACGCCCGGCCCGAGGAGCGACCCGCTCGACGCATCGAGGGGTTCGCGGTGGCGGGCGGGGTGTGGGCCACGGCGATCCCGTTCCCGAGCCCGTTGGCCTACTCGTACTCCTACGCGCTGCGCTACGGCGAGGGCCTCGTCGTCGTCGACCTCGGTTGGGACTCCGACGACGCCTGGGACGCCCTGCTCGCCGGCCTCGCCCGGGCGGGGGCGAGCCTCGAGGAGGTGCGCGGCGTCGTCGTCACCCACGCGCACCCGGACCACTACGGGCTGGCCCCTCGCATCCGCGAGCACACCTCGGCCTGGATCGCCGCCCACCCCGCGGAGCGGGCCAACATCCGGGTCGACGCCGCGGAACGCCGGGCCCGGGTCGCCGAGATCTCGGCGTGGCTCGAGGACTGTGGCGTACCGGGTGGCCTGCTCGCCGAGCTCGACGGCGAACTCGGGGCGCTCGACGCCGTCCTGCCCGAGATCGAACCGGACGTCGAGCTCGCGGACGGCGTCCCGGTGCCCGGCACGGACGGCGCCCTCGTCCCGCTGCACACCCCCGGCCACACCGCGGGCCACCTCTGCTTCCACGACCGCGAGCGCGACCTGCTGCTGACCGGCGACCACGTCCTGCCGAAGGTCACACCGAACGTCGCCCGACGGCCGGGATCGGACCCGGACCCGTTGCAGGACTTCCTGTCCTCGCTGGACGCACTGCACGGCGTCTCCGACGGCGCCGTGATCCTGCCGGGGCACGAGTGGCCCTTCGACCGGGTGTCCCGGCGCCTCGGCGTCCTGCGGGAGCACCACCGGGCGCGGCTCGCCGAGATCGAACGGGCCGTGTGGGCCGGCTGCGACACCGTGTGGCGGGTCGCCGAGGCGGTGCCGTGGGCGCGGGAGTTCTCGGCGTTCACCCCGCGCTCCCTGCGGTCGGCGCTCGCCGAGACCTCCGCCCACCTCATGCGACTGGCCGAGGACGGGCGGATCCACCGGACCGGGGGTCGTCCGGAGCGATGGGGGAGAGCATGACCGGGACACAGTTCGTGCTGGTCCACGGTGGACGGCACGGGGGATGGTGCTGGCGGCCCGTCGCCCGTCGCCTCCGGGCCGCCGGGCACGAGGTGTTCACCCCGACGTTGACCGGGCTGGGCGACCGGGCCCACCTGCTCACGCGCGACGTGGGGCTGGCGACCCACGTCGCCGATATCGTCGCGACCTTCGAGTACGAGGACATCCGCGACGCCGTGCTCGTGGCACACAGCTACGGGGGAGTGCCGGCCACCGGGGCACTGGAGCGGATCGCGGACCGCGTGCGCGTGCAGATCCTGCTCGACGCCCAGGTCCCGCGGACCGGCGAATCCGTGTTCGACATCAACGGGCCCGACCGCGCGAAGGCGATGATCGCGCTGGCGGACGAGGGCGGCGAGGGCTGGTACATCCCGCCGGCGGACGCCTCCCGCTACGGCGTCACGGATCCGGTCGACGCCGCGTGGGCCAACGCCAGGATGACGGCCCAGCCGCTCCGGACCTACCAGGACCCCAGCGGGCCGACCGAACACGCCTGGCGGCACCCGGGTGTCTACGTCGAGTGCGTCCCGTCGTCCCAGGAGCCGCACATGCTCGAACGGATGCGGGCCCGGGCCGCTGTGGACCCGGGCTTCGACCACCGCGTCCTCCAGACCGCGCACAACGCGATGGTCACCGATCCCGCGGCCGTCACCGCGCTGCTGCTCGCGGCCCTCGACCGGAGTTGAGGACGGGCCGGCGCCGCGGCGCCGGCCCCGTCCTCAGATGATCCCGGCCTCGCGCAGTTCGGCGATGGCGTCGGCGGACATGCCGAGCTCGGTGGCGAGCACCTCGTCGGTGTGCTCGCCCGCGTCGCCCGAACGCGTCGGCTCGACCATCGGCGAGTCGGACAGGAACAGCGGGCTGCCTAGGGTCATGAAGGACCCCTGCTCGTCGGTGACGGTGCGCAGCACGCCCCGTGCCTTCACGTGCGGGTCTGCCAGCAGTTCGGGCAGGGTCACCACCGGCGCGCACGGGATCTTCAGCTCGCCGAGCCTGCGGGTCAGGTCGTCCTTGGTGCGGGTCACGGTCCAGCTCTGCACGACCCCGTCGAGGTCGTCCATGTGCCGGCAGCGACCCGCCATCGTCGCGAAGCGGGGGTCGGCGGTGGCCGGATCGTCGATCTGGGCGCACAGCCGCTCCCAGTGTGCCTGGGTCGGGCAGAGCAGCGTGACCCAGCCGTCAGCGGTCCGGTAGGCGTTGTACGGGGCGACGGCGAGGCTGCCGTGCCGATTGCCCGTGCGTTCGGGGCTCTCCGTCGCCGGGCTGAGCAACCCGGCGATGTTGGACGTCAGCGCCGGCACGATCGCGTCCTGCAGCGCGACCTCGACGTGCTGGCCGCGCCCGGTGCGGTCGCGCTGGAGAAGGGCCGCGAGCACACCCGCCATCATGTGGGTGCCCGCGACGAAGTCGACGACCGAGGGCCCGGTGCGGACGGGGGCGCCGTCGTCGAAGCCGGTGGTGGACATGATGGCGGTGCGGGCCTGGATGGTGAGGTCCATCGCGGACTCGCCGGCGTAGGGGCCGAACGACCCGAAGCCGGTGCCGGTGGCCATGATCAGCCGCGGGTTGACCTCGCGCAGCTGCTCCCAGCCCACCCCGAAGCGGTCCAGCGCACCGGGTGACAGGTTCTGCACCAGCACGTCGGCGCCGCGCACGAGGTCGCGCAGGACCTGCTGGCCCTCGGGCCTGCTGAGGTCGAGTGTGATGGTGCGCTTGCCGGAGTTGAGGAAGCGGAACTGGATCGGATACCCGTCGGCGTCGACCGTGGGCAGCCGCCGGTAGGGGTCACCCTGCGGGGACTCGACCTTGATCACGTCGGCGCCGAGGCGGGCCATCAGCATGGTGCAGTACGGGGCGAAGTAGAACTGTCCGACACAGATCACCTTCACGCCTTCGAGGGCGGACATACGGAGCCTCCGTGCTCGGTTCGGGGGGCACGCGTGACGACCACGCGGAGACCGGCGCCTCGCGAAGGACCGCGATGGGAGAGTGCGACACGCCACAATGGTTCGTAGTTGCGATCGCCAGTCCGCAACCCCGTCCCGAGGCTAGGAGTGGGCGGGGCTGTGCGTCAATGAGCCACCGTGCACGAGTCAGTGCGTGGGCGTCTCAGCGGATCACGTTCTCCCGGTGCAACGCCTGGACCTCGTGCTCCTCGAATCCCCAGTCGACGAGGGCCTCGTGCGTGTGCTCACCGGCAGCCGGCGGGCCGGTGCGCAGTGTTGCGGGCGTGCGGCTGAGCCGTGGCGCGGGCGCGGGCTGGGGGATCCCGTTCAGGCTGAGGAACGCGCCGCGGGCGCGGTGGTGCGGGTGGTCGGCGACCTCGCCGAGAGCGAGCACGGGGGAGTAGCAGCCGTCGACCTCCGCGAGCAGGGTGGTCCACTCGTCCCGGGTCCGGGTGGCGAACACGGTCGCGAGCCTGCGCTTCACCTCGTCCCACTCCTCGGGGTCGACCGCCGAGACCGGGACGGTCAGGCCGGTGAGGTCCACGCCGATCGCCGCGAAGAGCTCCTGCTGGAACTTCGGCTCGATCGCGCCGATCGCGATGTACCGGTGGTCGAGCGTCTCGTAGACGTTGTAGAAGGGTGCGCCGGAGTCGATGTAGTTCGTGCCGCGGGCGTCGTTCCAGGTGCCCATCATCCGGCGGCCGTGGAACAGCGTCATCAGAAGCGAGGCCCCGTCGACCATCGCGGCGTCGACGACTTGCCCGCGGCCCGAGCCTCGGGCTTCCAGGACGGCGCAGACGATTCCGAAGGCCAGCATCATCCCGCCGCCCGCGTAGTCGCCGAGCAGGTTCAGCGGGATGGTGGGCGGGCCCTGCGCGTGGCCGATGGGGTCGAGCGCGCCGGCGAGGGCGATGTAGTTGATGTCGTGGCCCGCGGTGTGGGCGAGCGGTCCGGACTGTCCCCAGCCGGTGCCGCGGCCGTAGACGATCCTCGGGTTGCGGTTCAGGCAGGCCTCCGGCCCGATGCCGAGCCGCTCCGCGACGCCGGGCCGATGGCCCTCGTAGATCGCGTCGGCCGCAGCGACGAGTCGCAGCACGACCTCCGCGCCCCGCTCGTGCTTGAGGTCGACGATCGCCGAGCGCCGGCCGCGGTTGTAGAGCTCCAGGCGGTGGTCGGGTGCCTGCGGCCGGGCCGGTGGGTTCGGCCGGTCGATGCGGAGGATCTCCGCACCCATGTCCGCCAGCAACATGCCTGCGAAGGGGCCCGGCCCGCGGCCGGCGATCTCGAGGATCCGAAGGCCTGCGAGGGGGCCTGGGTTCGCGTCCTGCATCGGGGGACTCCTCTGTCCTGGGGATCGGCTCGTTGACCGGCCCTGGACGGGGACTGTAACGTGATGCTTCGCAATAGCAGACATTAGTTCGTATATGCGATCACCGGCGATGCGCATGTTGTGCCGCGGTGGTGCTCGCACGAGGGAGACTGTCGTGATCGAGCGGGATACGATCTTCATCGACGGCAAGTGGGTCGACTCAGCCGACACCGGGGTGCTGACCGTCGTCGACCCGGCCACCGAGCAGCCGATCGCCACCGTGCCCCGGGGGCACGTGGACGACGTGGACCGGGCCGCCCAGGCCGCCGCACGGGCGTTCGAGACCTGGTCGCAGAGCTCTCCCGAGGAACGCACCGCGGTGCTCGTCCGGATCGCGGACATCCTCGAGGCCAAGGCCGAGCAGCTCGCCAGGTCCACGACCCGCGAGATCGGCACACCGATCGCGCTGGCCCGCAGCTCGCACGTCGCCACCCCCATCAACGACCTGCGGATCGCCGCGGCGAGCATCAAGGACATCGTCTGGGAGGAGCGGTTCGACGACACCGTCGTCCGCCGCATCCCCGCGGGCGTCGCCGGGGCGATCACGCCCTGGAACGGCCCGATGCGGATGATCACGTTGAAGGCCGGTGCGGCCATCGCGGCGGGCTGCACCATGGTTCTCAAGGGTACCGAGGTGGCTCCGCTGAGCTCGTTCGTCTTCGCCGAGGCGGCCGCCGAGGCCGGGCTGCCGGACGGGGTGTTCAACCTGGTCAGCGGCATCGGACCGGAGATCGGCGAGGCCGTCGCCGTGCACCCGCTGATCGACATCGTGTCGCTGACCGGTTCGGTGCGCGCGGGCAGCAGGGTCATGGAGCTGGCGTCGCAGCGGGTCAAGCGCGTCGCGCTGGAGCTGGGCGGCAAGTCCGCCAACGTGATCCTCGAGGACGCGGACCTGGAGCGGGCGATCAACGACGGCCTGACCGACGCGTTCCGCAACGCCGGGCAGGTCTGCGGTGGTCTCTCCCGCACGCTGGTTCCGCGGTCGCGCCTGGCCGAGGCCGAGGAGATCGCGCGGGCCCGGGCGGCCCGGTTCGTCATGGGCGACCCGTTCGACGAGGCGACGACCCTCGGCCCGGTCGTCTCCGAGGTGCAGCGCGACCGCGTCCGCGGCTACATCCGCACCGGCATCGACGAGGGCATGCGCCTGGTCACCGGGGGCCCGGAGGCGCCCGAGGGTATCGACACGGGCTACTTCGTGCGGCCCACGGTCTTCAGCGGGACCAACCAGGACACCCTGGCCCGCCAGGAGGTGTTCGGGCCGGTCAACGTCATGATCCCGTTCGACGACGAGGCCGACGCCGTCGCGATCGCCAACGACTCGGACTACGGGCTCGCCGGTGGCGTCTGGTCGGCGGACCCGGAGCGGGCCCGCACCGTCGGCCGCCGGCTCCGGACCGGGCGCGTGCGCATCAACGGTGCCCCGATCGACATGCGCGCCCCGCACGGCGGTCTCAAGCTCTCCGGCATCGGCCGCGAGATGGGCCGGTACGGGATCGAGGAGTACCTCGAGTACCAGTCCCTGATCAGCTGAGAACCGGCCACACCCGCGAGAGGAGAGTCAGTGTTGACCACCGTCAAGGCCAGGGCCATGTCGAGCCCGACCGCCCCGTTCGGCACGATCACGATCTCCCGGCGCGACGTCGGGCCGTCCGACGTCCTGCTCGACGTCGTGCACGCCGGGGTCTGCCACACCGACGTCCACCACGCTCGTGCCGAGTTCGGCCACACCCACTACCCGATCGTGCCGGGGCACGAGATCGCCGGCGTCGTCCGGGAGGTGGGCCCGGAGGTCACCGGGCTCGCCCCCGGTGACCATGTCGGGATCGGCTGCCTGGTCGACTCCTGCCGGGAGTGCGCGGTCTGCCGGTCCGGGCAGGAGTCCTACTGCCGGCGCGGGAAGGTGCTGACCTACAACGGCATCGGCCGGGACGGTCAGGTGACGCTCGGCGGCTACAGCGAGGCCGTGGTGGCCGACCAGCGTTTCGTCGCCCGCATCCCGGACAGCCTCCCGCTGCGGAACGCGGCGCCCCTGATGTGCGCGGGGATCACGATGTACCAGCCGCTGCGCTACTGGGGCGCCGGACCCGGCAAGCGGGTCGGCATCGTCGGGTTCGGCGGGCTGGGGCACGTGGGCGTGCAGATCTCGCACGCCCTCGGTGCGCACACCACCGTCCTGGAGCTCACCGACGATCGCCGCGCCGACGCCGAGCGCCTCGGGGCCGACGACTACCGTGTGACGCGGGAGGCGGGGGCCCTGGCCCGGCTGAAGGACTCGTTCGACCTGATCGTGTCGACCGTACCGTCGACCTACGACCTGTCCGCGCACCTGGACCTGCTGGACTTCGACGGTACCTTCGTCAACCTCGGCGTGCCGGACGAGTCGCTGCGGGTCGACCCCTACACGCTTCTGACGAACCGGCGGAAGCTGGCGGGCTCGATGAGCGGCGGGATGCCCGAGACGCAGGAGATGCTGGACTTCTGCGCCGAGCACGGTGTCCAGGCACAGGTCGAGATCATCGCGGCCAAGGAGCTGGACGAGGCCTACGACCGCCTCACCGCGGGGGACGTGCGTTACCGCTTCGTCCTGGACAACTCGACCATCGCCGACGCCTGAGCGTCCCCGGACGGCGGGCCCGGCACCGGGGCGGCGGGTGCCGGGCCTGCCGTGTGTCAGCGGGGTGTCCAGGTCTCGCCGGGACGACGGGGGTGCCGGTAGGCGTGCGTCGGAACGTACGGCTTGGCGTCCGCCGGCCATTCCCGGCGGACGGTCTCCCACCGCCCGATGAGGGCGTCCTCGTGGGCGTAGTCGAACGGGTCGCCGAGCCGCGACTCCTCGGGCCCGCCGGGGGCCGGGGGGTGCTCGACGAGCCCGTCGACCGTCGCGCCCAGGGCGTCCGCCGCCGACGTGGTGTCCGCGTAGCCGAGCTCGGCGCGGATCCGCGCGTTGCTGCGCAGCCGGTGGTCCGGCCCGTGGCGCCAGTAGGGGTGGCAGGGGGTCGCCATCGCGTAGGGAAGGTCGACGAGCTCCACCTCGGCGCCGAGCCGGGCGGCGACGAACTCGATGCGCTGCCGCATGGTGACCACCTCGTCGTCCGTGACGACGAACTTCCGCCCTGCCGCGGCTGCGGGGTCGTCCACCGCGAGCAGGACGGCGTGCACCGCGTGCTCGGAGTAGAGCCTGCTCTCCATCCGAACACCCCCGTCCGCGACGACGATCCGGCGCCTGCCGTCGAGGATCCGCCGCACGATGCACCACTCGTGCGGCGCCGGCTGCCTCGGGCCGTACACCACGGGATAGGCCAGCAGGGTCGCCGCGAAGGCACCGGCGTCGTGCGCCGCGAACAGCGCCTCCTCGGCGGCCGCCATCTTCACGGCGAGCCTCCCGCGGGCCGGGTCGCGCTCGAGGTGTTCGTGCTCCTCGGGGGGCGCTGCGGGCCTGCCCAGCGCCCCCCATCGCGGGTCGGCGGGGTGCGCCAGGGAGCCGTGCGCCCCACCGACGGCGATCAGCCGGTCGGTGCGGTGGGCGAGCACGCCCGCGGAGACCGCGAGCCGGCCGTACTGCGCCACGACCAGATCGAACTCGCGCCCGCCGAGCCCGTCGACGAGTGTCTCCGGCCAGTGCGGGTCGGTGTGGACGTGCTCCACCTCGGGCGGCAGCGGGACCTCGTGCTGGCCGCCGTGCAGGATGGTGACCGCGTAGCCGCGCCCGAGCAGCCCGGCCACCACCCCCGGTCCCGTCGGACCCGTCCCACCGATGACGAGCGCCGTGCCCCCCACGGCTACGAGGAGGCCGCGGCGGTCTCCGCCACGAGCTCGGCGCCGAGGGTGTGCTTGTCGACCTTCTCCGACCCCAGCACCGGCAGCTCCTCGGTCTGGAACCGCCAGCGGGTGGGGATCGAGAAGGAGGCCAGGTCCCCGCGCAGCACCCCGGCGACGTACTCCTCGAGATCCGGCCGGTCCGCGGTGACCCGGTCGACGACCACGACCGCGGCGACCTCCTCGCCGAGGTCGGTGTGCGGCAGGCCGAGCACGGCTGCGTCGAGCACCCCGGGTACCCCGACGAGCGCCTTCTCGACCGCGAGCGGGGCGATGTTCTCGCCGCCGCGCAGGATCAGGTCCTTGCTGCGCCCGGTGACCCAGAGGAAGCCGTCGGGGTCGAGGTGGCCGAGGTCACCGGTGTGCAGCCAGCCCTGCGCATCGATCGGGCCGCGGTCGATGCGGCCGTCCTCGCCGAGGTAGCCCAGCATCTGCGAGGCCGCCCGGACGAGCACCTCGCCGTCCTCGCCGAACGAGATCTCGACGGTGGGCAGCGGCACCCCGCACACCCCCGGGCGGTCCCGGGTGTCCCGCCCGGTCGCCGCCGTGGCCTGGCCGCCGTTCTCGGTCAGCCCGTAGCCGGTGGCGATGCGGGCCCGTACCGAGGGGAGCTCGTCCCGGATACGCCGGTAGAGCGTGGGGTGCGCCGGCGCGCCGCCGAGGGTCAGCGACCGCAGGCTGCTCAGGTCGACCGGGCGCTGTGCCTGGGCGTCGAGCAGCCTGCCGACCATGGTCGGGACGGCGCTCCAGCGGGTGACCCGGTGCTCGGCGATGAGGTCCATCGCCTCGTCCGGGTCGAACCGGCCGGTGGGGAACACGAGGGACTCGCCGACCACCACGCCCCGGGTGAGGGTCTGCACGCCGCCGACGTGGAACAGCGGGCCGGTGTGCAGCGCCACGCTGGCCGGGGCGCCGTCGAGGTCCTGCGGGAGCCGCCTGGTGACGGCGAGCAGCGGGTGCGTGCCCGAGATGACCGAGCGGTGCGAGAGCACCACGGCCTTCGGGGAGCCGGTGCTGCCCGAGGTGAACAGGATGACGGCGGGCTCGTTCTCGTCCCCGCTCGCGGGCCGGTCCGCCTGCCCGGCATCGCTGTCGGTGACCATCGCCCAGGGCAGGACCGTCGTGCCCGCGGGGAGCTTGGCCGCCAGCCGCTCGTGCGCCAGTACCGCGCGCGGGTGCAGCAGGTCGACGGCGTGCTCCATCTCGCGGTGGCCCCACCACGCGTTGGCGAACACGGGCACCGCGCCGCACCACAGGACGGCCCAGAATCCGACGACCCAGTCCAGCCCGTTCCAGCCCAGCAGCACGACCCGGTCACCCGGGCGGATGCCGTGGCGCTGCAGCTCCGCGGCCTTGCGCCGGACCGCGGGGCCCAGCTCGGCGAAGTCCAGCCGCACCGAGCCCTGCACCGCGTGCGCCCGGCCCGCCCAGCGGTCCGCGTGCTCCAGCAGCTCGGGCAGGCGCCGCGCCCGGGGCGAGTAGAGCCGGAAGGGCACGCCGTCGACCTCCTCGACGGACAGGTCCCGTCCCCAGGGCGCGATCGAGCCGGTCATGGTTCGTCTCCTCGTCGGACCGGACGGTGGGGCTGCCGGATCGGCGACCCCACCGCGGGGGTGTCAGCGGAACTCGCGGCGTTCGACCACGAGCGGATCGTGGCTCGGGATGACCTCGCACCCGAGCTTCTCGATCCGTTTCAGGCTGTCGTCGTACGCCACGATGTCGGTGAAGAAGCCCGACGGGATGTGGTCGTCCTGGGCGTCTCCGGCCCAGTTCTCGTACAGGTCGATGCAGTCACCCGCGAGCAGGTACCGCTTCGTCCCGGCTGCCACCACGACCCCCTGCGAGCCGGGAGTGTGCCCGGGCAGGGTGACCACCGAGATGCCGGGAGCCACCTCGGCGTCGCCGTCGATGGCGTCGATCCGGTCCTCGGCCCTTCGCCACGCCGCCGTCAGACCGGGCTGGGCCTCGAACTGCTTGCGGTGCCAGGGCACCGGGTCGCTCGCGTAGTCGATCTCACGCTGCTGCACGACGACGCGGGCGTTCGGGAACAGGTGGTTGTTCGAGCTGTGGTCCCAGTGCAGGTGGGTGTTGACGACGACACCGACCTCCTCCGGGTCGACCCCGATCTCCCGCAGGGCGGTCTCCGGCCGTTCCCGCGGGGACTGCTCCATGCTGATCCCGTGGTGTTCCTCGGCCCGGTCGATGTCGGCTCCGGTGTCGACGACCACCGGGGCGCCGAGCCCCTGGATCACGAACATGATCAACGGAATGTCGAGGGTCTCGCCCCACCCCCGCAGGTAGGTCAGCGACGGCTTGTGCAGCCCGAACACGCGGCCCACGGACAGCGCGGTGATGGTAGGGGTCATGCGGTGGTCTCTCCGATCGCGGGAGCGGGTGTGGTGGCCTCGATGAGGTCGCGGTCCTTGGTCTCCCGCACCGCCAGGGTGCAGAGGAAGCCGGCCAGGCAGTACCCGGCGAGCAGGACGCCGAAGAAGAAGCCGCCGTAGGTGCCGATGATCGCTGCGGCCATCAGCGGCGGGATCGCACCGCCGAGTACGCCGCCCAGGCTGTAGGTCAGCCCGGCCGCGGTGTAGCGGTAGTGGGTCGGGAAGAGCTCGGAGAGGAACGACCCGGCCACGCCGAAGCCGGTGCCGGCCAGCATGAAGGTCACGATCATGCCGACGTAGAAGGCACCGAGGCCGCCGATGTCGAGAACCGGGAACAGCGCCAAGGCCCACGGGATCCCGAGTGCATTCGCGACCAGCAGCACCTTCCGACGCCCGAAGCGGTCGGACAGGGTTCCACCGATGATGCAGAACACCGCATTCACCAGGTTGCCGACTATGCCCGCGACCAGCACCGACGGCCGGCTGAGCTCCAGAGTGGCGGTGCCGTAGTTGATCAGGAACGCGATCCCGATGTAGCCGAGCGAGAACGCCATCACTAGCGCGCCCGCGCCGAGCAACATCTGCTTCCACCCCTGGGCGATGGCCTCCTTGAAGGGCAGGCCGCCCTGGGCGCCCCGGTTGGCCTGGGCGGCGAACGCGGGAGTCTCCTCGATCTTGAGCCGCACGTAGAGGCCCACGACGAGGAGAAGAATGCTGAGCAGGAACGGGATCCGCCAGCCCCAGGTCATGAAGGTCTCGTCGCTCATGTAGAGCGCGGCGAGGAGGAACGTCCCGAGGGCGAGCATGTTCGCGACGGCGCCGCCGAGGTTGGTGAACATCGCCCAGAACCCGCGGCGTTCCTTGGGGGAGTGCTCGGAGGTGAACAGGGCGGCTCCGGCCCACTCCCCTCCGGCCGCAAGGCCCTGAGCGATCCGCAGGACGACCAACAGGATGGGCGCGACGACGCCGATCGCGGCTGCCGTGGGGAGGAGGCCGATGAGGACGGTCGCTGCGCCCATCAGCGTCATGGTCGCGATCAGCGTGCGCTTGCGGCCGAGCCGGTCTCCGAAGTGGCCGAAGAGGATCGAACCCAGGGGGCGGGCGACGAACGCGACGCCGAGCGTCGCGAACGCGACCGCCGTCCCGGCCTGGGTGCCCAGCGCAGGGAAGTAGACGTGGGCGAAGACGAGAGCGGCTGCTGTGCCGTAGATGGCGAAGTCGTAGAACTCGATGAGGGTGCCCATGAAGCTGGCGAGCGCCACCTTGCGCATCTTGCGCGGGGACGAGGCCTGCCCGGCGGGAACGGTCCCTCCGCCACCCGGCCCGTGGGGGGTAACGCCCTCGGCGGGCAAGTGTGTGGTCATCGGACAACTCCTCGGATACTCATCATTGAGGGCGACGGGCGCGGGCTTGTTCGTCCGTCTCGGGGTTCCGTGTCTTCCGGCTGCGGACCGCGTGGTCCGATCCACATCTCCCGAAGTTCGTACATAAGAACTCATGTGTGCCATCGGGAACTAACTGCAGGAAGCTAGCCAGGTGGGTCGCTGCAGGTCAATACTCTCTCCGGAGGATGGCCGGGCCGTTGACACTCGTGGACGCCCAATGCGAGCATGTCGACATATCGATCGATGGTTCGTAAATATGAACCTGGCCGAGAAGTCTGGAGACAACGATGTCCGCATCCACCGCGTGGCCGCAGCTGCCGACGCGTGAGGACGACCCCGTCGCCATGCTGATCGACGGCGAGTGGACGCGTGCGTCGGCGACGTCGTCCACCCCGGTCTTCGACCCGAGCACCGGCGCCGTGATCGCGTCCGTGCCCGACGCCGGGGTCGACGTGGTCGACGAGTCGGTGCGCGCGGCCCGCCGGTCCTTCGAGGAGGGGCGGTGGCGCGGGCTCCCGGCGGCCGAGCGCGGAGCGGTGCTGTGGCGGGTCGGCGATCTCATGCGCGAGCAGGCCGACGAGCTCGCCCGCCTGGAGAGCCTCAACCTGGGGCTGCCGGTCGCCCAGGCCACGGCAATGGTGCTCGAGGCCGCCGCCCAGTTCCGGTACTACGCGGGCTGGGCGGACAAGATCCACGGCCGGACCGTCGACCTCGGCCCCGGTGACCGCCGGGTCCAGGGCTACACCCTCCGCGAGCCGATGGGGGTGGCCGGCCTGATCACCCCGTGGAACGCGCCGCTGTCCATGGCGGCCAAGAAGCTCGCCCCGGCGCTGGCCGCGGGGTGCTCGTGCGTGCTGAAGCCGGCCGAGGAGACCCCGCTCACCTCGCTGTGGCTCGGGCAGCTGCTGGTGGAGGCAGGTGTCCCGGCCGGGGTGGTGAACGTCGTCACCGGTCTCGGTGAGCGCGCGGGAGCGGCGTTGGTCGAGCACCCGGACGTCGACACCGTCTCGTTCACCGGGTCGACCGAGGTGGGTCGGCTCATCGTGCACGCGGCGACGGGCAACATGAAGAAGCTGTCGCTGGAGCTGGGCGGCAAGTCCCCGGTCGTGGTGTTCGCGGACGCAGACCTCGATGCCGCGATCCCGGGGGCGGCATCGGCGGTGTTCTGGAACTCCGGGCAGGTGTGCGCGGCCGGGACCCGGCTCTTCGTGCACGAGTCGGTTTATGAGCAGGTCGTGCAGGGCGTGGCCGAGGTCGGTCGCTCGATGCGGGTGGGACCGGGATCCGACCCGACCGCCGATCTGGGTCCGCTGATCTCGCAGAAGCAGCTCGACCGGGTGTCGGGATACGTGGACCAGGGTCGCCAGGACGGGGCGCGGGTCGTCAGCGGGGGCGCTCGGGTCGGCGAGGAGGGCTACTTCTTCGAGCCGACCGTGCTGGTCGACGTCGACCAGTCGATGACCGTCATGCGGGAGGAGATCTTCGGACCGGTACTGGGGGTCATGCCCTTCTCCGGCACCGACGAGGCCGTCGCGCTGGCCAACGACAGCTCCTACGGTCTGGCCTCGAGCATCTGGACCCGGGACGGCGCTCTCGCGCACTCGGTGGCGCGCCGCCTGCGCGCGGGACGCGTCGGGATCAACGTGCACCGCGCGGGCGGTTCGTACATGCCCGCGGGGGGCTACCGGCAGTCGGGCTGGGGTCGGGAGAGCGGGCCCGAGGCCCTGGAGAACTACCTGGAGACGAAGTCGGTGGTCTCGCAGCTGGCCTGAGGACCTCGGCACCGGCGGCCCCCGACACGCGTGTCGGGGGCCGCCGTCGTGCGTCCCGGACCGGAACCGCCGCGGCGCCCTATCTCCGGGGAGGCCCCACGAGCCGGCGGGGGCCCGCCGCGCGGAGTGCCTCGGTGACCTCGTAGCGGAGCGGTTCGCCGGTGGGAACCGCGATCTCCCGGATCTCCTCGGCGGGGATGCGTTCGAGATGGCTGATCAGCACCCGCAGGACGTTGCCGTGGGCCACGATCAGGACGGTGCGTCCGGCGGCGAGGTCGGCGGCGACGACGCCGTGCCAGTGGGGCAGCAGCCTCCGCAGCACGTCCCGGAGTGACTCGCTCGTCGGGACCTCGAGGCCGCGGTAGCGCGGGTCCGCCTCGGCCGGCTCGCCGGCGGATCGTTCGCGAGCCGGCGGGGAGACGGCGTAGGAGCGCCGCCACGCCGCGAACAGATCCTCGCCGTAACGGGAGCGGACGTCCTCACGGAGGCAGCCCTCGAGAGCTCCGTAGTGCCGCTCGTTGAGTCGCCAGCTGCGACGGACCGGGATCCAGTGCCGGTCGGCGGCGTCGAGTGCGATGTCGGCCGTCGAGATCGCCCGGCGCAGCAGCGAGGTGTGCACGACGTCCGGGAGCAGCCCCGCGGCGGCGAGCCGCGCGCCGCACCCGGCCGCTTCCGCCCTGCCCGCGTCCGAGAGCGGCACGTCCGTCCAGCCCGCGAAGCGGTCCTCGGCGTTCCAGACGCTCTCACCGTGGCGGAGCAGGACGAGTGTTCGCATGGTGACGGTCCCGGATGTGGAACGTCGCGGTCGGGGCAGCCGCTGCTGGCCCCGACCGCGACGGGATCGGGACCCCTCAGGTGCGCGACCCGGTGGGGTCGTCCTCACGGTCGAGTTCGAGCTGGCGCGTCTCGCCGATCATCAGCACACAGATGAGACTGGTGAGGGCGATACCGGCCATGATCACGCCGAAGGTGAAGCCGCCGAACGCGGCGATGATCGGACCTGCTATCAGCGGTGGGACGGCGCCGCCGAGCATGCCGGCGAGGCTGTAGCTCAGCCCGGTGGCCGTGTAGCGGTAGCGCGTGTGGAAGACCTCGGACAGGAACGCACCGAGCGGACCGGTCGCCAGGCCCGAGATGGCCATCGTGATCGGCACACCGACGGTGAACGCGGTCAGTGTGCGGAGTTCCAGGATGGGGAACAGCGCCAGGGTCCACACGATCGCCGCGCAGGCGGCGACGAGGATGACGCGGCGCCGGCCGATCCGGTCGGAGAGCCACGCGCCCAGCACGACGGTCACCGAGATGGCGACGCCGCCCAGGATCGCGACGGCCAGAACGTCCGGCCGGGGCAGCTCCAGCACCGTCGTGCCGTAGCTGATCAGGTAGGTGCCGCCGACGTAGGTCAGTGACAGCGTCATCGTCGCGGTGCCGGTCGCCAGCGCGATCTGCTTCGGCTGGCTCCTGAAAGCGTCCAGGAACGGCGTGCGCGCGACGCCGGTCCGTGCGGCCTGGTTCTTGAACACCGGCGTCTCGCCGATGCTCAGCCGGATCCAGAGACCCACGAAGATGAGCACGATGCTGGCGAGGAACGGAATCCGCCAGCCCCAGGCCACGAACGTCTCGTTGCTCATCAGGATCGCGGTGAGGAAGAACGTCATGTTGGCCAGGATGATCGCGATGCCGCCGCCGAAGGACGGGAACATCGACCAGAAGCCCCGCTTGGCCTTGGGGGAGTTCTCCGAGGCGAACAGCACCGCCCCGCCCCACTCGCCACCCGCGGCCAGACCCTGCAGGATCCGCAGCACCACGAGCATGATCGGCGCGGCCACACCGATCGTGGCCGCGGTGGGCATCAGGCCGACGAGCAGCGTCGCGACACCCATCAGGAGCATGGTGGCGATCAGGGTCTTCTTGCGGCCGTAGCGGTCACCGAAGTGGCCGAACAGGATGCTGCCGAACGGTCGTGCGACGAACGCGACACCGAGGGTGGCGAAGGAGGCGGCCACGCCGGCGACCGGGCCGAGGGCCGGGAAGAAGACGATGGGGAAGACCAGCGCCGCGGCGACGCCGTAGATGTTGTAGTCGTAGAACTCGATGATCGTGCCGATGAAGCTCGCCGAGGCGACGCGCCGCATTCCCTGCGGCGTGCTCCCGTCGGCGACGGCCGGCGTCGCCCCGGTCTCCGGGGACGCCTCTGCCGAGTGCGTCATTGCCTCTCCTTGTCTCTTCGACGCGGGCACGAGTCCGCGGACGTGGTGACGGGTGTGGTGCGGGGGCCGGGCGCGCTCAGTCGAGGTGGCCGCCGGAGCGCAGCACGCCCTCGGCGACCTTGAAGGCTTCGCCTGCGGCCGGAAGCCCGCAGTACAGCGCGGTCTGCAGGAGGATCTCCTTGATCTCCTCGACGGTGGCGCCGTTCGCGATCGCGCCCTCGACGTGGTGCGCGAGCTGGGCCGGGCGCCCGAGCGCGGTCAGCACCGAGATGTTGACGATGCTGCGGGTCTTGCGGTCGATGCCGTCGCGCGCCCAGATCCGTCCGAAGCAGACCTCCTCGGAGTACTCGTGGATGACGTCGTTGAACGAGTTCTTGACCGAGTCCTTCTTCTCCACGTAGCCCTCGCCCATCAGCTCGTTCATGATGCGGCGGCCGGTGGTCCTGGTGTCGTCCACGTCGTCTCCTGTCGTCTCTATCAGGTCAGCTGGGTGGGGTGACCGTGCCGGTGCGCCCGGTCGGGGTGGGGTCCGGCGCTCAGCCACGGTCCAGGACCGCTCGGGCCTCGTCGGCGGAGATCTTGATGGTCACGCCGGCACGCTCGTTCTGGAGCAGCAGCGGGGTCTGCGAGTCCCGGTCGCCCCAGCCGCGGTCCAGCGCCTCGTGAAAGTCCTCCTGGACCAGCCGCGCCGAGCGCATCGGGACGTCGAACTCCTCGGCCAGCTCCAGGGCCAGACGCAGGTCCTTGTTCGCCAGGGCGAGCGCGAACGACGGCGGGTCGAACGCCTCCTGCAGGTAGCGGTCGCCGACCCGGTCGAACGTCCGGGCGCGGCCGATGGCGCCCTGGCGCAGGGCGTGCCACAGCATGGTCGGCTCGACGCCGGCCTTGACACCCATGGTGATCACCTCGGCGATGCCCGAGCGGATGATCATGCTGGCGCAGTTGTGGGCGAGCTTGGCGATGTTGCCCGCACCGATCTCGCCCACGTAGATGACCTGGTCTCCGATCGTGTCGAGCACGGACCCGACCGAATCGAAGGCGGCGCGGTCGCCGCCCACGTAGATCGCCAGCTTGCCGGTGTTGGCGCCCTTCGGGCCGCCGGAGACCGGAGCGTCGAACAGCTCGACGCCGTGCTCGCGGGCCTGGGCGTGCACCTCCCGCACCACCGTGGGGGAGTTGGTGGTCAGGTCGAACCAGGAGCTACCGGCGGCGAGCGCCTCCAGCAGCTCGGTGCCGATCGTTCGCATCTCAACCGGGCCGGGCAGCGAGGTGAGGACGACGTCCACCTGGCTCGCGAGGCCGGCCACGGAGTCGGCCCAGGTCGCACCCGCCTCTTGCAGCGGTGCGCCGCTCGCCCGGTTGAGGTCATGCACGACCAGGTCGTAGCCCGCGCGACGCAGGTTGAGGGCCATCCCCCGCCCCATGGTTCCCAGCCCGATGAAGCCGACCTTCATGGTTGCCCTTTCGTCGATGAACGGACAGCGGCGGCCTCGGGTGCCGCGGCTGAGTCATTGTTCGCGATTCCGAACAAATGACCGTATGCGCGAATAAACGGTAGGACCGTGTCGTGGCGGTGTCAACGGTGGACGTCCGTTGACACCGCCGGTTCGGCGGCCGTAGCCTGGCGGGTGTAAATACGGACTGTAGTTCATATTTACGAACAACGTGGTCCGTGACTGGGCACCTCGGTGTGGAGTGAGCCTCGACCTCGCCGGCGGTGCCGCGCCCGACGCGACGGAGGCAATCCCATGTCCGCCCTCGAAGGCGTGAAGGTGATCTGTGTCGGACAGTTCTACTTCGCCCCGTACTGCACCATGCTGATGGCCCGCCTCGGCGCCGACGTGATCAAGGTCGAGTCCCCGCAGGGTGACCCCTACCGGCGGCTGCCCACGGTCGACGCCGACGGGTATCCGATCCAGTTCCGCTTCCTCAACTCCGGCAAGCGCACCATCACACTCGACCTCAGCAGGCCCGAGGGCCAGCAGGTCCTGCGCGACCTCGTGCGCGGCGCCGACGTGCTGGTGCAGAACCTGTCACCCGGTGCGCTGGACCGCTTCGGGGTGGGCTGGGAGCAGCTGCGCGAGGTCAACCCGCGGCTGATCATGGCCACCGGCACCGGCTTCGGGTCGTTCGGCCCCTACGCCGGCGAGTCCGCGATGGACCTCACCATCCAGGCCCGCACCGCCATCATGTCCACCACCGGCTTCGACGACGGGGCTCCCGTGCGTACCGGACCATCGGTCGTCGACTTCATGGCAGGCACCCACATCCTCGCCGGCGTCCTGGCAGCGCTGTTCCAGCGCACCCGCACGGGGCGCGGCCAGCACGTCGAGGTCGCGCTGCAGGACGCGATCGTGCCGTCGCTGACCTCGAACATCGCCGGCCTGCTCAGCCCGGGCACCGCCACCCACGAACGGACCGGCAACCGCCACGGCGGGATGTCCGTGGCGCCGTACAACGCCTACCCCGCCGCCGACGGATGGGTGACCGTGCTCTGCCCGACGGACAAGCACTGGCAGCGGCTGTCGGTCCTGATGGGCGATCCGGCGACGGACGACCCGCGATTCGCCACCATGCAGGGCCGGTGCGACGCGATGGACGAGGTGGACGCGATCGTCGGTCGCTGGACCGCTACCCGGGCCAAGGACGACCTCGCAGCGACGTTGAAGGACCTCAAGATCCCGTGTGCTCCGGTGGTGACGCTGCCCGAGCTGCTCGAGGATCCGCATGTCGAGGCCCGCGGTGTGATCCGCAAGGTCACCGACGAGCGGGGGACGTTCACGACCCTCGGCAGCCCGCTGTTCCTCTCGGACTCCCCGATGGTCGAACCGACCCGGTCGGGCGAGCTGGGGGAGAGCACCGACCAGGTTCTCGCCGAGGAGCTCGGCATGTCGCCCGACGACATCGGGAAGCTCCGTGACGCCGGTGTCATCTGAGCCCGGAGGCGGAGCGGTCCGGCGCAGGAATGGAGCAGGCTGACATGACAGTGGAAGCGCGCATCGCGGTCCTGCCCCCCGGGCAGGAGCGGCTCGAGCTCCGTGAGGTGACGATCGGTGAACTCGGGCCGCACGAGGTCATCGTGCGGCAGCGGGCGTTCGGGGTCTGCCACTCTCAGCTCGACCGGATCTTCGACCTCAGCCGCACGGCCCCGATGCTGCTGGGTCACGAGTCCATCGGAACCGTGGTCGAGGTGGGTTCCGCGGTCGACTACGTGGAGCCGGGGGACGAGGTGTTGACCACCTGGATACCGCGCACTCCGTTGCTGGGCCGCCCGCCCCTCCCGTCGCGGGTGCGCTTCCCCGGCGGAGACCAGGCGAGCACACACAACACCTTCACCTGGGGTACGCACGCCGTCGTCGACGAGCAATGGCTGGTCAGGGCCCCAGCGGGCACCTCGCTGGACCTCGGCGCGACCATCGGCTGTGCGGTGATGACGGGGGCCGGCGCGGTGCTGAACAGCGCGGACGTGCAGGCCGGTGACGCGGTCGCGGTGTGGGGGACCGGCGGTGTCGGCCTGTGTGCCCTGGCCGCCGCCGTGGTCCGCGGGGCGTCCCCCATCGTCGCGGTGGACGTCGACGACGACAAGCTCAAGCTGGCCCGGCAGTTCGGAGCCACGCATGCGGTGAACGCTCGGTCGGTGGATCCGGTCGCGGTCGTCCGTGAACTCACCCCGCACCAGGACGGCACGAGCGGCGCGGACCACGTCTTCGACTGCACGGGCATCGGAGCGAACATCCCGGTGAGCCTGGCCGCGGTCCGGCCGGGCATCCGGGGGGCGGGTATCCGCGGTGGCGCCGACGTCATGGTCGGTATCCCGCGGGCCAGGTTCGAGCTGAGCGCCTTCGACCTCATCAACGGGGAGAAGCGTCTGGTGGGATGCGTCGGCGGCAGTACCGAGCCGTTGCGGGACTTCCCGACCTACATCGAGTGGACCCGTGACGGGCGGTTCGACCCGAGCGCGCTGGTCACCGACCGCTACTCCCTGGACCAGCTCAACACGGCGGTGGACGACCAGCACCACGGCCGCGTCCGAGGCCGGGCAGTAGTGCAGCTGGACCTGTGACGGCGCCGGGCGAACGGCCGCGGCCCGTCGCCGCGTACGTGCAACGGGTCGCATGTGCGATGTCCGGCGTGCGCGACCGAGCACCCGACGTAGGGGGTGCGACATCTCCGAAGGAGCGAGATCACATGAGCGCTGAACGCGACCTGGACCTCCGGCACACGACGCCGGCCTTCCGCACGTTCTGCGGGGACCGTGCACTGGCGGCGCTGCCGCGGGAGCTGGCACGTGTGGGCGCCCGTCGGGCCGTCGTCGTCTGCATACCGGCCGTCGCCGCCCACGCCGAGGCGATGGGTCGCGTGCACGAGGCGCTGGGCGAGCGGTTCGTGGGCCAGTACGACGGGGTGGAGGAACACAGTCCGATCCCGTCGGTCGTCGCGGCGCGGGAGTTCCTGGCGGAGCACGGCGCCGACGCGGTGATCGCGGTCGGCGGTGGCTCCTCCGTCGTCACCGCCCGAGCGGCCACGATCCTGCTCGGCGAGGGGCAGGACGTCCGGGACCTCTGCACCCGGCGGGTCGACGGGAAGCTGATCAGCCCGAAGCTGACGGCGCCGAAGCTGCCGCAATGGGTCGTGCCGAGCTCGCCGACCTCGGCGTACGCGAAGGCGGGCGCCGCGCTGCGGGACCCGGAGACCGGTGAGCGACTGGCGCTGTTCGACCCGAAGGCGCGCGCCCAGGGGGTCGTGCTCGACCCGGCCATGGCTCTCACCGCACCGCCCCGGCTGAGCTGGTCGGCCGCGCTGAACGTGTTCTCGATGGCGGTGGAGGGCCTGCAGTCCCGCAGCGTCGACCCGTTGGCGGACGCATTGCTGGCTCATGCCCTGCGCACGGTCGTCACCTGGTTGCCGCAGGTCGCCAAGGAGCCCGACAACGCCGGTCCCCGGTTGCAGCTGATGCTCGCCGCGGTGATGAGCGGTCAGGGCACCGACTTCACGGGCGGCGGCCTGGCACAAGCCCTGTCCCATGCCGTCGGCCCCCGCTCGTCCGCGCCGAACGGCGTGGTGGAGGCGCTGCTCCTGCCGCACGCGATGCGGTTCAACAGTGAGGTGGTTCCGGACCGGCTCGCCGCGATCGCCGACTACCTGGGGATCGCCGATCGCAGTGCTGAAGGGGTCGTCGCGCAGGTCGAGCACCTGCTGGACGTGTTCGACACACCGCGCAGGCTCCAGGACATCGGCGTACCGGAGCACTCCCTGCCCGCGGTCGTCGAGCACTCCATGGACGACTGGGCCATCACCGCGGGCCCGCGGGCACCCGAGGCGGACGAGGTCCGCGCCCTGCTGACGAGCGCCTGGTAACGGCGCACCCAACACGAGGAAGTGCGATGACGACGACCGAGTCCACCACCCAGAGCGACCCCGACTCCGGGTTCGGCAAGGAACTGGCCACCGGAAAATTCACCGACGCGATGATGACCAAGATGCGCGACCTCATCGGGACCGAGCTGCGCACGGACGCCTGCGTCAACAACGAGTACGCCACCCGGCTGTCCATCCTGCGGTTCGCCGAGGGCATCGGCGACGACAACCCGCTGTGGACCGACGCGGAGTACGCGGAGCAGGGGCCCTACGGCACCATCGTCGCCCCGCCGAGCTTCATCTTCGCCTGCCTGGGATCGGTGCAGGTCGGCTGGCCGGGCCTCGGCGGCTTCCACGCCGAGACCGACATCACCTTCCACGCCCCCATCAAGGTGGACGACAAGATCACCTCTCGGGTGTGGTTCGACGGCTTCGACGACCCGATCGAGAGCAACTTCGGCGGCCGCCGGATCAAGGACTACCTGCGTCAGGAGTACACCAACCAGGACGGCGAGCTGGTCGCGCGATTCATCTGCTCGCGGATGCGCTTCGAGCGCACCGAGATGCAGAAGCGCCGTGAGGGCCGAAAGATCGAGCTCCCGCACCCGTGGACGGACGAGCAGCTCGCCGCGGTCGAGCAGGACATCCTCGACGAGACCCCGCGCGGCGCCGAGCCGCGGTACTGGGAGGACGTCGAGGTCGGCGACGAGCTCGACACCATCACCAAGGGCCCGATCGGGCTCACCGACGAGATCGCCTACGTGGCGTCCGGCGCGGCCCCGATCCCACGGCTGTCCGCGCACGGTGTCGCGCTGCGTCGTTACAAGAAGCATCCGAAGTGGGCGTTCCGGGACCCGAGCACCTTCGCTCTCGAGCCCGTGTACTCGGTGCACTACAACGACTACGCGGCCCGGCTGCAGGGTGCGCAGATCGCCTACGACGTGGGCATCCAGCGCACCTGCTGGCAGATCCACACGCTCACCCACTGGATGGGCGACGCCGGCGCGGTGAAGGCGATCCACGGTCAGTACCGTTCGCACGTCTACCTGTCGGACGTCGTCCGGCTGGGCGGCGAGGTCGTCGGCAAGGAGATCGACGCCGACGGCGACGCCGTGGTGCACCTGGAGACCTGGGCCACCAACCAGCGCGAGCAGGCCTGCATGCCCGGTACCGCGACCGTGGCGCTCCCGCGGCGCGAGGAGCAGCCATGACCGGGGAGTGGAGCGGCGAGGCGTGGGGGAAGGAGATCGGCACCGAGATCGTCCGGGGCATCCCGTTCCGGGTGTACACCGAGCGGCCCACCGACATCGGGTCGCTGCTCGCCTTTGCCGACCGATGGGGCGACCGGCCGCACATCGTGCAGGGCGAGCACGTCGTGACGTTCGCCGAGATGCGCCGGGCCGCCGAGGCGAAGGCGGCCATCCTCGCCGGGGGCGGGCTGCGCCCGGGGGACCGGGTGCTGCTCACCGGGTTCAACAGCCCTGAGTGGATCATCAACTTCTGGGCACTGGTCACCGTCGGCGCGGTGCCCGTGCTGGGCAACGCCTGGTGGGGGCGGGGTGAGGTGGCCGACGCGCTGGCGCTGCTCGAGCCCGCGCTCGTCCTCGCCGACCCGCGCGCAGCCCGTGGACTGCCCCCGGGCGCCCCCTTCGGACCGTGGGATACCCCGGCACCGGCAGCGGACGAGGAGATGGTCGGTGTGTCCCGGGCTGCGGGCCACCACGAGGACGACCCGGCCGCGTTCGTGTTCACCTCCGGGACCTCGGGCAAGCCCAAGGCCGTCGTGCTCTCGCACCGGTCCCTGCTGGCCGGGCTGCAGATGCTGCTGCACATCACCCGGCGGCTGCCCCAGCTGGTCGACTCCTCGACCGGGGACGCGGGCCTGCACACCGGCCCGATGTTCCACATCGGCGGCATCCAGACCCTGATCCGGGCGATCACGGTCGGGGACACTCTCGTCATGCCGGCCGGGAAGTTCGACCCGGCCGAGGCGTTGTGGCTCATCGAGCAGTGGAAGATCGCCCGGTGGAGCGCGGTGCCCACGATGGTCTCCCGCGTCCTGGAGCACCCGGACGTGCGGACCCGGGACCTGACCTCGATCACCTCGGTGACGGTCGGCGGGGCCCCGGTGCACGGGGAGTTTCTGGCCCAGCTGCGTGCGGGACTCCCGGGCGTCGAGCCCCGGGTCGCGACCGGCTACGGGCTGACCGAGAACGGCGGCCAGGCCACCGCGGCCTCGGGCAGGGACACCACGCAGCGCCCCGGCAGCACCGGTCGCCCGCTGCCGCTGGTCGAGCTGTCCATCCTCGATCCCACCGACCTGCAGGACGGCGAGATCCTGATTCGCTGCCCCACCCAGATGATCGGGTACTTCGGCGCCGCCGACTCCCCGATCGACGACGACGGCTGGTTGCACACCGGCGACCTGGGCACGGTCGACGACGACGGGTATCTCTGGATCACCGGACGCGCCAAGGACATGATCATCCGAGGAGGCGAGAACATCGCCCCGGCCGCGGTGGAGCACGGCCTGGCCGCCATCGACGGGGTCGTCGAGTCCGCGGTGTTCGGCGTGCCGCACCCGGACCTCGGTGAGGAGGTCATGGCTGTGGTCGTCGTCGAGAAGGATCTCTCGGCCGAGGACCTGGCGGCGGCGCTGACGGCCGGGCTGGCGTCCTTCGCGGTTCCGAGCCGTTGGCGGATCACACGGGAGCCGCTGCCCATGACCCACTCGGGGAAGATCGACAAGAAAGCGATCGCGGCCGCCGAGCTGGCCTCGACGGGAGGTATCGCGTGACCGAGGTCGTGCTGGAGACGGTGGCCGACCGGGTGGCCCTGCTGGAGATGCGACGGCCCCCGAACAACTTCTTCGACGAGGCACTGCTCACCGAGCTGGCCGACGCCTACCTCGCGCTCGACGACGGGAAGGACGTCACGGCGGTCGTGCTCGGAGCGCAGGGGAAGCACTTCTGTGCCGGTGCCGACCTGCGCGGGATGGGAGCGGCCGGGATCCGGCGGGTGTACCGGCAGGCGTTCCGGCTGTTCTCCGGGCGGACACCGATCGTGGCCGCCGTCCAGGGCGGCGCGATCGGTGGTGGCCTCGGACTGGCGATGGCCGCGGACTTCCGGGTGGCCGCCCCGGCGGCCCGGTTGACCGCCAACTTCGCGAAGCTGGGTTTCCACCAGGGCTTCGCGCTGTCGGTGACGCTCCCGAGGGCCGTCGGTCCACAGCGGGCCCAGGAGCTGTTCTACACGGGTCGCTCCGTCTCGGGTGAGGAGGCGGCCGCTCTCGGGCTCGTCGACGCCGTCGCCGACGACCCGCGGGCCGCCGCGATCGAGCTCGCGACCCGGATCGCCACCTCGGCGCCGTTGTCCGTGTCCGCCATTCGGGCCACGCTGCGCCGGACACTGGTCTCGGACGTGTCCGCCGCCCTGGACCTGGAGGCGGCCGCCCAGGCCGCACTGCTGGACACCGCGGACTTCGCCGAAGGGATCGCGGCGTCGGTCGGGAAGCGGCCGCCGAACTTCGTCGGTTCGTAATGACGAATGATCCGCCGTGGCTCGGCTAGGGTGGCGTGCGTGACCGACGACGCCACCGAGACCGAACCCGGCGGCCCGAAGAACCACCGCACCATCGACCGGGTGACCCAGATCCTCGAAGAGGTCGTCTACCACCCGGGGATCGGCTTCGCCGAGCTCTCCCGTGCCCTGGACGCACCCAAGAGTTCGGTGCACGGCTTCATCCGGGGCCTGCAGGCGAAGGGATGGCTCTACGAGGCCGACCGGCGGTTCTATCTGGGCCCCGCCATTTACGGGTTGACCCTGGCCAGCGGGCACATCCGCGCCGGCCAGGTCAGCCAGGCCGATCTGGACGCGCTGCACAAGGAGACCGGGATGACGGTCTTTCTCGGTGTCGAGGCGGGCGCCCACCTCATCTACATCGGGGAGTCCGGCACCGACGCGCTCACCGGGTTCGCCGCGCGCAGCAACATCCGGCGCAAGCTGATCAACACGGCGGGCGGCAAGGCGCTGCTCGCGGAGAAGACCGACGGCGAGCGGGACGCCTACCTACGCCGCCAGCAGGGGGAGGACAGCGAGGCGGTCTCGGAGTTCCTCGCCGAGTTCGGCGAGATCCGCAAGTCCGGCGTCGCCCGCAACTTCCGGCATCACGGCGCACAGATCGCCTTCGCCTCGGTCGTTCGCAACCAGGTCGGAGACAGCGTGGCCGCGGCGGTCCTGATCGGGCAGACCGCGGAGGTGGAGCCACGGGAGCAGAAGGTCCGCCGAGCGCTGCTCAAGCACGTCGCGTCCTGGACGCGGCGCAAGGACTCCCCGCGCGAGCCGGTCTAACCGGGCAGACCGTGGATCGGCCGGGTCAGGTCGACGCAGGCCGGGGCGACCGCCTCGAACAGGTCCGAGACCAGCGGGTCGTGCCCGGGAGCGACGGCGGTGCCCGGGCGTGCGCCGAGACTGCGGAGCTCGTCGAGCGCGCGGTAGGACGCTGCGAGGTCGGTGAAGATGTGGAACGGCCGATCGCGTTCGAGCATCTCGTAGTAGAGCGCGGCATCCGAGGCGAGCACCACCCTGCCGGTGGCGGTCGGGACGTCGACGATCAGCTGGCCGGGCGTGTGGCCGGGCAGGGTGGTCACCCGGATCCCCGGTGCGAGCTCGTCGCCGCGGCCGTCGGTCAGGTACAGCCGGCCCTCCCGGCCGAGCCGCTGGACCTGCGCGAGCTCATCGGCCTCGACCGCCCAGCCGATCGTCGTGCGGCTGCCGAGGGGGCCGGCCCAGAACTCCAGCTCCGCCCGGGCGATGCTGAACGTGGCGCCCGGGAAGAGCCCGATGTTGCCCACGTGGTCGAAATGCATGTGGGTGAGCACGACGTGATCGATGTCCGTCGCCCGCACGCCGAGCCGGGCGAGCAGCTCGAGCGGCGTCGCGGTGAAGCCGCGGCCGCGGGCCGCCGCCTTCGTCTCGCTGTAGCCGCAGTCGACCAGGACGGTGCGCGACGCGTTGCGGATCAGCCAGAAGTAGTAGCCGGTGGTGACGGGGCCGTCGGGCTCGTCGTACAGCTCGTAGCGGTAGAAGGTGCCGCTGCGGGTCGTGTTCGACCGGGTGGCGTAGCGGAGGGCGTAGACCTCGTAGAGGTCGGTCGTCGCGTCCATGTGTGCGCTCCCGTCGTCGGGGGGTCGGCGATCGGCCGGTGACCGGACACCGCGGTCGCCGCGTCGGCGTCGATCGCCATCATGACCCTGGTCCGTGGGGGTGCAGCTCGGGGGCGTGCCGCTGAGGCCGTTGACACCGCCGGGGCACGCTCGTAACGTGGTGGCCGCTATCACGATCACTAGTTCTGATATGCGAACCACCCTAACGCGGCAACAGTGACGATGCTCAAGGAGCGTGCCCGGTGATCGACCGCGACAAGATCTTCATCGACGGCAGGTGGGTGCCCTCCACCGGCATCGAGGTGATCACCGTCGTCAACCCGGTGACCGAGGAGCCGGTCGCCACCATCCCGGACGGGACACCGGAGGACGTCGATGCCGCGGCGAAGGCCGCCGCCGCCGCGTTCTCCGCCTGGTCCAGAACCTCGGTCGACGAACGGGTGCGGCTCACCGAGCGCCTCGCCGAGCTGACCGAGAAGCGGGCGGAGGAGATCACCCGCGCCGTGGTCGGCGAGATCGGCCAGCCGTACTCCGCGGCCGTCGACCAGCAGGGTGCGTTCGCGGTCACCGATCTGCGGAGCATCGTCACCAGCCTTCGCGAGATCGTCTGGTCGGAGGAGGTCGACCACACGGTCGTCGCCCGCGAGCCCGCGGGCGTCGTCGGCGCGATCACCCCGTGGAACGGCCCCATGCGGATGGTCTGCATGAAGGCGGGCGCGGCCATGGCCGCCGGCTGCGCCGTGGTGCTCAAGGGCACCGAGGTCGCGCCGCTGAGCTCGTTCATCTTCGCCGAGATGGTCGAGGAGGCGGGTTTCCCCGCGGGCGTGTTCAACCTGGTCTCCGGCACCGGGCCCGTCGTCGGCGAGGCCATCGTGACCCACCCGCTGGTCGACATGGTCTCGCTGACCGGCTCGGTCCGCGCGGGGCGCCGGGTGATGGAGCTGGCCTCGCAGGGGGTGAAGAAGGTGGCCCTCGAGCTGGGCGGCAAGTCGGCCAACATCGTCCTCGAGGGGGCCGACCTGAAGACGGCCGTCGAGGTCGGCATCGAGGACGCGTTCCGCAACTCCGGCCAGGTCTGCGGCGGACTGTCCCGGGTGCTGGTGCCGCGGTCGCGGCTGGCCGAGGCCGAGGAGGTGGCCGCCCGCAAGGCCGAGAGCTACGTGCTGGGGGATCCGTACGACTCCGCCACGACCCTGGGCCCGGTCGCCAACGTGAACCAGCGTGACCGGATCCGCAGCTACATCGAGTCCGGCCTCGAGCAGGGCGTGAAGCTGGTGACCGGCGGCCCGGAGGCCCCCGAGGGACTGGATAAGGGCTTCTTCGTGAAGCCCACGGTGTTCTCGGGCGACAACACCTCCCGCGTCGCGCGCGAGGAGATCTTCGGTCCGGTTGTCGTCATCGTCCCGTTCGACGACGAGGAGGACGCCCTCCGGATCGCCAACGACACCGACTACGGCCTCGCCGGAGCCGTCTGGGCCGAAGACGACGCGCACGCCCGGGCCGTGGCCGGCCGGCTCCGCGCCGGCCGTATCCGCATCAACGGTTCCGCGATCAACCCGCGGGCACCGCACGGCGGGTTCAAGCTCTCCGGCATCGGCCGGGAGTTCGGCCGGTACGGCATCGAGGAGTACCTCGAGTACAAGTCCATCGGCTGACCGGCATGATCTCCGTCAATGCCCGCGCCGTGGCGGGCCCCGAGGACTCGTTCGCACCGCTCACGATCGAGCGTCGGGACGTCGGTGCGGGCGACGTCCTGATCGACATCGCCTACTGCGGTATCTGCCACACCGACGTGAGCCGCTCACGCAGCGAGTTCGGCCAGACCTTCTACCCGATCGTGCCCGGCCACGAGATCGCCGGCGTCGTGTCCGCGGTGGGCCCGCAGGTGCGGCGGTTCGCGGTGGGGGACCGGGTTGGTGTCGGATGCCTGGTCGACTCGTGCAGGGAGTGCGACTACTGCCGGGCCGGGATGGAACCGTACTGCCGCAACGGCAACACCCTCACCTACAACGGCCTCGATCGATGGGGCGGACGCACCCGCGGCGGGTACAGCGAGAAGATCGTCGTCGACGAGGGGTACGTCGTCCGGATCCCGGACGAGATCCCGCTGGAGGCGGCCGCGCCGCTGCTCTGCGCCGGGATCACCACCTACACCCCGTTGCGGCACTGGAAGGCCGGACCCGGCATGCGGGTCGGGATCGTCGGGTTCGGCGGGCTGGGGCACGTGGGCGTGCCGATCTCGGCGGCGCTGGGGGCGCACACCACCGTCTTCGACATCACCTCGGCCAAGGAGCCGGACGCCTACCGTCTGGGGGCCGACGACTACCGGCTCAGCACTGATCCGTCGATCTTCGACGACCTCCGGGGTACGTTCGACCTGATCGTCTCCACGGCGCCGGCGAACGTGGACTACGACGCGTTCCTCGGCCTGCTGGCTCTGGACGGGACGTGGGTCAATGTCGGCGTGCCGACGAGACCGGTCACCCTGGACGTCTTCTCGTTGCTGAACAACCGCCGTTCGCTGGCGGGCACGCTGGTCGGCGGGATCGCCGAGACGCAGGAGATGCTGGACTTCTGTGCGCAGCACGACATCGCCGCCGAGGTGGAGGTGGTGACCGCGGACGACATCGACAAGGCGTTCGACCGGCTCGCCGCGGGCGACGTGCGATACCGCTTCGTGATCGACATCGCGACGATGGCGCGGGCCTGAACCCCGGCCGTCGAGGGACACGGCTCCCGGGCGGAGCCCACAACGTTGTGGAAGGGCTGGTCGTAGATGACGACGCACTGGGTCATCGACGCGGTGAAGCTCGGTGAGCTCCGCGGTGTCGAAGCCGAGCTGGTCTACCTCGATGATGCGACCGGGCGCAGGATCAGCCTGCCGCTGGTGATGTTCGTGCTGCGCTCGGGCGATCGGACCATCGTGGTGGACACCGGGGGGCCGGCGGACGAGGAGTTCATCCGCGGGCAGATCTCCCACGGTTATGTGGTGGAGGAGCCCGAGCTGCTGGAGAATGCCCTCGCCCGGAT
The DNA here is from genome assembly GCF_058448985.1 of Pseudonocardia sp. DxW. Classification (NCBI taxonomy): domain Bacteria; kingdom Bacillati; phylum Actinomycetota; class Actinomycetes; order Pseudonocardiales; family Pseudonocardiaceae; genus Pseudonocardia; species Pseudonocardia sp. DxW. The sequence continues at coordinate 20,855 of NZ_JBZFLK010000028.1, read as the reverse complement.
CGGGGTGCGGGCCGAGGACGTCGACCTGGTCGTCAACACGCACCTGCACTGGGATCACTGCTCGAACAACGCGGCCTTCGGCAACGCCGAGATCCTGATCCAGCGGGCCGAGCTGGGTCACGCCGTGGCACCGTGCTCGGGGCACCATCTCGCCTACGGCATCGGTCCGGGCGTGATCCCGCCCTTCGCGCGGTTCCTGGACCGGGTCCGTCCTCTCGACGGTGCCGCCGAGATCGCGCCGGGAGTCGGGGCGGTACCGCTGCCGGGGCACTCGCCGGGCTCGCAGGGCGTCCACGTCGCCACGGGCGAGGGCACCTTCGTGATCACCGGCGACTGCGTGGACACGTTCGAGAACTGGGAGAACGGGGGCGCCGACCACGCACTCCCGTCCAGTCGGTTCACCGACCTCACGGCCTACCGAGCCAGCCTCGCGCACCTGCGGGCCACCGGGTGGACCCCGCTGCCCAGCCATGACCACGTGGTGGTCGAGAAGTCCCGTTTCGGCTACTGACATCGCAGCGCGACCGGATCAGAGAGGAACCTCCATGCCGGTGACGGCCCCCACGACCCTGACGGGCACCCTCGCGGAGTACGCCGTGAGCACCTCGGCAGCGGCGCTGCCCGAGCAGATCCGCGAACGCGCCAAGCTCGTGATCCTCGACGAGCTGGCCAGCTCCTACTTCGGCGCGGGTTGCCGGGCGGGGCAGCTGGCCGCGGGTTACGTCACCGGCCAGGTCGCCTCCTCCGACGCGGTCGTGTACCGGACGGGCCGGCGCTCCTCGGCCGAGCTCGCGGCGCTGGCCAACGGAACTGCGGCCCATGCGGACGAGATCGACGGGGCGCACGTCGTCGGCGGTCACCCGGGATCGACTCTGGTGCACGCCGCCTTCGCGGTGGCGCAGCTACGCGGCTCCGGCGGTGCCGAGCTGATCAACGCCGTGGTACTCGGCTACGACGTCGGCACCCGGCTGATCGACGCCTGCGGCGGCACGTTCAGTCTCAAGGACACGTACCACGTGCACGCCGACTTCCTGCACGCCGTGGGCGCGGCCGTCGCGTGCGGCAGAGTTCTCGGGCTCGACGTCCGGCAGCAGGCGAACGCGATCGCGCTGGCCACGTTCCGCGCGAACGGGCTCGTCGCCCTCTTCCGCGAGGACGACCACATCAGCAAGGCCTTCTGCAACGGCCAGTACGCCTCGGCGGGTGTCGGGGCGGCCCTGATGGCCGAGGCGGGGCTGGAGGGGGTCGCCGACGTGATCGGCGAGCGGCACGGGCTGCTCGACGCCTGGGGTGTCGAGGACGGCGCCGAGCGCGTGGTGCGCGGGTTGGGGACCGAGTTCGGCATCAGCGGCGCGAACTTCAAGTTCATGCGGGCCGGCTACCCGATCCACGCGGCGGTCGAGGCGGCGCTGGCCGTCGCGGACGAGCTGGGCGCGGAGCCGGCGACGATCGAGTCGGTGCAGGTCGGGATGCCGGGACACGCGAGGCGTGTGGTCGACGGGCGGACCATGCACAACATCTGCCTGCAGGACATGATGTCGGTCGCCCTGATCCACCACGGGATCAGTCTGTCCGGCTCCTACTTCCCGCAGATCCAGAGCGATCCCGTCTTCGCCCGGCTCCGCGAGCGGGTAACCCTGCGGACCGACCCCGACCTCGACCGGGACCAGCCGGACGGCCGCGGATCGGTCGTCACGATCGCCCTCGCCGACGGCAGGAGCGGAACGCGGCGGGTCGACCACCCGCGAGGACACAGCCTGCGCGGAGAACCGACCTGGTCGGAACTCGCCGCGAAGTGGCGCGACGCGCTCCCCGGCGTCGACACCGATTCCTGGATCGCGACGGCCTCCCGTCTGGAGGACGTCGGGGACACCAGGTCGTTCGCCGAGCAGCTCGCCGACGCTCCCCGTGCCTGAGGGCTTCCGACGTTCGTTCGAGAGGATCGGTGACGTCGGCCGAACCGGCGCGCCGGCACACCCATGCCCTGCCCGCACGGGAGCAGCCGGCAGATGCGCCGGATCGCGGTCGCGCGCTTCACCGGCACCGTGATCGAGTTCTGCCTGGTCGGCCCGGTGTGCGCGTTCGGCCTACCCGCGGACCCGCCCTCGGGACCTGGCCGATGTGCTCGCCCCCGGGCCGTGACCTGGTTCCGGTGGGGGGCACGGGCAGTACCGGTGACGACCGTGCCTCCCGGACGCGGTCTCGTCGCGGTGGACTGGGGCCATGACGACGTCGACGGATACGGAGCGGCAGTGAGGCGTGATCACGAAGTACCGGGCGACCGGGTGCTGGGGCGGCGCGGACTCCTCACCGGAGGGCTCGCGCTGGCTGTGACGGGTGGCCTGACGGCATGCGGAGCTGCTGCGACACCGCCCGGCGAGCCGCCCACCGAGCTGCAGCGGGAGCGCCCCGGAGCCCGAGTCCTGCTGGCCTACTTCTCCCGAGCCGGGGAGAACTACCACTACGGTGGCCGGACGACCCTGCAGGTCGGCAACACCGAGGTCGTGGCGGGCCTGATCGCCGAACGGATCGACTGCGACCTGCACCGTATCGAGGCCGCCGAGCCGTACCCGGACGGCTACGACGACACCGTGGCCCGCAACGTGGACGAGCAGCGCGCCGCCGCCCGGCCGCAGATCGTGAACCCGGTACCGGACGTGGCGGGCTACGACGTCGTGCTGCTCGGCAGCGGGCTCTGGAACGTCCGCCCGCCCATGATCATGAACACCTTCGCCGAGGCCCTCGATCTGCGGGACCGGACCGTGCTGCCCGTCGTCACCTACGCGGTGAGCGGGATGGGGTCGGCGCCGGAGGTCTACGCCGAGGCATGTCCGGGTGCGCGGATCGGCGAGGGGCTCGCGGTCCGCGGCGAGGAGGCGGCGCAGGCCGGTCCGCAGGTCGCGGCCTGGCTGGAGCGCGTGGGTCTGGGGTAGTCCCGATGAGCGACGAGGAGCACGAGAGCACGACGATGAGTGGTTGGACCGCGGACGAGCTGGATCGCGTCGGAGAAGCCACGGAGCTGCAAATCAACTCGATCCGGGCGGACGGGACGCTGCGTCCGTACACGACGGTCTGGGGCGCCCGTGTCGGAGACGAGCTCTATGTCCGGTCCGCCCACGGCAGTGGCAACGGGTGGTTCCGGCGGGCGGCCGCCGCCGGAACGGGACGGGTCCGTGCGGCCGGCGTCGAGCGAGACGTGGTCTTCCGAAGGCCAGACGACGCGCCGCATGCAGCGATCGACGCGGAGTACCACCGCAAGTACGACCGCTACGGGCGGTCGATCGTCGGCCGAGTCGTTGGATCCGCGGCCGCCGAGGCCACGCTGAGCCTGGACGGCGAACCCGGCGTCTGATCCACACCACTTCCGAGATCATCGGCGCGCTACCTGACGGTGTTCATGATCCAGAACCGTAGTTCGCGTTCAGGTTCATGCCTTGCTCGGACGTCGTTCGTGGCGTCGCCATTGACAGGCCGTGGGCCGGGCCATACTGTCAATTCGCGCATACGGTCAATAGTTCGTATTTACGATCTCACTGATGATGGTGAGCATTCCGGCCGGCGTGCATGACCTCCTCAGTCGGGTGGCAAGCGAAGGATCAACGAAGATGCTCTTCAGCAGACGCACGGCCCGAGCGGTACCCGCACGGCAACACGGCGTCGCAGACCTATTACCGGTACGAGCTCTACGACGAGCCCGAGCAGACCTTTTCGATGGACTACTTCTTCTGGGTGGTGCGCAACTCCCGGCGTACAGTGCTGTTCGACTGCGGATACACCGAACAGCGGGCGCTCCAGCGGGGTCGGACCCTCGTGGCCTCCCCGACGGACCTGCTGGGGCGGGTCGGCATCACGGCCGCCGAGGTGGACCACGTCGTGCTCTCGCACATGCACTGGGACCACATCGGCAACGTCGGCCTGTTCCCCAATGCGACCTTCAGCCTCGCCCGGCGGGAGTTCGACTTCTGGCGGGACCCGATCGGCAAGCGCCCTTGTACCGGACTCGCCAACGGCGACGAGGAACTCGCGGCGGTCGAGGGTCTCGAGCGTGCGGGGCGGCTGTTCCAGATCGAGACCGACCACCACCGGCTGTACCCGGGTATCGACCTCGTCACCACGCCTGGGCACACGCCGGGCCAGCTGATCGCCGACGTCGCCACCACGAACGGCTCGGTGGTGCTCGCCTCCGACGCGCTGCACTATGACGACGAGATGACGCTTGACCGGCCGTTCCATGTCTTCACCGAGATCGGCGGCATGTACCGGACCTACGAGCTCCTGCGCAGCCTGTCCGCACGTCCGGACACAGCGGTAGTCGCTGGCCACGATCCGGCCGTCACGGCGCGTTACAAGGAGGCCGCCGAGAACTGCCTGGACCTGACCGCCCCGGCCTGAGGTTCGGCCGCGCCGGGCTTCGCTTCCTGGTGATCGCAAGGAAGGAACGCCGAGATCGTACACACGATCTCCGCCGCCTGGCGTGCCCCGGTCCGGGGTGACACGAAAGCACTCATGTCGTCGACGCCGACGGTGCACACGATCGACGGTGCATTCGGCCGATGTCGGCGCAGACGAAGGAGTCGGGAATGCCTGTCGATGCAAGTCCAGTCCGAGGTGGGCGACGGTCGTTGTCCGGGCGGCTGCTGGCCCTCGCGGCCGTCGCGGCGATGTCCCTGGCCGGTTGTGCGAGCGGCGGCGGGTCGGAACCGTCGGCGGACGGGGCGCTCCCGGTCAGCATCATCTCCACCACTCCCACGTTCACCGACATGACCGGAGCCGTGATCGCCGCCCGGGACCTCTACGGCAGGGTCGGCCTGGACGCCACGATCGACTACGGTGCCGACAACGCCTCCCTGATCACTCAGGCTCTCATCGCGGGCGAGGCGGACGTGGGGTCCTCCGGCACCGGCGCGCTGTACAACGCCTACGCCGAGGGGATGACCGACCTGGTCAGCATGGGATCGAGCAACAACAGCATCACGTTCGGCCTGGCGCTGAACCAGCAGACCGTCGATCAGCTCGCCCAGCTCGGGGTCACCGCCGAGTCCCCGGTGGAGCAACGGGTTCAGGCGCTGCGCGGGCTCACCATCACCTCGGGCCCGGACGGCTCGACCGGCAGCGCCTACGTGCGGATGATGCTCGGGCAGTACGGCATCGACCCGAACCGCGACGTCACGCTGATCCCGAACAACGACGCGTCCGCCCAGATCGCGAGCACCCGCAACGGCCGGGCGAACGGATTCGCCCAGTCGTTCCCCCGGTCGAACCTGCCCGACGCGGAGGGATGGGGGACCCTGTGGCTCAACTGGTCTCAGGATCTGCCTCAGGTGCTCCCGATGGCCTCGCACGACCTCTACACGACGCGAGCCTGGATGCAGGAGAACCCGGAGGCGGCCAAGCGGGTGATGCAGGCGGTCTGGCTGGCACACCAGGAGCTGCAGAATCCGACCCCGGAGCTGCGCGAGGCCGTGAAGAACCTGCCCGCGTTCCGGGAGCTGAGCCAGGCCGCGTTCGACGCCGGCTGGGAGTCGGCGATCGGGTCCTACGAAGGCGCCTCCCCGCTGACCACGCAGGAGATGTTCGACAACGAGCTCGAGCTCGTGAACTTCAACCGCCCGGCGCCGGTGTCGGTCACCTTCGGCGACCTGTACGACCTGAGTGCTGCCGAGGCCGCGAGGCCCTGAGCGCCGACCGCCCCCGGGAGGAGTCCGGATGTCGACGACGGCGGGTGAACCCACGACGCTGGTCCTGCTCCACGGGGGAAGGCACGGCGGCTGGTGCTGGCGGCCGACCTCCAGGCTGCTGCGGGCCGCCGGGCACGAGGTGCTCACCCCGACCCTGACCGGAGTGGGGGAGCGGGCGCACCTGCTCGACCGGTCCGTCGACCTGGCCACCCACGTGCGTGACCTCGTGGCCGTCTTCGAGTTCGAGGACCTCCACGACGTCGTGCTGGTGTGCCACAGCTACGCCGGGACCGTCGTGGCCGGCGCGATGGAGTGGATCGCCGATCGTGTCCGCTCACTCGTACTGCTCGACGCGCACCTCCCGCTCGAGGGCGAGTGCGTGCTCGACGTCATCGGCCCCGAGCGGGCCGCCCATCTCCGTGAGCTCGCCGAGCGCGAGGGGGACGGCTGGTACGTCCCCGTCGAGGGTGCTGCCCGGTACGGCGTCGCCGATCCCGCGGTCGCCGCCTGGGTGGACGCCCGCCTCACGCCGCAGCCTCTGCAGACCTATCTGGACCCGTGCGGTCCGCGGGGTCGGGCCTGGCATCACCCCGGCATGTTCATCGAGTGTTCGCCGTCGTCGCTGGCTGCCGGCCAACGTGACCGGGCGCGGGCGCGAAGTGCCGCGAACGCCGGCATTTCCCATCGCGTTCTCGCAACTCCGCACAACGCCATGATCACGGCGCCCAGGGACCTCGCCGCGCTGCTCAGTGAGGTCTGTTCGATGAATGATGATCGCTCAACGCCATGACGGCGAAAGGCGGTCTGTTGACACTATCGGACTGCCCACTTATGGTCTTGCGTGTCGTAAGTATGATCAAAAGTTCGTATATACGAATCACATCGATCGGGAGCGGCGACCGGTGATCGACCGGGTCCTCGCCGGCAAGGCTCTCGCTCGTCCGACGACGACGATCCAGTGCGTGACAAAGGAGTCCGGATGTCGTTCTGGCGATCTCTGCGCCCCATCCCCGGGCGGGCCGCGTCCCGGCTGCGGGTCGTCGGCGCCGCCGCCCTCGTACTCGCACTGATCTCGTGTGCGAGCCCAGCCGACCAGCAGGACGCTCCGGAGGGAGCGATCCCGCTGCGGGTCATGTCGACCTCGGCGACCTTCACCGATCTGCCGACCATCGTGATCGTCGCCCAGAACTATTTCGAGCAGGTCGGCCTGGACGTCGAGTTCGAGTTCGGGTCGGCGAGCAACGCCTCGCTGATCACCCAGTCGGTGATCGCCCGCCAGACCGACGTCGGGATCTCCGGAGCGGGGGCGCTCTACAGCGCCTACGCGGAGGGCATGACCGACCTGGTCAGCCTGGGCACCGCCAACCCCAGCATTACGTTCGGGGTGGCGCTGAATCAGCAGACCATCGACGAGCTGGCGGCACGTGGCCTCACGCCGGACTCGCCGGTGGCCGATCGGGTGCAGGCCCTGCGCGGGATGCAGATCACCGCCTCGCCGCAGGGGTCCACCGGCAACTCCTACCTTCGGGTCGCCCTGCAGGAGCACGGCCTGAACCCCGACACCGATGTGACGATCGTGCCGAACAACGACGCGTCGGCGCAGATCGCCTCGACCCGTAACGGCCGCACCGACGGGTTCGCCCAGTCGTTCCCGAGGATCAACTTCCCGCAGGCGCAGGGCTGGGGGGCGGTGTGGCTGAACTTGGCCCGCGACGTCCCCAGCATCACCCCGCTGGCCTCCCACGACTACTACACGACGCGGACGTTCCTGCGGGAGAACCCCGAGGCCGCCACCCGGCTGATGCGGGCCATGTGGCTCGCCCAGCGGGACCTGCAGAACCCCACCCCGGAACTGCGGGAGAAGGTCAAGGCGCTGCCGGAGTTCCGCGAGCTGGAGCCGGCGGCGTTCGATGCGGGGTGGGAGCTGTCTATCGAGGCGTACCGCGGAGCCACCCCGGTGACGACCCAGCAGATGTTCGACAACGAGGTGCGACTGGTGAACCTCGGCCGGGACACGCCGCTGAGCTTCGACTTCGCCGACCTCTACGACCTCGGGCCGGCCGAGGCGGCACGACCGACCCAGGGAGGGTGACCACAGTGAGCGACACGACCATCGAGACGGCGGTCCACCAGGCGAGCGCGGACGACGCCGACGCACTGGAGTTCTCGTTCCGCGGGGTGACCCGGCGGTTCCGCTCCGGCGACGGCGAGGAGTTCACCGCGCTGCAGTCGGTCGATCTGGACATCGAGAGCGGATCCTTCGTCTGTTTCATCGGCCCCAGTGGCTGCGGGAAGACGACCCTGCTGAACATATCGGCCGGTCTGCTGGGTGCCAGTGAGGGCACGGTCATGTTCCGCGGACAGCAGTTGACCGGCGTCAACACCGGCGTCGGCTTCATCACCCAGCACGACAACCTGCTCCCCTGGCGCACGCTGGAGAAGAACGTCGGCATCGCGCTGGAGATCGAGAAGGTCCCCCGTGCCGAGCGCCGGCGCCGGGTCGACGAGGTGATCGAGCTCGTCGGGCTCAAGGGATTCAACAAGCGGTACCCCTCGCAGCTCTCCGGCGGGATGCAGAAGCGCGCCTCGCTCGCCCGTGGCCTGGTGTACGAGCCCTCCACGCTGCTCATGGACGAGCCCTTCGGCGCCCTGGACGCCCAGCTGCGATTCACCATGCAGAACGAGCTACTCCGGATCTGGGAGCGGGACCGCAAGACGATCATCTTCGTGACCCACGACCTGGACGAGGCGATCCTGCTCGCGGACAAGATCGTCGTGTTCGGCACCCGCCCCGGGCGGGTCGTGCACGTCGAGGACGTCCCGCTCGAGCGGCCCCGCGATCTCGCGGACCTGCGCGGCAACGCCGTCTACGGCGAGATGTGGGAACGCCTCTGGAAGCTGCTGGACCACTCGACGATCAAGGAGGAGGAGGCGTGACCGAGACGAGCGCACCCACCAGGAGTCCTGCCGAAGCCGGTACGGTCACCACTCCCGACCCGCCGCGGAGCACCGACGGTTCCCCGGGCGGGCGCAGCCGTTCGGAGATCCGCAAGCGGATCGTGCAGGTCGGCCGGGTCGCCCTGCCGCTCGCCATGCTCGCGATCTGGGAGTTCGCCTCTGGCGACCCCGCCACCCAGCCGAACGTGCTGATCGACAGCTTCTACATCAGCAAGCCGTCGGAGATCTGGACGGCCCTGGTCGGCTGGGTCGACGAGGGCGTGCTCCTGGAGAGCATCCAGGCCACCGTGGTCGCGATGCTCTACGGCTTCGGGATCGGCGCGTCGCTGGGCATACTGGTGGGGGTCGCGCTGGGCAGCAGCCCGCTGCTCGGCGGGATCTTCCGACCGACGGTCGTGGCGCTCAACGCCATCCCACGCCTCGCCCTGGTCCCGCTGTTCATCCTCTGGTTCGGCTTCGGTCTCGGGTCCAAGGTCGCCCTGGTCACCGTGATCGTGTTTTTCCTGGTGTTCTCCAGCACCTACGAGGGTGTGCGCGACGTCGAGCAGCGGCTGCTCGACGTGCTGAAGGTGATGAACGCGAACCGGCTGACCCTGCAGCTCAAGGTGCGGCTGCCCTCCGCGGCCACCTGGATCATCCAGGGCCTGCAGGTCTCGGTGCCCTACGCGCTGGTCGCCGCGGTCACCGCCGAGATCGTCGGGTCCAACACCGGCATCGGCTACCTGATCCAGCGCTCGGCGGGCAACTTCAACACCGCCGGCGTGTTCGGCGGCATCATCGTGCTGGTCCTGGTGTCCGTCCTGATCAGCGCGCTGGTCACGTTGCTGGAGAAGCGGTTGCTCCGGTGGAAGCCGCGCAACCTCAACCCGGCGAACGCCCTCTGACAGTAAGGACGCAAGGTGGGCCCCGTCCGTCCCCGCCGCGGGACAGACGGGGCTCACCTGCGCCCGCCACCCTCGGTCAGGTTCGGGAGGTAGGGCGGGCACGCCTCCAGGGCCAGGCGCTCCGCCCCGTCCGGGTCGTCGATCGTACGGGGTGTGGAGGCGAGCACCATGGTCGACCGTCCGGGCGTGCGGTAGGGGGCCCAGCGGGGGAGGCCGGGATGGTTCGGGTCGCCGTCGCGGGCGAAGGCGACCCACGCGTCCGCCATCCGGCTCTCCAGCTCGCGCTGCTCATGGCCCTCGCCGACGAGCCCCGCCGCGGCATCGGTGGTGCCGAACACGAACGGCAGGCAGAGCGTGTGCGGGGAGCGCAGGACCCCGCCCGCGACCGGGGTCCGCCAGGACAGGCGGTAGAGGTAGGTGGGTGCGTGCCCGGCGGCGGCCCGGAGCTCGGCGGCTCGCGTCGCCGACCGGCGGTACCGGTGGTCTCCGTAGATCTGTGCCGTCAGGTCTCCGGGGGAGTCCTCCGGATGGTGCACCCGGTAGGTGGCGAGCAGATCCCCGGTCTGCTCCTGGGGGGCGCCGACGAACGCCGCGACGCGGTCTCGTGCGCTCTCCCAGGTCTGGTCCATGAACTCCGGGTCGAGGGACGCCCGCAGCCGGTGCTCGGTCTCACACCAGCCGACGATCATCGGCACGTCGGCGCCGAGTGCGGGCGCGGCCGGGTCGAACGGATGCTGCGGCAGCACCGTCCCGTCGACGACCGGACGGAAGTCGTAGACGCCGCCGGCCGCCCGCACGGAGCGCTGCATCGCCTCGAGCAGCCGGTCGGCGGGGAGCTCGGCGAGCCCGGCGACGTCGGCGGGCCCGAGGCCCGCCGCGGCGAGGAGGTGGTCGCGTGCCGCGGCCGCCTCGTCCGGAGTCGCCATCCGCTGGATCGAGGACGCGCTCTGCGAGATCGCGCGATGGAACAGCCCGCGGGCGGCCGGCATCGCCATCAGCACGCCGACCTTCGAACCGCCACCGGACTGGCCGAACACGGTGACGTTGCCGGGATCCCCGCCGAAGTTGCCGATGTTGTCCCGCACCCATTTCAACGCGGCGACGATGTCGAGCATGCCGACGTTGACGGAGCCGCTGAAGCGCTCGTCCCCGGTGTCGGCGAGGTGCAGGAAGCCGAGGACGTTGAGCCGGTGGTTGAGCGTCACCACCACGGCGCCGCGCCGTGCGAGCCCGTGACCCTCGGTAACCGCGGGGCCGCCCGACCCCATCCGGTAGCCGCCACCGTGCAGGAACACCATGACCGGTAACCCCGCGGGGCCGTCGGTCGGCGACCACACGTTCAGGACGAGGCAGTCCTCGTCCATCGGGGCGGTGTCCCGGTTCCACACAAGATGCGGTGCCTCCGACGTGAAGCGCGAGATCTGCGGCGCCCGCGCGCCCAACCGCGTCGCTTCCAGGACCCCCGACCAGCGCCTGCGGCGCGGTGGCTGGAAGCGGAGCGGACCCGCGGTCGACTCGCCGTACGGGATTCCACGGTGCGTATGGATCCCGTCCTCGACGACACCGCGCACGGCGCCACCGGTCGTCTCGATCGGACTCGTCGCCACGGCTGCCGGCCCCTCAGGCCTCCGGGATGTCCCGCCCGAAGTCCTCGAGGGTGATCGCCTCGGGCTCGGGACCACCCCGCACGTCGGTGGTCAGCGCGTCGATGGCACCGAGCTCGTCGACCGTCAGGTCGAAGTCGAAGACGTCGAAGTTCTCCGCGATGCGGGCCGGCTTGGTCGACTTCGGGATCGCCGAACGCCCCTCCTGGAGGTGCCAGCGCAACATCACCTGGGCCGGCGTCTTGCCGTGGGCCTGGGCGATCCCGCCGATGACCGGGTCCTGGAGTGTGCTGCCGTGCTGCCCGTCGCGGTAGAACGTGATGCCGCCGATGGGCGACCAGGCCTGGGTCAGGATGCCCAGCTCCTCGTTCGCTGTACGGACTACGGGCTGGGAGAAGTACGGGTGCACCTCGACCTGGTTGACCGCGGGGACGACCGACGTGTTCTTCACCAGGTCGTCGAGGTGGGCCGGCATGAAGTTGGAGACCCCGATCGCCCGCACCCTGCCGTCGGAGAGCAGCTTCTCCAGCGCGCGGTAGGCGTCGATCGTCAGGTCGAAGCGCCCCGGCAGGGCCTGGTGCAGGATGAACAGATCGATCTGATCGAGGCCGAGCTTGCCCGCGCTCTTCTCGAAGGCGTGCAGCGTCGCGTCGTAGCCATAGTCGCTGATCCACACCTTCGTCTCGACGACGATGTCGGCGCGGTCGACGCCGGACCGACGGAGGGCCTCGCCGACCTCGCGCTCGTTGGCGTACGCCGCGGCCGTGTCGATGTGCCGGTAGCCCGTGTCCAGGGCGGTCACGACCGCGTCGACGGTGTCCTGAGGCGGGGTCTGGAAGACGCCGAAGCCCAGGGCCGGCAGCTCGACGCCGTTGTTCAGGGTCACGCTCATGGTCATGGGATCAGTTTAAGGAGCGGGGCCGGGGGCGGGGGAGGTCCTGCCGGTGCCCCCTTGCGCGGCGCGCGGTGACGAATTTCGCAATGGCAACGATATGCTTGCCATAAGGCAAGGATTCGTGGTCCTCTGAGACCGCACCCTTCATCGAGGAGAAGCGCCCTGTGACCGCCGTCGCGGCAAGTGCCCGTCCCGTTCTGCCCACTCCCGCCGCCCGCGGTGCCACCGGTGCCATCGTCGCCCTGGGGCTGAGCGGCCTGCTCGTCTCTCTGTTGCAGACCGCCGTCGTCCCCCTCATCCCGCAGTTCCCGGCCCTGCTGTCGGTCAGCTCGTCGTCGGCCACCTGGCTGCTCACCGCCACCCTGGTGGCGGGCGCGGTGTCCGCGCCGGTGCTCGGCCGTCTCGGCGACATGTACGGCAAGCGACGCATGCTGCTGGTCTCGCTGGGGGTCATCCTGGTGAGCGCCGTGCTCGCCGCGGCCGCCCCCAACTTCGCCGTCCTGCTCGTGGCCCGCGCGATGCAGGGTGTGGGATTCGGCGTGCTCGCCCTCGGGATGAGCCTCATGCGGGACGTCCTGCCGCCGGCCAAGGTGGCGGGCGGGGTCGGGCTGATGAGCTCGTCGCTCGGGGTCGGTGGGGCGATCGGGCCGCCGGTGACGGGGATCCTGGCCGGGCACGGCGGATGGCGCGTGCTGTTCGCGGCCGTGGCGGTCGGTGCGGCCGTGCTGCTGCTGGTCGTGTCGCGGATGGTGCCGGAGTCCCGGCTGCGCAGCGGCGGCCGGTTCGACGCCATGGGTGCGGTCGGGCTGACCGTCGGCCTGGTGTGCCTCCTGCTGGCGGTCTCGAAGGGATCGGCCTGGGGCTGGGCGAGCCCGGCGGTCCTCGGACTGCTGGTGGGCTCGGCCGTGGTCCTGACGGTGTGGGGGCGTTACGAGCTGCGCCGCTCGTCGCCACTGGTCGATCTGCGGGTCGCGGCGCGACCGGCGGTACTGCGCACCAACATCGCGTCGGTGCTGTTGGGTTTCTCGATCTTCGCGACGTTCGCCCTCGCCACCCAGATCCTGCAGGCCCCGGTGGCCACCGGGTACGGGTTCGGACTGTCGATGCTCATCGCGGGGCTCCTGCTGCTCCCCATCGGCGGATCCATGATGATCTTCTCGGCGGTCTCCGCCCGGATCTCCCGGCTGCACGGGCCACGGGCGACGGTCGCCGCGGGATCGGGATTGCTGGTGATCGGCAACGCGGGGATCGCGAGTCTCCCGGGAACGGTCTGGCTGATCGTCGTCTGGGCCACGGTCGGCGCGGTCGGGGCGGCGCTGGCCTACTCGGCGCTGCCGTTGCTGATCATGCGGGCGGTGCCGGAGACGGAGACGGCGGCCGCCAACAGCTTCAACACGCTGATGCGCCAGCTCGGCACGTCGACGGTCACGGCCGTCGCGGCCGCGGTGAGCGGGGCACTGGTCGTGCAGGCCGACGGCCACCTGCTGCCTGCGGGCTCGGCGTACACGATCGTCTTCCTGGCCGCCGCGGCGGCCGCGGTCGTCGCGCTCGTGATCGCGGCGCGCACGCCGGCACCGCCGGCACCGCCGGCCCGGCGGACCCTCGGCGTCGAGCCGGCTGTGAGCTCCGCCGGGTGAGAGACCGGCCCTGACAGAACCTCCCTCGGCGAGCGCGACCGGAGTTGACTGACGGATGGGACGGCGCTGTCCCGCCCGACGAGTCGACGAGGAGGAGACGATGGCGACCTGGCTCATCACGGGCTGTTCGACCGGACTGGGGCGGGCGCTCGCCGAGGCCGTGCTCGCGAACGGACACCGGGTGGTCGTGACCGCCCGCCGGGACTCCGCGGTGCAGGATCTGGTCGATGCTCACCCCGGCACCGCGCTGGGCCTGCCGCTCGACGTCACCGACCCCCGGCAGGTCACCGCCGCGGTCCGCAGCGCCGAGGACCGTTTCGGAGGAGTCGACGTGCTCGTGAACAACGCCGGCTACGGCTACCGCGCCGCCGTCGAGGAGGGCGACGACGCCGACGTGCGCCGGCTGTTCGACACCAACGTGTTCGGCGCGGTCGCGTTGACCAGGGCGGTGCTGCCGGGCATGCGCGCCCGGCGGTCCGGGACCGTCGTGAACATCTCGTCGATCGGGGCGCGCGCCTGCCCGCCCGGCTCCGGGTACTACTCCGCGACGAAGGCCGCGCTGGAGTCGCTGACCAGCGCCCTGCGCAAGGAGGTCCGGCCGCTGGGGATCACCGCGTTCGCGGTGGAGCCCGGCGCGTTCCGCACGAACTTCGCCGGTCGCTCGCTGACCCAGTCGGCCGAGGCGATCGCGGACTACGCCGACACCGCGGGCAGGCGCCGCAAGGAGAACGACGCCACCCACGGGACCCAGCCGGGTGACCCGGCGCGGGCCGCCGCCGCCCTGATCGACGTGGTCACCTCGGGCAAGGCCCCCGCGCTGCTCGTGCTCGGCTCCGACGCGCTCACCGCCGTCCGCTCGGTGTCCGACGAACTGCGCGCCGAGGTCGACGAGTGGGAGCACCAGCACCAGCACCGACGTCGACACCCCTGAACCGGGCACCCCGTCCCGCGCCCCTGAACACGGCACGCCCGACACGAACGGAACCCAAGGAACATGAGCGAGACACAGAAGACCGCCGTCATCACCGGAGCGTCGTCCGGCATCGGCGCGGCAACCGCCCGGGCCCTGGCCGCGGACGGCTACCGGGTGGCGCTGCTCGCCCGGCGGGCCGACCGCATCGACGCCCTCGCCAAAGAGCTCGACAACGGCTCGATCGCCGTCGAGGCGGACGTGACCGACCGGGAGGCCCTCGTCACCGCGGCCGCGCGCGTCCGGCAGGAGCTGGGTGGCGCGGACGTCCTGGTCAACAACGCCGGCATCATGCTGCTCGGCCCCTTCGGCCCGGAGCAGCACGAGGACTACCGGCGCATGATCGAGGTCAACCTCCTCGGCGCCCTGACCAGCACCGAGGTTTTCCTCGATCAGCTCAAGGCCGACGGCGGGGACATCATCAACATCTCTTCCGTCGCGGGTCGCACGGCGCGTCAGGGCAACGGTGTCTACGCGGCCACCAAGTGGGGCATCAACGGCTGGTCCGAGTCGCTCCGGCGCGAGCTACTGCCCGATGTCCGGGTCACCCTGATCGAGCCCGGCGTCGTGGCCACCGAACTGCCGACCCACATCACCCACGCCGAGACGAAGGTCGGGGTCGGGCAGCTCTACGACCAGGCGGAGGTCACGGCGGAGGATGTCGCCGAGGTGATCGCCTTCGCGATCGCCCGGCCGCGGCGGCTGGCCATCCACGAGATCCTGCTGCGCCCGGCCGGCCAGGAGGGCTGAGCGAGCGTGGACTATCGACCGCTGGGACGGACCGGCGTGTCCGTGAGCCCGCTGGCCCTCGGCACGATGATGTTCGGACCGTGGGGCAACCCCGACCGGGCCGACTCCATCCGGGTCATCCACCGCGCGCTCGACGCGGGGATCAACGTCGTGGACACCGCGGACGTCTACTCCGCCGGGGTCTCGGAGGAGATCGTCGGCGAGGCGCTGCGGGGGCGGCGCGACGACGTCGTCCTCGCGACCAAGTTCTTCGTCCCGATGGGGGAGGACCCCAACCGGCGTGGCGGGTCCCGCCGCTGGATCATGCGCGAGGTCGAGGACTCGTTGCGCCGGTTGCGAACCGACCACATCGACCTCTACCAGGTGCATCGGCCCAGCCCGGGCACCGACGTCGAGGAGACCCTCGGCGCCCTCACCGACCTCGTCCGGCAGGGGAAGGTCCGCTACATCGGGTCGTCGTCCTACGCCGCGAGCCAGATCATCGAGGCACAGTGGACCGCCCGCTCGCGCAACCTCGAGCGGTTCGTCACCGAGCAGCCGCCCTACTCGATCCTCGTCCGGGGGATCGAGGAGGACGTGCTCCCCACGACCCGGCGCCACGGGATGGGGACGCTGACCTACAGCCCGCTGTCCGGCGGCTGGCTGTCCGGCACGTGGAGGCAGGACTCCTCGCCGACGTCACCGGCGCGCAAGCGGCTCGCCTCCCGGTACGACATGACGTCGCCGGCGAACCAGCGCAAGCTGGAGGTCGTCGAGCAGCTGGCCGAGCTGGCCGACGGTGAGGGCCTCAGTCTGATCGAACTCGCGATCGCCTTCGTGATCAACCACCCCGGCGTCACGGCCGCGATCATCGGGCCCCGCACGGTCGAGCAGCTCGAGTCACAGCTGCCGGCCACCGAGGTCACGCTCTCGTCCGAGGTGCTGGACCGGATCGACGAGCTCGCCACGCCCGGCGTGACGATCAACCCGGAGGACAACAGCTACGGAACGGCCGACCTGGCGCCGTCGGCCCGCCGACGTTGACGCACCGACCACGGCAACGACGCACGCGAAGCAGGGAGGGACGATGACCGATCAGCCGGCCGGGACCCTCGTACTCGTCGAGGACCGGGACGGGGTGCGGCTCATGACGCTGAACGAGCCTCAGCGCCGCAATGCGCTCTCCGTCGAGATGCGCGGGGAGCTTCGTGACGCGCTGAACACCGCGGCGGTGGACGACGCCGTGCGTGTCGTCGTGGTGGCCGGCGCCGGGGACTTCTTCTGCGCCGGCGGCGACATCTCGACGATGAGCGACGACGAGCAGCTGGGCATCGTCCGCCTCCAGCTGCTGGCGGACCTGATCGAGGCGATCGTCGGCGGACCGAAACCGGTCGTCGCGGCGGTCGAGGGAGGTGCCTTCGGCGCCGGTCTGTCGCTCGCTGCGGCGGCGGATCACGTGGTCGCCGCGCAGGACGCGCGGTTCTGCGCCTCCTTCGGCGGTATCGGTCTCGCGACCGACGGAGGTCTCGCCTGGACGCTCCCACGACGAGTCGGGCAGGGCCGGGCCGCGGAGATGATCCTCTTCGGCGAGGTCGTCGGCGCCGAGCGGGCCACCTCCATCGGGCTCGTCGAGAAGCTCTCCGACCCAGGGGGCGCCGTGGAGCTGGCGTTGGAGCGCGCCGCACTGCTCGCCGCCCGCTCCCGCCCGGCCCTCGCGGCGACCAAGGCGACCTTCGCGGCAGCGGGCCACGCCGACCTGCGCCAGATCCTCGCGTCCGAGGCGCGGGAGCAACGACGTCTGTTCGACCAGGCCGATTTCGCCGAAGGAGTCGCGGCCTTCCGGGAGAAGCGCCGACCCGACTTCCGCGACTGAACGCGGCCACACCGACCGAACCACCGGACGACAGAGCCGGATGACAGAACGGGATCCGATGACCGACACACCCCAGCTCAGCCGCGCCCAGCAGCTGGTCGGCGACTTCGCTCCGAAACTCGCCGAGCTGACCGACGACGTCCTCTTCGGAGACGTCTGGGCCCGGCCGGAACTGAGCCGGCGCGACCGCAGCCTCGTCACCGTCGCCAGCCTGGTGACCTCCGGCAGCACCGAGCAGCTGGTCAGCCACCTGACCCTCGCCAAGCAGAACGGTCTCACCGAGGTCGAGATCAGGGAGGCGATCACCCACCTCGCGTTCTACGCGGGTTGGCCGAAGGCGATGTCCGCGATCCTGGTGGCGAAGAAGGTCTTCGCGGAATGAGGATCGAGCCGAAGCCGGCCACCACCAAGGCTCCTGCCACGACGTTCACCGGCGACGTGTGGGTCGATGCGATCGCCCGACCCGTCGATGCGGGTCAGCGGATGACCTGTGCTCGAGTCCGCTTCGCCCCCGGGGCACGCACGGCATGGCATTCGCACGTGAACGGTCAGACCTTGCACGTCACCGACGGGATCGCGCTGATGGGGACCCGGGACGGCACGGTCGTGCAGGTGCATCCCGGGCAGACGGTGTACACCCCGCCGGGTGAGGAGCACTGGCACGGCGCCACACCCGAGGACTTCATGGAACACCTGGCCATGCTCGACGGCGCCGAGGACGCCACCACCACCACGACGTGGGGCGAGCACGTCACCGAAGAGGAGTACCGGCGCCCGTAGGCCGCGGCCCACGGTCGCCTGGAGGCGTCCCGATCTCGGTTGCCGCCCCGGGAACTTTCCGCGACGACCTCAGGACGCCAGGTGGAGCCGGACCGGGATCGAACCCGGCTCTTCCCAGATGAGGGTGTAGGTCGGCCGGGCGCGTCGGTCCGCAGATAGACGTCGAGGTCTCCCGACGATGGAGGTTCCTACGCCATCCATCCGAAAGACCTCGACGTGTCCGACGCTACCCCGCCGGCCGGGTTCGGCCGCCCTGACCTGACCGCCTTCGCGGCTCATCCCAATCGACCCTGATCGGGTCTGCTGACCCCCTCGACGAGAACGCAGCGACATCACAGCCACCCAACCCCGACCGTCCGGGAAGCCGGGGCACGTCACATGGCCTGTGCTGCGGGCGTGTCGAGTGGGTCGTCCAGGGGCGACGCAGGAGCGTCGACGCGACGTGCTGAGAGGTGGTTCCAACCGAGCGCTAGGACACCGGCTACAGGCATGGCGATAGGTCAGGAACGGCGTCGCTCCCTGCGCAGGAGGGAGCGCAGAGTCTCGGCGTTCGCGTAGCCGACCCGTCGCGCGATCTCGGCGGAGGTGAGGTCCGTGGTTGCTGAGAGGTGCCGAGCTCGTTCGATGCGAAGCCGTTGGACGAAGCCGAGCGGAGTGAGGTTGAGCGCCGCACGGACTCGTCGTTCGAGGGTGCGCCGGCTGGTGCCGAGCGACTGCGCGACGACGGCGACGTTGAACGGTTCGTCCAGGCGGACGCGCACGAAGCGTTCGAACTCGACGACGATCGGGTCCTCGTGCCGGAGATGTTCGTAGGCGACGAAGGCCGCCTGCGACGGGCGCTCGTCGATGATGAGGAGCTTGGCGACATGTTGGGCCAGGTCGGGGCTGATCGATCGCACGAGTGAGAGCGCGAGGTCGATGTGGGCGAACGCGGCGCCGGCGGTGACGAGGTTCCCGTCGACCACGACCATGGTGTCGAGATCGAGGGCGACGGTCGGATAGCGCTTCAGGAACTCCGGCCCCAGGAACCAGCTGGTCGTCGCCCGCCGATGATGCATCCGTCCGGTCTCGGCGACGGCGAACACGCCGGTGCACGCCGCGGCGATCCGGGTGGTCGCGTCGTCGAGGCGCCCGAGTGAGGCGATGACCGAACGTGCATCTCGGCTCTGGAGGGCGTCGTGGGTAGCGGCGGCCGTGAGGGTTCCAAGCGCAGGGACGACGACCACGTCGAACTCTCCGGACTCCGACAGCGGGTGGTCCACCGACAGGGTCATCGATGCCGTCGTGGTCACTCGCCGTTTCGGTCCGAGGATGGCGAGTTCGATCGGGTCGATCCGCGGGTCGATATCGCCGCGGGCTCCGTCGGCCACCCGCACGATGTCGATGACCGACGCGACAGCCGAACCGAAGCAGCCGTCGATCGCGATCAGTCCGATACGCATGGCGCGAACAATAGCAATACTGCCGTATACGCCACTCCCCACCGGCCCTCGCTCGTCATACGCTGAACTCGCCCCACGAAGAACCCCGACTTCAAGGAGAACCCCTCATGTCCACACCCGCATCACTTCCGTATGCCTTCGTCGCCAAGATCGTCGCGGCCGATGGACAGCACGACGCGCTCGCCGATCTGCTCGCTGGCGCTGTCGCACTCGCCAACGAAGAAGTAGGAACGATTGTCTGGTTCGCGGCTAGGACCCACGCCGACACCTTCTGGATCTTCGATGCATTCCCCGACGAGGCCGCTCGCGACGCCCACGCCAACGGCGCCATCGTCGCAGCCCTGATGGCCAACCAGCACCTCCTCGGCGCAGCACCCGAGATCCTGGCGGCCGACGTCCTCGCGTCCAAGCTCCCGTAGTCCGCCAACGCACGAGACGATCGCGCCCCGCCGAGCCGTCGGACCCGACCGCCTCGACACCCGCACCACGTTGACGATCCCCGACGGGCCGATCACGAGGAGGCCAGGCAACACCAGGCGCAAGCCTGGAGCGGCACTGTTTCACCGGTGGTCATCGAGAGGGCCAGCGCGGTTCCATGGCAGCGCAACTGTGTCAACTTGCCCTCCGTCCCGCGAGGCGCCGTGGGCGGGTCGTGGTTGCGATCCGTTGCCGTGACGGGAGACGCGTTGCGCGTCGCAGCGATGACGGGTCGTTGGCGTTCCGGGGCGTTGCGTTCGTGCGCGCCGCGCGTGCGGCATGGAGCATCTCGCTGCGCACACAACGATCGCTGCGCCGACGCACCGTTGACACCTCGCACGTCCAGGTCGCGACACAACGCCACGCTGCGTTGCCGAGCGGAGCGAGGCCTATCGGCACACGGACAGGATGCCGGCCGCGAGCGCTCAGCCGGCGAGGGGTCCGTCGCAGAGGAGAGCGACGTCGGTGTCGGGCAGAGCCGTGAGGCCAGCGCATCGCGCGACCACCAGAACCGAACCGCCCCTGCCCTGTGTTTGCGCAGGTCAGGGGCGGTTCGCCGGAGCCGCCTGTCGGAATCGAACCGACGACCTAATCACGTCGGCTCTGCGTCTATCGCTTGATGCGCCCACTGGGTGAACGAGCCGCTGACCTGCGCAAACGCCGAGCGTGGGGGACGCTGCCATCCGGTGGTGACCGACGACGACCGACCAGTACCGACCGTTTTACCGGAGTTTCACCGGAGCTCGCGGCGGCGTCGAAGCCGAGCAAGCTCCATTCTTTAGCTCACCGCGCCTTGCTCCTAGCCGGTCCCGTCGTCGTCGAAGACGTTTCAGGGCTCTTCCCAGATGACGGTGTAGGTCGGCCGGGCGCGTCGGTCCGCAGATAGACGTCGAGGTCTCCCGACGATGGAGGTTCCTACGCCATCCAT
>NZ_JBZFLK010000027.1:0-62747 GCF_058448985.1 Pseudonocardia sp. DxW | reverse complement strand
ACGCCGCCTCCACACTGTTGCGCACGGAGACCAGCGCGATCATCCGGTCCACCAGCACCGGCGCCGGCGACACCTCGTCGACCACCGCCGCCAGCCGGGTGAACAACTCCCGCACGGCATCCAGATCGGGTGCGGCGGGAGCGTCGATGACCGTGGTCATGCGTCCACCATAGACGAACACATGTTCGAACACCAGGGGATCATGACTGGTCCGGACATCGCACCCCGGCGCAGGCACCGCCCCGGCGGCCGCCCGCGAGCGACGCCATGGCCCGGAAGTCGCGGCGACACATTGTCGTAACACGGGCGCCCTAGCGTCACGCCGATGGGGGACGTGCCGCTGGTGGGTGTCGAGGAGGAGTTCCACGTCGTCGGTCTGGCCGACCGGCGGGCGGCTCCCGAGGTGGACCGGTTGCTGGAGCACCTGGACGGGAAGGAGTTCTTCCCCGAGCTGCAGCGCTCGCTGGTCGAGACGAACTCGCCGGCGACGCCGTCGCTGGACGAGCTGCGCGCGCACGTGCGGCGGCTGCGCGGCCGGCTGCGAGAGGCCGCCGAGCCGCTCGGGCTGGGCGTCGTCGCGGCCGGGACGGTGCCGCTGGTCGATCTGTCCGGCGACGACATCTCGGCGGGCGCCCGCTACGAGCGGATGCAGCACGAGTACCAGATGCTGGTGCGCGAGCAGCACATCTGCGGGGTCCAGGTGCACGTCGACGTCCCCGACCGGGACACCGCCGTGCAGGTGTCCCGCCGGGTCGCCCCGGCACTGCCGACGCTGCTCGCCATCACCGCCAGCTCGCCGTACTGGCGCGGGCACGACACCGGCTACGCCAGCTACCGCAGCATGATCTGGCAGCGCTGGCCCACCGCCGGCCCGCCCGGCAACGTCACGACCGCCGCCGAGTACGACGCCATGATCGCCGAGCTGATCGCGTCCGGGACGATCAGCGACGCCGGGATGCTGTACTTCGACGTCCGGCCCAGCGCGCACCTGCCGACCGTCGAGCTGCGGCTCTGCGACGCCTGCCCCGAGGTCGACGACGTCGTGCTGGTCGCCGGGCTCTTCCGGGCGCTGGTCGGGCGGGCCCGGGCGGACACCGAGGCGGGCAGGCCGCTGCCCCCGGTCCGGCACGAGCTGCTGCGCGCCGCGGCCTGGCGGGCCGCCCGCTCCGGGCTGGAGGGCGACCTGGTCGACGTCTCCGGGCCGGTGCTCGCCTCACCCGCGGTGCAGCTGCGCGCACTGGTCGCCGACCTGGAGCCGTGGCTGGCCGAGACCGGTGACACCGAGCAGGTCACCGAGCTCGCCGAGGCCGTGCTGGCCCGCGGCTCCGGGGCCGCGATCCAGCGGCGCGCGTTCGGGCGGCGCGGCTCGCTGGTCGACGTCGTCGACGACCTGGTGGCCCGCACCCAGGGCGAGGAGCCGCGGACCACGCCGCCGCTGACCGTGCCGGTCGCGCCCGAGCTGCTGGAGGGCTACCGGCCGCCGCGCTACGACGAGGCGGTCGACGACGAGGGCAAGCTCCGGCCCGCCTACGGCTGGCTGTTCCGGGCACTGGAACGGCTCGGCCCGCGCGGGCTCACCGCCGCCGAGTCGGCGCTGCGCACCGAGCAGCGGGCCCGCGGCGTCACCTTCCCGGTGCCGGGCGTCGATCCCGGGGAGGACGGCGAGCGGCTGTTCCCGCTCGACCTGGTACCGCGGATCATCGGCCCGGACTCCTGGGAGCACCTCTCCACCGGGCTGGCCCAGCGGGTCCGGGCCCTCGAACTGTTCCTGCGCGACGTCTACGGCCGCCGCGAGATCGTCCGCGACCGGATCGTCCCGGCCGCCGTCGTCGACAACGCGCCGGGCCGCACCCGCTCGGCGACCCTCGTCACGCCGGACGCGGTCCGGATCGCGGTCGCCGGGATCGACCTGGTCCGCGACGCCGACGACGGCTGGGTGGTGCTGGAGGACAACCTGCGGGTGCCGTCCGGGATCGGGTTCTCGCTGATGGGCCGCCGGCTGATCCGCAGCGTGCTGCCCGATCTGGAGTCGCCGTCGGAGGTGCTGGGCCTCGACGACGTCCCGGCCCGGCTGCGCGCCGTGCTGGCCGACGGCGATCCCACCGGCCCGGACGGCGAGGCCGCCCTGCTCACCGCGGGCGAGAGCGACTCGGCCTTCTTCGAGCACCGGCTGCTGGCCGAGGCGATGGAGATCCCGCTGGTCACCCCGGGCCGGCTGCAGATCACCGACGGCGCGGTGTTCATGGTCGGCGGCGGGCGCCGGCGGCGTCTCACCACGCTCTACCGTCGGATCGACGAGAAGGACCTGGCGCTGGCCAGGGGCGCCGACCACCGCCCGATCGGGCGGGCCCTGCTGGCCGCGATGGCCCGCGGCCGGGTCGCGCTGCGCAACGCGCCGGGCAACGGCGTCGCCGACGACAAGCTCGTCTACGCCTACGTCCCCGAGATGATCCGCTACTACCTGGGCGAGGAGCCGGTGCTGGCCTCGGTGCCGACCTGGGCCTGCGTCGATCCGGCCGCCCGCGAGCAGGTGCTGGACCGGCTCGGCGAGCTCGTCCTCAAGCCGGTCGACGGCTACGGCGGGGCCGGCATCGTGATCGGCCCGCACGCCGACGCCGGCGAGCTGGAGCGGGCCGCCGCCGCGATCCGGGAGCGGCCGGCCGGCTGGGTCGCGCAGGAGATGGTGCGGATCTCCACGCACCCGACCTTCACCGACGGGACGCTCCAGCCGCAGGCCGTCGACCTGCGGGTGTTCGCGGTCCAGTCGGCCGGGCACGGCCCGCAGCCCGAGGTCGACGTGCTGCCCGCGGCGCTGTCCCGGGTCGCACCGCCCGGCGGGATGATCGTCAACTCGTCCCGCGGGGGCGGCGCGAAGGACACCTGGATCATGGCCTGAGCAGCAGGTCCGGGTCGTCGAGCACGCGATCGGTGACGGCCCGGGCGGTGCCCAGCGCGGCCGCCGGGCGGCCGTGCGCGGACACCAGGACCTCGACGCCGGCCGACGGGCGGCGGCGCAGGATCTCGGCGCGGACCACCGGCGCCAGCCGGTCGTCGAGCGCGGTGTAGCTGCCGCCGAGCACGACCGCGGGCAGGTCGACGACGTTGAGCACCGAGGCGAGCGCCGCCCCGAGCGCGGTCCCGGCCCGCTGCACCGCGGCCAGCGCGGCCGGCTCGCCCGCCCGGACGGCGGCGCGCAGCCCCGGCAGCCCGTCGGCCCCGGCGTCGGCCAGCAGCGCGGGCAACCCGGCGTACCGCTCGACGCAGCCGGTGCCGCCGCAGCCGCACGGGCGCCCGTCCCGCTCGACGACGACGTGCCCGATCTCGCCGGCCAGCCCGGCCGCCCCGGCCAGCACCCGCCCGCCGACCACGATCCCGCCGCCGATGCCGATCCCGGCCGAGACGTAGACGAAGTCGGACGCGACGCCCAGGTGCGCGAGCGCGCCCAGGGTCGCCTCGTTCCCGACCACCACCGGCCGCCCGGCGACCCGGCCGAACAGCTCACCGGGCCGGGCCCCGGCCAGCAGCGGCAGGTTGGGCGCCCGCAGCATCTCGGCGTCCGGCCCGGTACCGCGGACCGGCGCGGGCACCGCCACCCCGGCGCCGACGACCGGGCGGCCCGCCAGCGCGGACAGCGCCCGCGCGTCCCGGGCGGCCCGGCCGAACACCTCGGCGGCGTCCATTGTCCGATGGTCGCGGCGGCGCTGCAGCCGGCGGACGACGCCGCCGTCCAGCCCCACCACGCACGCCACCAGCCCGTCCACCTCGACCGACACCCCGACCGCGACCGGGCCGTCCGGGGCGAACCGCAGCGGCCGCCCCGGCCGGCCGATCCCGCCGCGGCTCGGCGGCCCCTCGGCCAGCACACCGGCGGCGACCAGCGGATCGAGCAGGCTCGCCACGGTCCCCCTGGTCAGCCCGGTGGTGCCGGCCAGCGCGGCCCGCGACGACGGCTCCCGGCGCAGCTCCCCCAGCAGCAGGCCCAGGTTGTGCCTGCGGAGCTCCGCGCTGCGTACCGGCGCTGACGCGGAGGGGGGAGGCACCCGGTCATCGTGCCCCGGTGAGGTGTTCCAGTGCGAGCTGGTGCAGCCGGACGAAGCCGTACCCCCGCCGGCCGGCGGGCTCCGGATCGAAGCCGGCCCCCGCCGAGGGATCGGCGAGCAGCTCCGCCGCGGTCTCGCCGGGCGCCAGCGTCGGCTCGGACAGCTCCGGGACGCCCGCCTCGGCCAGCGCCGCGACGACCTCCGGATCGGCCCGGAACGCCGCCGCCCGCTCGCGCAGCAGCAGGTAGGTCCGCATGTTCGCCTCGGCGGAGGCCCACACGCCGGCCAGGTCCTCGGTGCGGGAAGGCTTGTAGTCGAAGTGCCGCGGCCCGTCGTAGCCCGCCGACTCCAGCAGGTCGACCAGCGCGAACGCGTTGAGCAGGTCGCCGTGCCCGAACACCAGGTCCTGGTCGTACTTGATCCCGCGCTGACCGTTCAGGTCGATGTGGAACAGCTTGCCGGCCCACAGCGCCTGGGCCACCCCGTGCGCCATGTTCAGCCCGGCCATCTGCTCGTGCCCGACCTCCGGGTTCACCCCGACCAGCTCGGGATGCGCGAGCCGCTCGACGAAGGCCAGCGCGTGCCCGACGGTCGGCAGCAGGATGTCGCCGCGCGGCTCGTTGGGCTTCGGCTCGATCGCGAACCGGATGTCGTGTCCGCGCTCCAGGACGTGCGCGCAGAGCAGGTCCATCGCCTCCCGGTAGCGATCGAGCGCGGCCCGCACGTCCTTCGCGGAGTCGTACTCCGAGCCCTCCCGGCCGCCCCACAGCACGAACGTGCGCGCGCCCAGCTCGGCGGCGAGCTCGACGTTGTGCAGCACCTTGCGCAGCGCGAACCGCCGCACCGAGCGGTCGTTGGAGGTGAACCCGCCGTCCTTGAACACGGGATGCGAGAACAGGTTGGTGGTGATCATCGGGACGGTCATCCCGGTCGCGTCGCAGGCCTCCCGGAGCCGGGCGACCTGCTTGTCGCGGGTGCCGGCGTCGGCGCCGAAGCCGAACAGGTCGTCGTCGTGGAAGGTCAGGCCCCAGGCGCCGAGCCCGGCGAGCCGCTCGACGGCCTCGACCACGTCCACGGGCGGGCGCGTCGGGTCGCCGAACGGGTCGGCCGCGCGCCAGCCGACGGTCCACAGCCCGAACGAGAAGCGGTCGGCCGGGGTGGGGGCGAGCACGGTCATGCGGCATCTCCTGTGTCGGGGGTGGTGCGGTCGAGGGTGAGGGTGTTGGTGCGGACGACGCCGGCGTAGAACCGGGCGCTGTCCTTGGGGGTGCGTACCTGGGTGACGTAGTCGACGTGCACGACGCCGAACCGTTTCGCGTATCCCCAGGCCCATTCGAAGTTGTCCAGCAGCGACCAGACGTAGTAGCCGCGCACCGGGGCGCCCTCGGCGATCACGTCGGCCAGCGCGGCGAGGTGTCCGCGCAGGTAGTCGACCCGGTCGGGATCGGAGACGATGCCGTCGGAGCCGGGTACGTCGGGGAAGGCGGCACCGTTCTCGGTCACCACCATCTCCAGCCCGGGGAACTCGCGGGCGATCCGCCGGACCACCTCGGCCAGCCCGCGGGCGTCGATCCCCCAGCCCATGTCGGTGAGCGGGCCGACCGGTCGCGGGAACTCGACGTCGTCGCAGGCGATCCAGGGCGTTCCGGTGCCGTCACCGTGCCCGTCGGCGGTCTCCCGGGGGCGCTCGCGGGTCCAGTGCCGGACGTGGGTGGGGGTGTAGTAGTTCACCCCGAGCACGTCCGGCGGGGCCAGCGCGAGCTCCTCGTCGCCGGAGCGGACGAACGACCAGTCGGTGATGCCTGCGGTGTCGGCGACCACGTCGGCCGGGTAACCGCCGGTCAGCATCGGTTGCAGGAACAGCCGGTTCTGCAGGCCGTCGACCCGGCGGGCGGCGTCCAGATCGGCGGCCGAATCCGTCTCCGGCACCACCCAGGCCAGGTTCAGGCTGACCGCGATCCGGGCGGACGGCACCCGCTTCCGGATCGCCCGCGCGGCCAGCCCGTGCGCCAGGTTGAGATGGTGCACCGCGGCCAGCGCCGCCGCCGGATCGGTCCGGCCCGGGGCGTGCACCCCGGCGGCGTACCCGAGGAACGCGCTGCACCACGGCTCGTTCAGGGTGGTGAACACCCCGACCCGGTCGCCCAGCTCGGCCGCGACGACGGCGGCGTACTCGGCGAAGCGGTAGGAGGTCGCGCGCGAGGTCCAGCCGCCGGCGTCCTCGAGGGCCTGCGGCAGGTCCCAGTGGTAGAGCGTGACCACCGGCGTGATGTCCGCGGCGAGCAGCGCGTCGACCAGCCGCGAGTAGAACGCCAGCCCGGCCGTGTTCACCGGGCCCAGCCGCTCGGCGTCGACCTGCGGGGTGATCCGGTTCCAGCTGATCGAGAACCGGTAGGAGTGCAGGCCGAGCTCGCGCATCAGCCCGACGTCGGCGTCCACCCGATGGTAGTGGTCGGCGGCGACGTCGCCGGTGTCCCCGCCCACCGTGCGGCCGGGGGTGTGCGCGTAGGTGTCCCAGATCGACGGCGTGCGGCCGTCCTCGTCGACCGCGCCCTCGATCTGGTAGGCGGCGGTGGCGGCGCCCCAGTCGAAGCCGGGCGGGAAGCTGCGGGCCGCGCTCATGCGAGCCGCATCCCGGTCGTCGGGTCGAAGGCGTGTACCGCCCCCGGATCGCGCAGCGTCACCCGTATCTCCCGGCCGACCGGCGGGGCCTCGCCGCCGGCGGTGCGCACCACGAACCGGCGGGCCCCGGTGTCGGTGTCGGCTCCGGTGTCGGTGCCGACCCGGCCGTGCAGGTAGGTGTCCGAGCCCAGCTCCTCGGCCAGCTCGACGGTGAGGTCGACGGCCTTCTCGTCGTCGGCGGCGACCCGCATCCCCTCCGGGCGCACCCCGACGGTGATCTCGGAGAGCCCGTCCCGGTGCGCCCGGTCGAGCACCTCGCGCGGCAGCGGCACGGTGAGCCCGGCCAGGTCGGCGCCGTCGGGCACCAGCGGTGCGGTGCGCAGGTTCATCGCGGGCGAGCCGATGAAGCCGGCGACGAAGGCGGTGGCCGGGCGGTCGTAGAGCTCGCGCGGGGTGGCGCACTGTTCGAGCAGCCCGTCGCGCAGCACGGCGACCCGGTGCCCCATCGTCATCGCCTCGACCTGGTCGTGGGTGACGTAGACGGTGGTGGCGCCGAGCCGCTGCTGCAGCGCGGCGACCCCGGCGCGGGTCTCCACCCGCAGCTTGGCGTCCAGGTTGGACAGCGGCTCGTCCATCAGGAACACGGCGGGCTCGCGGACGATGGCGCGGCCCATGGCGACCCGCTGGCGCTGCCCGCCGGACAGTGCCTTGGGCTTGCGGTCCAGGTAGGGCACCAGATCGAGCAGCGCGGCCGCCTCGCGCACCCGCCGGGTGATCTCGTCGCGGCCGACCCGCTGCAGCTTGAGCGCGAAGCCCATGTTGTCGGCGACGGTCATGTGCGGGTAGAGCGCGTAGTTCTGGAAGACCATCGCGATGTCGCGGTCCTTGGGTTCGAGCGCGCTGACCTCGCGGCCGCCGATCTCGATCCCGCCCTCGTCGACCTCCTCCAGGCCGGCGAGCATCCGCAGGGCGGTGGACTTGCCGGACCCGGACGGCCCGACGAGCACCAGGAACTCGCCGTCGGCGATCTCCAGGTCGAGCTTGTCGACGGCGCGTACCGGCGGTGGGCCGGGATAGATGCGGGACGCGGCCCGGTAGGCGACCTCGGCCATTGTTCTCGGTCCTCTCGTCGCGGGCCGGCTGCGGTGCCGGCGGGAGATGTCTAGCCGGGCCGTGGCCCACGCCACTAGCATTTGTTCATCGCCCGTACGAACTCACCGCGGAGGCCGTCATCGTCGCGAGCGGCCGGATCGCCTCGGGTGACCTGCGCAGACACCATCTGGCGCTGGTGCTGGGCACGATCGTGCGGAACGCGCCGATCACCCGCGCCACGGTCGCCGCGCAGACCGGGCTGACCCGCTCGACGGTGTCCGGGCTGACCGCCGACCTGCTCGACGGCGGCCTGGTGCGCGACATCGGGGCCGGGCCGGGGACCGCCACCGGACGCCCGGGCCAGCGGCTGGTGCCCGACCCGGCCGGCCCGGTCGGGATCGGCCTGCAGATCGAGACCGACGGCGTCGGCGGCTGCCTGGTGGACCTGTCCGGGCACGCCGGGGCCCGGCGGTGGCGCCGGGCGGACCTGGACGGGGCCGGTCCGGCGGCGGTCGCCGCCGTCGCGGGCCCGGTGCTGGGCGAGCTGCTGCTCGCCGCGGCGGCCGGGGACCGCCCGGCGGCCGGGATCGTCGCCGGGCTGCCGGGCGAGCCGGACGACCGGCTCGCGGCGCTGCTCGCCGCCGAGGCGGACGCGGTGGGGGCCGGCGGGATCGGCCTGTCGGTCCGGTGCGGGGTGACGCTGGCCGCCGGTGCGGAGCCTGCCGTCCCCGGGCTGTCGGTGTTCGTCGGCGGGCGGTCGGAGACCGGCGTGGTGCTGCTGCACGACGGCCGGACCGGCGACGGCGACGCGGCCACCCGGTTCGGCCATCTCCCGGTCCGCGGCGGCCGGACCCGGTGCCACTGCGGGCGGCGGGGCTGCGTGACCGCCGAGGCCCGCCCGGCCGGGGTGGGCAGCGGCTCCGGGGTGGGCAGCGGCTCCGGGACGGCCGGCGGCTCCGGGACGGCCGGCGGCTCCGGGAGGGGCGCCGGCTCCGGGACCCGCGGCGGCTCCGGGCCGGGCGCAGGCTCCGGGGCAGGTGGCGGCTCCGGGGCAGGCAGCGGCCCCGGGCCGGGCGCAGGCTCCGGGGCAGGCAGCGGCCCCGGGGCAGAGGCAGGTACAGGTGCAGGGGCGGCCGGCGCTCCGGAGCTACGCCGGGCCGGGCGGGCGCTGGGCCGGGCGCTGGCCGGGTTCGCCGCCCCGCTGGACCCGGCGCGGGTGGTGCTGGGCGGACGGTTCGGCACCGCCGACGACGCGTTCGTCGCGGCGGTGGCGGCCGAGCTCGCCCGGCACGGGATCGACCCGGACCGGCTGCGGCGCGGCACACTCGGCCCGGACGCGGTGATGCGCGGCGCCGGTGCCGCGGCGGTCGCCGCGCTGGTCGCGGACCCGGGCCGGTGGCTCGCCGACTGAGCGACCGGCCGCGCCCCGGCCGGTCGCGCAGGTCGAGCCGGCCGGGCGGGTCGCGCAGCTCAGGCGGGCCGGGCCGGTGGCGCCGCCGTGCTCGTCCGCACCACCAGGTCGGTGGCGAGCTCCAGGCGCGGGGCGGTCCCGTCCGGGTCGGTCCGCGGCTCCTGCACGGCCAGCCGGACCGCCTCGGCGGCCATCCGGGCCAGCGGCTGGCGGACCGTGGTCAGGGTCGGGCGCAGGTACTCGCAGAGCGCGATGTCGTCGAACCCGGCGACGCTCAGGTCCTCCGGGATCCGCAGGCCGCGCTGCGCCGCCTCCTGGTAGACGCCGACCGCCTGCATGTCCGATCCGGCGAAGATCGCGGTCGGCGGGTCGGCCAGATCGAGCAGGTCGACCGCGCCACGGCGCCCGCCGCCGACCAGGAAGTCGCCGTAGCGGATCAGGTCCTCGTCGACGGCGATGTCGGCCCGGCGCAGCGCCGCCCGGTAGCCGTCCACCCGCTGCTGACTGCTGGAGAGCCGGGTCGGGCCGGAGACGATCCCGATCCGCCGGTGCCCGAGCGAGAGCAGGTGCTCGACGGCGCTGAGCCCGCCAGCCCAGTTGGTCGCGCCGACCGTCGCGAACGACGGGTCGTCCCCGCCGACCGGGTCCAGCAGCACCACCGGCACGTCCAGCGCCACCAGGGTGGCCGCGGTGTCCGGGTCCTGGTCGCCGACGACCACGACGACGCCGTCGGTGCCCCGCCCGGCCAGCCGGTCCAGCCAGGCCCGCGAGCCCGGCTCGTCGTTCTCGGAGGTGTTGAGCACGATCTGGCGGTCGGTGCGCCGGGCCTCGGTCTCGGCCCCGCGCAGCACCTCCATCGCCCAGAACGAGTCCAGCCGGTCCAGCACCACGTCGACCAGCCCGGTCCGGCGCCGGGGCGCCGAGGCGCCGCGCCGGCGGTAGCCGCTCTCGGCCACCACCTGCTGCACCCGTTCCCGGGTCGCGACGGCGACGTCGGCCCGCCCGTTGAGGACCTTGGAGACGGTCGGCACCGAGACGCCTGCCTGCTCGGCGATCTCGGCGATCGTCACACGGCTGCGATTCACAGCGCGACGGTATCGAAACTTTCAGTGGAAGTCCCGGGTGAAACGCGGCACTTCCCCTCCTTGACGGCGGGTTCTGTGGGGCCTAACTTGCGTCCAGCGCCTTCGCAAGTCTCGGAAACTTTCGATCGGCCCCGCTCGAAGGAGAGCTCATGTCGACCTCGTCACGCGTACGCAGGACACTCGTCGCTGCCGCACTCGCCACCGGACTCGCGGTCACCGCGGCCTGTGGCACCGCAGGCCCGCAGGACGCCGGAGGAGGTGAGGAGCTCCGCCTCTGGACACTGCAGAACGAGGGCATCAACACCGTCCAGCAGGCGGCCGTGGACAGCTTCAACGCCGCCGGTGGCCCGCAGATCGAGCTGACCACCTACCTGAACGACCCCTACAAGTCCGCGCTGCAGACCGCGATCGGGACACCGAACGGCCCCGACATCTTCTACAACTGGGGCGGCGGGAACCTGAACGGCTACGTCGACGCGGGCCAGGTCGCCGACCTCACCCCGGCGCTCGACGCGAACCCGGAGGTCAAGGAGTCGTTCATCCCGCAGGTCCTGGAGACCGGCACGATCGACGGCCAGGTCACCGGCATCCCGATGCAGGGCGTCCAGCCGCTGTCGTTCTTCTACAACAAGGACGCGTTCGCCGAGGCCGGCATCGCCGAGTTCCCGACCACCTGGACCGGCTTCCTGGAGGCCGTCGACCAGCTCAAGGCCGCCGGCATCCAGCCGATCGCGCTCGCCGGCGCGCAGACCTGGACCTCGATGATGTACCCGGAGTACTTCCTCGACCGGATCGGCGGCCCGGAGAAGTTCCAGGCCATCGCCGACGGCGAGCCCGGCGCCTGGCGCGATCCGGCCGTCATCGAGTCCATGCGGATGGTGCAGGACCTGGTCGACCGGGAGGCGTTCGGCACCAACTTCACCGCCGTCGACTACGACAACCAGGCGTCCCAGGCGCTGCTCACCAGCGGCCGGGCCGGCATGGAGCTGATGGGCTCCTGGCAGGTCACCAGCCTGAACGACAACTTCCCGGACTTCCTGGAGCAGGACAAGCTGGGCTGGGCGCCGTTCCCGGAGATCGAGGGCGGCGCGGGTGACCCGCGCAACGTGATCGGCAACCCGTCGAACTACTACTCGGTCAGCGCCGGCTCGGCGAACGTCGAGGCCGCCACCGAGTTCCTGATGAACGAGATGACCAGCCCCGAGTACGTCCAGGGCATGCTGGAGAAGGGCCAGGTCCCCGGCCTCACCGGGATCGAGGACCAGGTGGCCGCCACCGGGCCGTTCGCCGACTTCAACACCTACGCCTACGAGCAGACCAAGGCCGCGCCGACCTTCGTGCAGTCCTGGGACCAGGCACTGCCCGCCGCCGAGGCGCAGACCATGCTGACCAACCTGTCGAAGGTGTTCACCAAGGAGTTCACCCCGGAGCAGTTCGCCGACGCGATGGACACGGCGAGCCGGTGAGCAGTTCCACCGCGGTACGGGCGGGGCGGCCCGGATTCATCTGGGTCGCCCCCGCTCTGACCTTCTTCGGGCTGTTCGCACTGCTGCCCATGGTCGTGGTGGTGTACCTCAGCTTCACCGCCTACGACGGCCTGAACCCACCGCAGTGGGTCGGCCTGCAGAACTGGACCCGGATCGGGACCGATCCGCTGTTCGTCGAGACGCTGCGGCTGTCGTTCGTGCTGACGGCCGCGTCCTGGGTGCTGCAGACCGCGGTGGCGCTGCCGCTGGGCGTCTGGCTGGCCCGGCGCGGCCGCTCCCGCGCGCTGCTCGCCGCGATCTTCTTCATCCCGCTGCTGATGTCCAGCGCCGCCATCGCCGTGCTGTGGAGCACCCTGCTCGACCCGAACTTCGGGCTCGCCTCGGTGCTCGGCCCGCTCGTCGGGATCGACGACGGCAACATCATCGGCGACAGCCGGTACGCCTTCGCCGCGGTCATCCTGGTGATCGGCTGGCAGTACATGCCGTTCCACACGCTGCTCTACCAGGCCGCCGCCCGGGCGATCCCGGTGCAGCTCTACGAGGCGGCCCGGATCGACGGGGCCGGCCGCTGGCGCACCTTCCGCTCGATCACCGTCCCGCAGCTGCGGGACACGATCATCACCTCCGGGGTGCTGATCGTCGTCGGGTCGATGACCACCTTCGAGGTGGTCCTGATCCTCACCGGCGGCGGGCCCGGCACGTCCACCCGGATCCTGCCGCTGCACATGTACCTCGAGGGGTTCCGGAGCTTCGACATGGGCTACGCGAGCGCGCTGGCGGTGGTGCTCCTGGTGCTCGGGACGGCGCTGTCGCTGTTCATCGCGCGGGTCACCGGCTACCGCACGATGGCGAGCCAGCGGGAGGGGATGTGACCACCGTGTCCACCGCCACCACCCCGACCGCGCCCGCCGGGCCGGGCCGCACCACCGGCACGCCCGATCCGCCGCCCCGCCGCGGACGGCTGCGCCGCGGGTTCAACTGGCTGGGCGGGCTCGGCGCGGGCGTCTGGTTCGTGCTGGTCGCCGTGCCGCTGTACTTCCTGTTCGTCACCAGCCTGCGGTCGTCGTCGGAGTACCTGTCCGACGGTCCGCTCGCGGTGCCGTCCGGCCTGACGTTCGAGAACTACGTCGACGTCCTGACCTCGAACTTCCCGCTG
Source organism: Pseudonocardia sp. DxW (assembly GCF_058448985.1). Classification (NCBI taxonomy): domain Bacteria; kingdom Bacillati; phylum Actinomycetota; class Actinomycetes; order Pseudonocardiales; family Pseudonocardiaceae; genus Pseudonocardia; species Pseudonocardia sp. DxW. The sequence goes on along the minus strand of NZ_JBZFLK010000027.1, from coordinate 49,854 downwards.
TACTTCCTGAACAACGTGATCGTGGCGACGGCCTGCGTCGCGATCGTGCTCGTGCTGGCGCTGCCCGCGGCGTACGCGATCGTGCGCAGCCGCAACCGGTCGGTCGCCCGGGCGTTCTCGGTGATGCTGCTCGGGCTGGCCGTGCCGGCGCAGGCGGTCATCGTCCCGCTCTACCTGATGGTCACCCAGCTGCGGCTCTACGACACCCTGCTGGCGATCATCCTGCCGACCGCGGCGTTCGCGCTGCCGCTGGCGGTGGTGGTGCTGACCTCCAGCCTGCGCGACATACCGAACGAGCTGTTCGAGGCCGCCGTCCTGGACGGCGCCGGACCGGCCCGCACCCTGGTCTCGCTGGTGCTGCCGCTGGCCCGGCCCGGGCTCGCCACGATCGGCATCTTCACCGCCCTGCAGGCGTGGAACGGCTTCCTGTTCCCGCTCGTCCTGACCCAGGACGTGTCGGTCCGGGTGCTCACCCTGGGCCTGTGGGACTACCAGGGCCAGTACGGCACCAACGTCCCGCTGATCACCGCGGCGGTGCTGCTGTCGCTGCTCCCGCTGCTGGTCGTCTACCTGCTCGGCCGCCGCCAGCTGCTGGCCGGGCTGACCGCGGGCGCCGGCCGCTGACCCGGCCCGCCCCGAACCACGAGAGGACTCCATGAGCACCGAGGTGACCGCCCTGATCGCGCGGATGACGCTCGAGGAGAAGCTGGCCCAGCTCGTCGGGCTGTGGGAGGGGAGGGACCACTCCCCCGGTGAGAGCGAGGAGGACACGGCCGTCGCCCCGATGCAGGACAGCATGCAGGGCGAGCACGCCGCGTTCGGCGAGTACGCCCGGCACGGGCTCGGCCAGCTTACCCGGCTGTTCGGCACGGCCCCGGTGAAGTCCGCCGACGGCCTGGCGCACCTGGCGGAACGGCAGCGGTGGCTGGCGTCGTCGACCCGGCTCGGCATCCCGGCGCTGGTGCACGAGGAGTGCCTGACCGGGCTGGCGGCGTGGGGCGCGACGACGTTCCCGGCGCCGCCGTCGTGGGGTGCGTCGTTCGATCCGGAGCTGGTCCGCGAGACGGCCGCCGCGATCGGCGCGACGATGGCCCGGCTGGGCGTCCACCAGGGGCTCGCGCCGGTGCTCGACGTGGTCCGCGACGTCCGCTGGGGCCGGGTGGAGGAGTGCATCGGCGAGGACCCGTACCTGGTCGGCACGGTGGGCGGCGCCTACGTGCGGGGACTGCAGTCGGCGGGCGTCGTCGCCACGCTCAAGCACTTCGCCGGGTACTCGAACTCCCGGGCCGGCCGCAACCTGGCCCCGGTGCACGCCGGGCCGCGGGAGCTGGCCGAGGTGCTGCTGCCGCCGTTCGAGACGGCGCTGCTCGACGCGGGCGCCGGATCGGTGATGAACTCCTACGCCGAGATCGACGGCCTGCCGGTCGCCGCCGACGAGCGGCTGCTGACCGGCGTGCTGCGCGAGCGGTGGGGGTTCACCGGGACGGTGGTCGCCGACTACTTCTCGGTGGCGTTCCTGCACACCCTGCACGGCGTCGCGGACGGCCTCGGGTCGGCCGCCGCGCAGGCGCTCACCGCGGGCATCGACGTCGAGTTGCCCACCGGCACCGGCTACCTGGAGCCGCTCGCCGAGCGCGTCCGGTCCGGCGAGGTGCCGGAGGAGGTCGTGGACCGCGCGGTGCGCCGGGTGCTGGAGCAGAAGCAGCGGCTCGGCCTGCTCGAGCCCGGGTTCGCCGACACCCTGCCCACCGGCGAGGTCGATCTCGACCCGCCCGCGCACCGGGCGCTGGCCGCCCGGCTCGCCGAGGAGTCGGTGATCCTGCTCGGCAACGACGGTGTGCTCCCGCTCGCCCCGGACACCGCCCGGATCGCGGTGCTCGGCCCGAACGCCGACGACCCGGCCGCGCTGATGGGCTGCTACAGCTTCGCCAACCACGTGCTGCCGCACCATCCGGGCGTCGAGCTGGGCATCGAGGTGCCGACCGTGCTGGACGCGCTGCGCGCCGAGCTGCCGGGTGCGCGGATCACCCACGCCCGCGGCTGCGACGTCGACACCGACGACGTCTCCGGATTCGCCGGCGGGGTGGCGGCGGCGCGGGACGCCGACGTCGCCGTCGTCGTGGTCGGCGACCGGGCCGGACTGTTCGGCCGCGGCACCTCCGGCGAGGGCTGCGACACCGACACCCTGGAGCTGCCCGGCGTGCAGCGCCGGTTCGTCGAGGAGGTGCTCGGCACCGGCACCCCGGTGGTGCTGGTGCTGCTCGTCGGACGGCCCTACGTGCTGGACCGCGAGCTGGACCGCTGCGCCGCGGTGGTGCAGGCGTTCTTCCCCGGCCAGGAGGGCGCCGGCGCGCTCGCCGGAGTGCTGTCCGGCCGGGTCAACCCGTCCGGCCGGCTGCCGGTGAGCCTGCCCCGCTCGGCCGGCGCCCAGCCCTACAGCTACCTGCATCCGCGGCTCGGCGCGGCCAGCTCGGTGACCGCGGTGGACACCGCCCCGGTCCGGCCGTTCGGCTTCGGCCTGAGCTACACCACGTTCACCCACTCCGACCTGCGGGTCCCCGATGACGGCGTGCCCACCGGCGGCGCCTTCACCGTCAGCTGCCGGGTCCGCAACGACGGGGACCGGGCCGGCGCCGACGTCGTGCAGCTCTACGGCACCGACGTGGTCGCCTCGGTCACCCGCCCGGTCGTCGTGCTGCTCGGCTACGCCCGGGTCGAGCTGGCGCCCGGCGCGAGCGCCGAGGTGCGCTTCGACGTCCCCACCCACCGGATCGGGCTGTACGACCGGGACCTGCGGCACGTCGTCGAACCGGGCACCGTCGAGCTGTTCGTCGGCACCTCCTGCGCCGATCCGGTGCTGCGGTCCGCGGTGGAGCTCACCGGGCCGGTGCACGAGATCGGGCCGGCCGATCGGCGGCTCGTCGAGGTCGAGGTGCTCCCCCGGTAGCCCGGCGACGTTCACACCCCGGAAACGTCCGGGGTCTTGCGGCCGTCGCAGGACGGACGTGAGGTTGACCGATGTACCGACACCGACACCGACACCGACACCGACGCCGTCGGCGCAGCTGCGCCGGCGGCGTCCGTGCTGTGCGTCCCGGCGTCCGTGCCGGGAACGGCCGGGAGGTACTTTCCGTTGCCGGCCGTCCGGGCCCGGTGGCTTCCCGGACCGGACCCGGAGCGCGATGATCTCTGCGTGATCTCCCGCGGGGGCCCGGTCGCGCCCGGCGGGCCGCCGCGGGAAGGACGTACCGGATCAGGGGCAGAACGGAGGTCGGATCGGTGGAGGTCGCACGGACGGCACCCGCGGTGCCTGCCGCCCCGGCTGTGCCCACCGCCTCCGCGGCGGTCGGCCACCACTCGCCGGTCGTCTCCCCTGACGGCACCCGGCTGGCCTGGATCTCCGACCGGACCGGGCGGCCGCGGCTGCACGTCGCGGCGATGCCGGCGCACGGCCCGATCGACCCGGACGCCGCGACCGTGCTCGACGCCACCGGCATCGGCGGCCCGCATCCGGACGTCACCTCGTTCACCTGGTCGCCGGACGGCGGCCGGATCGCCGTCCAGATCGCACCGTCCGGTGGTGACCGCACCCGGGTCGCGCTGCTCGACCCGGACGGCGGCCCGCCGACCGAGATCGCCCCGGCCGCGACCGCCGTGGTGCTCGGCGCCTGGGAGCCGACCGGCCGGCGGCTCGGCGTCACCGTGCTCACCGACGCGGGCGATCCGGACTCCGACCGCTACGGCGACGGCACCGCCTGCCTGGTCGACGTGCGCGACGGCTCGTCGGTGGTGCTCGGGACCGGGCAGGCGGCCGTCGTGCAGGCCGTCTCCGCCGACGGCAGGCGGGTGGTGCTGCGCACCGGCCGGCGCGGCGAGCGCGGCCTGGAGCTGGTGGACCTGCGCACCGGCTGCCGGACCCAGATCGTCGGCGGCCCCGGCGGGGCGCTGAACGCGACCGCCCGGTTCGGCGCCGCGCCCGGCACGCTGTGGGTGCACACCGACGCCGACCGGGAGCACTCGGCGCTGCTCGCCGTCGCGCTCGGCCACGCGGGCGACGAGCTGATCGCCCCGGCCCGGCCGGTCGCCGTCCGGCCCGGCGCCGATCTGGACGTGGTCGCGCTCGACCCGGGCGGCGCGCGGGCGGCGCTGGTGTGGAACACCGGCGGCCGCAGCGAGATCGAGATCGCCGACCTGCGCGGCGGCCGGCCGCAGCGGGTGCTGGTGCCCTGCGACGTCGTGACGAACGTGAGCTTCGCCCGCGACGACACCTCGCTGCTCGTCGCCGGGCACGCGCCGGGGGTCCCGCCGCACGTCGTCCGGGTCCCGGTCCGGGGCGGCGCGGCCACCCCGCTGCTCGGCGGCACGCCGGTCGCGCCGGTCACGCCGCAGCCCGAGCGGGTCGTGTTCCCCGCCGAGGACGGGCTGCGGCTGGGCGGCTGGCTGCACCGGCCGTCGTCGCCGAACGGGGCGGGCCTGCTGTGGCTGCACGGCGGCCCGGAGTCCGAGGAACGGCCCGGCTGGGCGCCGCTGCTGCACGAGCTGGTCGCCGCCGGGGTCACCGTGCTGACCCCGAACGTGCGCGGCTCGTCCGGGCGGGGCCGGACGTTCGCCCGGCTCGACGACGGCGCGCTGCGGCCGTCGTCGATCACCGACGTGCGGGCGGCGACCCGGCTGCTCGCCGGGATACCGGACGTCGACCCGGCCCGCATCGTCGTCGCCGGGCGGTCCTACGGCGGGTTCCTGACGCTCGCCGCGCTGGTCCGCTTCCCCGAGCTGTACGCGGGCGGGGTCGACGTCTGCGGGATCGCCGACCTGGCCGAGTTCTACGCCCGCACCGAGCCGTGGATCGCCGGGCCGGCCCGCACCGAGTACGGCGACCCGCGCACCGACGGCGCGCTGCTCGACGAGCTGTCCCCGCTGTACCGGGCGGACCGGATCCGCGCGCCGCTGCTCGTGGTGCACGGCGACAACGACACGAACGTGCCGGTCGGGCAGGCGCTCGCGATCCACGCCGCGCTGTCCGCCCGCGGCACGCCGGTGGAGCTGCTGCGGATGGCCGACGAGGGGCACGACGTGTTCGACCGGGACACCCGGGCCGCGGCGAACGGCCGGATCGTCCGGTGGGTGACGCAGGTGACCGGGGTCAGGCCTGGCTGAACGACTGCAGGACCTGGTTGCCCTGCTCGTCGGTGCCCACCACGAAGCGGTAGTTCTCCCGGGACTCGGTGCCGTTGGTGCGCAGGAACACCACGGTCGCGGTGACCGTGTTCGGCCCGGCGTTGCGCAGGTTCTCCGCGTAGACGGTGCGCATGCCGCTGTAGAACTCCCGGTAGCTCTCGATCCCCTGCGACTGGGACTGCGCCTCCGGGCTGAGCCGGGCGAACGCGCCGTCGATGTCGTCGGGCAGCATCCGATAGTACTCCTGCACGAACGTCACCGGATCGGTCGCCTGGCCGGGGGTCGGCGTCGGCGAGGCGCTGGTGGTGGGCGGCGGCGGCGAGGTCGGCGGTGCGCTGGTCGGCGGCGGCGCCTGCGACGTCGGCGCGGCGGCCGGCGGCGGCTGCTCCTGCTGCTGGGTGCTGAGCACCCCGAACGCCACCCCGCCGCCGACGACGAGCAGCGCCGCCACCACGCCGAGGACGATCGGCAGCCGCTTGCGCCGGGCGCCTCCCGCGGCGGCTCCGCGGCGGGCGCCGCTGCCGGGGATCACCTGCGGCGCCGGGACGGCGGGGGCGTCGACCACGGTGCCGCCGGCCTGCTCGGCCGCGACGTCGTCGCCGGAGTCCATCATCGCGGCCGCGCTCGCGGGCGTGGCCAGCCCGGCGATCGACTGCCCGGCCGCGATCCGGGCCAGCGCGTCCCGGGCCTGCGGTGCGCTGGGCCGCTCCGCCGGGTCGTTGGACAGCAGCCGCATCAGCAGCGCGGTCAGCGGCCCGGCCTGGGTGGGCGGCGAGATCGCGCCGGTCGCGACCTTGTGCAGCAGCGCGTAGGCGTTGTCGTCCAGCCCGAACGGCGGCTCCCCCTCGACCGAGGCGTAGAGCGTGGCGCCGAGCGCGAACACGTCCGACGCGGCGGTCGGCTCCTGGCCGCGGGCGACCTCCGGCGCGAGGAACGCCGGGGTGCCGGCGATCACCCCGGTGCGGGTCAGCTGCACGTCGTCGACGGCCCGGGAGACGCCGAAGTCGGTGATCTTGGCCCGGCCGTCCTCGGCGATCAGGACGTTGCCCGGCTTGATGTCGCGGTGCACGACGCCCGCGGTGTGCGCGGCGGCCAGCCCGTCGGCGACCTGGCGGCCGATCGCGGCGGCCTCGCGCGGGCTCATCGGGCCCTTCTCGGCGAGCACCGCGGCCAGCGAGCGGGACGGCAGGTACTCCATGACCAGCCACGGCCGGTCGTCGTGCACCACGACGTCGAACATGCTGATCACGTGCGCGTGCTGCAGCCGGGCACCGATCCGGCCCTCGCGCAGGATCCGCTGGCGGGACTCCTCGAGCTGGTCGGCCGAGGGCAGCGCGGCGGCGAGGAGCTCCTTGACCGCCACCGTCCGGTTCAGGAGCTCGTCGGTCCCACGCCACACGGCACCCATCGCACCGACACCGATCCGCTCGTCGAGCCGGTAGCGGTTCCCGATCCGGTGGGCCTCGGGGGTGGGCGAGCTCATGGGGTCCAAGGGTAGGGAATCGGACCGGGACGGCGACCACCAGGGCACCCGCCCCGGGCATCCGGTCGGAGGACCCTCGACCCTACGCGTTGACCGGTCGCGGTTCCATGGATCGAGGGCGACACCACCGTGCCCCGGTCAGCGTGGAAGTCCGAGCTTCCGGGCGCAGGCCGGCCACGATCCGTAACCGCCGCGGGCGTCCCGGACCTTCGTCGCGATCTCGATCTGCTGCTCCCGGGTGGCGCCGTCGGCGGTCGGGGCGTGGGCGGTGCCGCCGAACTCGGTCCAGGTCGGCCGGTCGAACTGGAGGCCGCCGTAGTAGCCGTTGCCGGTCGAGATCGACCAGTCGCCGGAGGACTCGCACTGGGCGAGCCGGTCCCAGGTCGGGTCGGAGGCTTCCTGCTCCTGTGGCTGCTGCTGCTCCTGCGGCTCCTGTGGCTGCTGTGGCTCCGGGCTGCCGGGGCGCTCCTGGTCGGCGCTGCCGCTCCCGGGGGCCGGCCGGTCGGGTTGCTCGTCGCGCGGTTCCCGGGGCGCGGGCTGCTCGTCACGCTGCTCCCCGGGCGCGGGTCCGCCGGTGCGGAACTCCCGGGCGTCCGGGTCGCTGCCGGAGGCGGGGGCGTCCCCGGCGCGGTGCGCGTGCCCCTCGGCGTTCCGGCCCTGCGCAGACCCGGGGCCCGCGCTCCCGTCCGCCGGGCCGTCCCCGGTGCTCCGGTCCGCCTCGCCTGCTCCGGCCTCCGCCTCGCGGCGGGTGCCGTCGTGATCGGACCGGCTCCCCGGCGGCGCATCCCCCGCCGCTGCTCCGTCGCCGCCCCCGCCGGACCCCGGACCGGCCCCCCGCGCCGTCCCGGCGCGGACGGCCTGCCCGACGAACTCGGCGATCGCGTCCACGTCGGGCACCGGGTAGCCCGCGGCGGCGTCGTCGACGACCAGCACCCAGGCGACACCGCCGCCCTCGGGAACCGGGAACCGGGCCACCCCCGCGCTCTCCAGGGTGTCGAGCTCCATCGTCCGGCCGGTGTCCGGCTCGACCCACCATGCCCGGGCGGCGTCACCCTCGAGCAGGTCCAGGTCGAGCACGACGTCGCTCCCCGCCGGGGTGTGCCCGAGCACGTAGGAGCCGTCCTCCGCGGTCGCGATGTCGACGCGGTGATCGACCGACGCCGCCCGGACGGTGAACGCCCCGTCCCGGTACGGGCTCAGCGCCGCCCGGATCCGCTCGTCCGCCGGGACGGGATCGAGCACCGCCCCCACCGCGACCTGCGCGCCGGCCAGCGCGCCCACCACCAGCAACACGGTCCCGAGCACCGACGCCGGCCGGTGCTGCTCCCACCAGGTGTCCACGGCCGGGCACCCTGCCGATCCGCGCCCCCGGCCACGGCCGATCCGGGCATACGGTTCGCGATCGCACCCGCATGATCGTCGTCGTGGTGCGCGGGACCGCGCGATCCGCGGCCCGGCGCACCACGACGGTGATCACGTCCGCGCCGGCCCTGGGTCGCACCCCGTGTGCGACCTCGCACCCGTTGCAGCGGGTGCGACGCCGTGCCACGGGTGCGCCGTGCCACGGGTGCGACACCGCGCCACGGGTCCGACACCGCGCCACGGGTGCGACGGCGAAGCGGGGCGCGACGCCGCACCCCTTATCCGGCCCCGCACCCGCACCGAGCGTCAGCGCTGGATGGACTTCGTCTCCAGGAACTCCTCCAGCCCGAAGCGTCCCAGCTCGCGCCCGTTGCCGGACTGCTTGTACCCACCGAACGGCGCCAGGATGTTGAACGCCCCGCCGTTCACGTCGACCTGCCCGGTCCGCAGCCGCCGGGCGACCGCGAGCGCGTGCTCCTGCTCGCCGAACACCGCGCCGGCCAGGCCGTAGACGGTGCTGTTCGCGATCTGCACGGCCTGCTCCTCGTCGGCGTAGGGGATCACCGAGAGCACCGGGCCGAAGATCTCCTCCTGGGCGATGACGGCGTCCGGCGCGACGTCGGCGAAGATCGTCGGCCGGACGTAGGCGCCGTTCAGCCCGTCGACCGGCTCCGGCCCGCCGAACACCAGCCGGGCGCCGTCGGCGACGCCGCGCTCGACGTAGGAGCGCACCCGCTCCTGCTGCGCCACCGACGACATCGGCCCGATCCGGGTGGACGGGTCGGTCGGGTCGCCGACGGTGTAGCGCTGCGCGGCGTCGACGAGCTGGGACACGATCTCGTCCTGGCGGGCGGCCGGGACCAGCATCCGGGTCCACGCGGTGCAGGTCTGGCCGCCGTTGATCCAGGCGTTCCCCAGGCCGACCTTGACCGCCTTGCCCGGGTCGGCGTCGTCGAGGATCACGTTCGCGGACTTGCCGCCGAGCTCCAGCGAGACCCGCTTCACGGTGTCCGACGCGACCACCGACACCCGCTTCCCGGCCCGGGTCGAGCCGGTGAACGAGACCATGTCGACGTCCGGATGGGCGGCGATCGCCTCGCCGACGACCGGGCCGGTGCCGTGCACGATGTTGAACGCGCCGGCCGGGAGCCCGGCGGCCACGGTGATCCGGGCCAGGATCTGCGCGGTCAGCGGCGCGACCTCGGTCGGCTTGAGCACGACCGTGTTGCCGGCGAGCAGCGCCGGGGCGACCTTGGCGACGATCTGGTGCAGCGGGTAGTTCCACGGCGTGATCGCGCCGACCACCCCGACCGGCTCGCGGACGACCAGCGAGTTCCCGATCTCCTCGGTCCAGGCGAAGTCCGCGGCCAGCGCCGCGAACGCCGCGGACGAGCCGACCGGCATCGCGACCTGGACCTTCTGCGAGAAGGTGATCGGCGATCCCATCTCGGCGGTGATGGTGGCGGCGATCTCGCCGGCCCGTTCCTTGATGCCGTCGGAGATCCGCTGCACGACGGCGGCGCGCTCGGCCACCGGCGTGGCCGACCAGCCGGGGAACGCGGCGCGGGCGGCGGCGACGGCGCGGTCGACGTCCTGGGCGGTGCCGGCCGGGACGGATCCGACGACCGCGCCGGTCGCCGGGTCCGTCACCTCGATCCGCTCGGCGCCCCCGGTCACGTCGGCGCCGTCGATGAAGTGCTGGAGGGTGCTCATCCCCCGATACTCACACGCGGATCAGTAGTCGAACGACGGGTCCTCGGTCCGGGTCCGCTTCAGCTCGAAGAAGTGCGGGTTCTCCGCCATCAGCCGGGCGCCGTCGAACAGCCGTCCGGCGTCCTCGCCCTTCGGCACCCGGGAGATCACCGGGCCGAAGAACGCGACGCCGTCGACGTGGATGGTGGGGGTGCCGACGTCCAGCCCGACCGGGTCCATGCCCTCGTGGTGGCTGGTCCTGAGCTTGTCGTCCCACTCCGTGCTGTGCGCGGCCTCGGCCAGCGACGCGGGCAGGTTCAGCTCCTTGAGCGCCCCGGCGATCACGTCGTCGAAGTCCTTGTTCTGCTGGTTGTGGATCCGCTCGCCGAGCGCGGTGTAGAGCGGGGCCAGCACCTGCTCGCCGTGCTGCTCGGCGGCGGCGATGCACACCCGCACCGGGCCCCACGCCTTCCGCATCATCTCGACGTACTGTTCGGGCAGGTCGCGCCCCTCGTTGAGCACCGCGAGGCTCATCACGTGCCAGCTCACGTCGACCTCGCGGACCTTCTCGACCTCCAGCACCCAGCGGGAGGTCAGCCACGCCCACGGACACAGCGGGTCGAACCAGACGTCGACCCGGGCACGGCCTCCACCAGCAGCAGTCGTCATGACCGACGCAACGACGGACGGTGCGCGGAGATTCCGCACGCCGCCCACCGGGGCACGTGATTGGATGCCCTGCGACACCGATCCCGGAGAGGACCCGAGCACCTCCATGACCCCGCCCAACCTGACCCGCACCCAGGCCGAGCAGCGCGCGGCGCAGATCGCGGTGTCGACCTACGACGTCACGATCGACCTCACCGACGGCGCGGGCGCCCCGTCGGAGCGGACCTTCGCGGTGACCACCACCGTCCGCTTCACCGCCACCGAGCCCGGTGGGAGCACCTGGATCGAGTGGGTGGGCGAGGGCATCACCTCGGCCGAGCTGAACGGCACCGCCCTCGACGTCTCCGGCTGGACCGAGTCCGACGGCCTGGCGCTGCCCGGCCTGGCCGCCGACAACGAGCTGACGGTCGTCTCCACCGGCCGCTACACGAACACCGGCGAGGGCCTGCACCGCTTCGTCGATCCGGTCGACGGCGGCGTCTACCTGTACTCGCAGTTCGAGACCGCGGACTGCAAGCGGCTGTTCCCCTGCTTCGACCAGCCCGATCTCAAGGCCCGCTACACCCTCACGGTGACCGCGCCGGAGGGCTGGAAGGTCGTCTCGAACGCGCCGGGGGCGGTCGACGCCCTGGGCGGCGGCGCCGGCGTGCACCGCTTCGAGCAGACCGAGATCCTCTCCACCTACCTGGTCGCGCTGATCGCCGGGCCGTACGAGAGCTGGCACGACACCTACCACGACGAGTTCGGCGAGATCCCGCTCGGCATCTTCTGCCGCGCCTCGCTGGCCCCGCACATGGACCACGAGCGGATCTTCACCGAGACGAAGCAGGGCTTCGGGTTCTACCACCGCAACTTCGGGGTGACCTACCCGTTCGGCAAGTACGACCAGCTCTTCGTGCCCGAGTTCAACGCGGGCGCGATGGAGAACGCGGGCGCCGTCACCTTCCTCGAGGACTACGTCTTCCGGTCCCGGGTCACCCGCACCCTCTACGAGCGGCGCGCCGAGACGATCCTGCACGAGATGGCGCACATGTGGTTCGGCGATCTCGTGACCATGCGCTGGTGGGACGACCTGTGGCTGAACGAGTCGTTCGCCACCTGGGCGTCGGTGCTGTGCCAGGCCGAGGCGACCGAGTACACGAACGCGTGGACGACGTTCGCGAACCTGGAGAAGTCCTGGGCCTACCGCCAGGACCAGCTGCCCTCCACCCACCCGGTGGCCGCGGACATCCCGGACCTGCAGGCCGTCGAGGTGAACTTCGACGGCATCACCTACGCCAAGGGCGCCTCGGTGCTCAAGCAGCTGGTCGCCTACGTCGGCCTGGAGCCGTTCCTGGCCGGGCTGCGCGACTACTTCGCCGCGCACGCCTGGGGCAACGCGACCTTCGACGACCTGCTGGGCTCGCTGGAGAAGGCGTCCGGCCGGGACCTGTCCGACTGGGGCGCGCAGTGGCTGCGCACCACCGGCCTGAACCTGCTGCGGCCGTCCTTCCGGGTCGACGAGGCCGGGAAGTTCACCAGCTTCGACGTCGTGCAGGGCGGCGCCCGGCCGGGCGCCGGTGAGCTGCGGACGCACCGGATCGCCGTCGGCGTGTACGACGACGACCCGGCGACCGGCAAGCTGGTCCGGACCCAGCGGGTGGAGCTCGACGTGTCCGGCGAGCGCACCGGGGTCCCCGAGCTGGTGGGGCTGCCCCGCGGCAAGCTGGTGCTGGTCAACGACGACGACCTCACCTACTGCGCGCTGCGCCTGGACCCGGGCTCGCTGGCCACCCTGGTCGACCGGATCGGCGACATCGCCGATCCGCTGCCGCGCACCCTGTGCTGGTCCTCGGCCTGGGAGATGACCCGCGAGGCCGAGCTGAAGGCCCGCGACTTCGTCACCCTGGTCGCCGGCGGGTTCGACACCGAGTCCGAGATCGGCGTGGTCCAGCGGCTGCTGCTGCAGGCGCAGACGGCGACCGCCTCGTACTGCACGCCCGAGTGGGCGACCGGCCGGGGCTGGCCGCTGCTGACCGACGCGCTGCGGTTCCGCCTGGACACCGCCCCGCCCGGGTCGGACGTCCAACTCGCCGTGGTGAACGCGCTCGCCGCGTCGGTGCTGCCGGAGAACACCCTGGACTCGATGAAGGGCTGGCTGCTCGACGTCCGGGTCCCGGACGGGCTGACCGTGGACACCGACCTGCGCTGGCGGCTGCTGCACGCGCTGGTCGCGCACGGGAAGGCCGGCGAGACCGAGATCGCCGAGGAGGAGCAGCGCGACCCGACCTCGACCGGCGCCCGGCACGCCGAGCGGGCCCGCGCGCTGGTGCCGACCGCGGAGGCGAAGGAGCGGGCCTGGCAGCGTGCCGTGCACGACGACACGCTGCCGAACGCCGTCAACGAGTCGATCATCGCCGGGTTCTCGCACCCCGCGCAGCGCGGGCTGCTGGGCGACTACGTCGAGCGCTACTTCGCCGAGATCGACGGCGTCTGGGCGCGCCGCACCTCGGAGGTGGCGCAGAACGTGGTGATCGGGCTGTTCCCGTCGTGGGCGGTGGACCAGCAGACGGTCGACGCCGCCGACCACTGGCTGGCCGACGGCTCCAAGCCGGCGGCGCTGCGCCGGCTGGTGTCGGAGGGCCGGGCCGGGATCGTGCGGGCGCTCGCCGCGCGCGAGTTCGACGCCCAGCCGACCCCCTCGACGCCGGACCAGGCGACCGCGGTCGAGCAGCCGTAGCCGCCCGGACGTCACCGCGCCGGCGGGACCTCGCGTCCCGCCGGCCCGGCCGGGCGGTCAGCCGCGACGGCGCCGCAGCAGCCCGCGGAGCCGGCCGGCGGGCCGGTCCTCTCCGTCGAGCCGGAACGAGCTGCAGGTGCGTGCCCCGCAGGCCCCGCAGTCGGTGCCGGGACGGTAGTGCTCGTGCATCTCCTCCGGGTGCCCGCAGGAACACGTCCGCACCCCCGCGTCCACCGGCGCCGGCGGGGTGGGGGTGGCCGGGGTCCGCTGTGCCGGGATCCGCGGCGGGGCCGTCGGCTCGACCGCGGGCAGGCCGGTCGGCGGTGTGAGGACCGCTGCCGAGGGGGTCGTGGGGTGCGACATCGACCGGCGTCCGTTCGGCCGCGATCCTGCGGTGCTCTCCGCGCCGTCGTGCGGGTGCGCCATGGTGACCTCCTTCGTACGGACGGTGGCCCGTGCGTCGTCGCTCGGCGGACACCGTCGACGTCCAGTATGGGATCAGAACGGGCTTCCGGGGAATGACTGTCCGCTTCGAAGTAGCCCTCGGTGGCCTGACCTGCGGTTCCGGCTGCCCGAACGCCCCGATCAGGTGACGGCCGGAAGGGTGAGCACGGCGAGGCAGCCCCGCGGGTCGTGCGCCGTCCGGAGTACCAGCTCGCCGCCGTACTCCTGCGCCAGCTGGGCGCTGATGTGCAGCCCGAGGCCGGACCCGCCGGCCCGCTCGTCGTGCACCCCGCGGGTGATCACCAGCTCGTCCTGCCCGTCCGGGAGGCCGGGGCCCTCGTCGCGGACCTCGACGGTCACGAACCCGGGCTCGTCGGCGGTGCGCCCGCGGACCTCGACCGGGGCGCCGTGTGCGTGCCGGTCGCAGTTGGCGAGCAGGTTGGTGACGACCTGCCGGGTCACCGTGTCCGGCGCCGCGACGACCGGGAGGTCGTCGTCGACGTCGAGCCGGATCGGGAGCTCGGCGCGCAGGCTCACCAGCTGGCGCAGCACCACGTCCACCCGGTGCGAGTCGGGGACCTCGGCCGGCTCGGCCGCGGTCGCCGCCGGGCTGAAGCGGGGGCCCAGGTCGAGCAGCTCGGCGTCCCGCTCGTCGATCATCGGGTCGGCCTGCGCCACCGCCGGGCCGTCCTCGACGTGCGCGGTCAGCGGGTTCTCCAGCATCTCGCGCAGCCTGCCCAGCTCGGTCAGCACGGCGTCGCGGAGCTGCCCGGTCTGCGGGTCGCCGCTGCCGTGCGAGAGCAGGTAGGCCGCGCCGGCGAGACCGGCGAGCCCGTTGCGCAGTTCGTGATCGCGCTCCGCCGCCTGCCCGGCCGCCCGTTCCAGCAGCAGCGTCGCGTCCCCGAGGGTCTCCTGCAGCCGGTCGTAGTCGTCCTGGATCTGGCTGACCGCGCGCAGCGCCATGGTGAGCAGGGCGGAGAGCACCACCGCCATGCCGAGGATCCGCAGCGACGGGTACGCCAGGCCGGTGACCGGCTCGGACGGCACGACCGTGCGGTAGAGCTGGGACACCGCGATCACCAGCAGCCCGAGGCCGAGCCGGGCCCGGATCCGGCTCTGCCGCCGGTAGCCGTCGAGCAGGAACAGCACCGCGACCGTCGCCCACCCGGCCTGGGCGACCAGCGAGGTCAGCGGGCTGCCGGCGAGCAGCGTGGTGAACCGGCTCTCCTCCTGCAGCGCGACGATCGCGCCGACCGCGAAGGCGAGCGCGATCAGCGCCCAGCCGCCCCACGCGCCGAGCCGGGCCGGCGGGCGGAGCGCCGCGATCAGGATGCACAGCCCGATCACCAGCATCGACAGCACCGCGAGCCGGGCCACGCCGTCCGGGTTGTTCTGCACGACCAGCGCCGACATCGGCAGCAGCACGACGCCGTAGAGCAACAGCGCCGCGCCGAACCAGGAGGGCCGCGGATCGCCGGTGAGCCGGCCGGTGACCAGGGCGACGATCGCGGCGGCCGAGCCGAACGCGGCCGCGACGAGGGTCAGGACGGCGGTGGCGGTCGCGACGTCGATCCAGCCGCCGACGACCTGGGGGCGGGTGACCGCGACGACAACGACACACAGCGTGACGACAACCAGGAGATCCCCGAGATGCCCGGCGATGAACCGCGCGCGGCGGTGCCGCCCGAGGACACCGCTGAAGCTGCCGGCCGCCAACTTACGCTCCGTATCCCCCAGATTGATGAATGGTCAATGATATGACGTCGGTGATATAAGGCGAGAGGGGGTCACCCTTGCGGACGAACGGCCTTGTCGTGACGGAGCGTACGGTCGAGCACGGTCGGTCCACCATAGGACCTTTTGCCCCAACTACGTAGGACCATTCAGTGTAATTGCAGGTCAGATGCCTGCGGCCTTCCGATACAACGCCACGGCCTCGAGCTGGGAACCGACCTCGAGCTTCGTGAGGACCGCGCGGATCTGGGTCCGGACCGTCGCCAGCGACACGACGAAGTGGTCGGCCACCGCCTGGGCCCGCTTCCCGCCCGCCAGCAGGGCCAGCACCTCGCGCTCGCGCTGCGTGAGCTTCCCGAGCTTTCCGTAGAGCTCGCGACGTTCCTGCTCGCGGTCCCGGTACAGCTGGATGAACTGTTCGCGCCGCCCCGGCGGCATCACGGAGCGTCCCATCCGGGCCTCCCGGATCGCGTTCAGCAGCGCCGGGAACGGCGCGTTCTTCGGGACGAACACGAAGCCCCCCGCGTCCAGCGCGGCGCCCACCCGGCCGGCGTCGGAGCTGCCGGACAGCACGACCACCCGCCAACCCGCGTCGACCAGCGGGCCGACCAGCTGCACGCCGTCGATCCGGTTGCCGTCGGGGTCCCGTCCGAGATCGAGGTCCAGCACGATCAGGCCGGGCTCGCCGGTGCGGGCGCGCTCCAGCACCACAGCCGCCGACCGCACCGGGAAGAAGGTGGCGTCCTCACCCTCGGCGCGCAGGTTGAGTGCGAGCGCCGAACCGACCAGCTCGTGGTCGTCGACGATCAGGATCGGACTGCCGGCGGTCATTCCCTGACCGCCCCCTCCGGGGACGACATAAAGACACCTTAGAACCGTTCGGCCCTTCGTGGTGTCGTCCACGTACCGGACACGCGGCTGGTGCGTCCGCCGGTGCGGCGGCCGCGTGCCCGGTCGGGGTGGAACGCCGAGGTCAGCGCCGGGTGCCGGCCTGGTCGGCCAGCATCCGCAGACCGGACAGCAGTCCGTTGAACAGGTCACCCTCCTTGAAGGAGGCCACCATGCTCATCAGGGCGAGCTTGGCGCCGCGGTCCGGGAGCCGGACCTTGGCCTCGGCCCCGGTGACGATCTCCAGCAGCCGCTGCCCGGGGCTGACCGCGACCAGCACGGCGTCGTCGTAGCCCTCGATCCGGCCGTGCAGGTCGACCGCGGTCCGCCGCGCGTCGTCGCCGAGGTCGCCGAGGTAGAGCGCGAACCGAAGGCCGGTCTCCCGGCTGGTGAGGGTCAGCGCGTCGTCCAGGCGGGCGAGCTGGACCGGGGTGAAGGGCTGCTCGGACGGGTCCGGCTCGCGGAACTCGCGGGCCACCGACAGGCGACCGGAGTTGGTGACGACCGAGCCCTCGGGCAGCTCGTCCTCGTTGCCCTGGAAGACGGCGACGCCGCTACCACTTCCCACCGGTACCTCCTCGCGCGTCGCTGCCGTCCGCCGGTGCGTGCGCAGCATCGTGCGCGGCACCGGCCGGGTTGGCGATCCAGAACAGGGGCTCGTACGGCCACGCGCCCCCCGCCGTGTTGCGGGAGCGGCCGCTCCGGCTGCGCACTGCGATCCATCCCCAGACCGCGAAGTACAGAACCACCGGCGCGACCACGTAGACCAGGAGTGTCTCGACGACGGTCACGGGGCCAGAACCTAGCCGATGGCGCCGCCCGGCACCTGCCCAGGTGTCCGATCCGACAGGCGTCCGGAACGGATTGCGCGCAGTAAGGAGTCGTGATCGGCCTCGGTCTGGTCGGCGTAGGCGCGGGCGAAGGCGCACAACGCGTCCGCCACCCGCCCGCCGCCGCCCAGGTAGCCGGCGATCATCGAGGCGCCGGACGTGCGGGCGTGTCCCTTCGCGAGCAGCTGGCCGCAGACGGCGGCGTAGTCGGCGAGCGCCGGGCCGTCCAGCCGGTCCGGGACGATCGCCCCCTTCATGTCCCGGAACTGGCGCACGTAGAACTGCTGGAGGCCGTGCCGGCTGCTGTGGATGCTGGTCCAGCCGAGCAGCGGATCGGACACCGTCTGCAGTGCCTGCTGGTACTCGACGACGCGCTGTCCCTGGTGGTCGTGCCACGCCTCGGTGCCGTGCACGAACGGCGCGACCACCGACCGGCGGGCCTGCTTGAGCTGCAGGAACAGCACGTCGTCCGGGCTGGATCCCTCGCACAGCACGAGATAGGCGCGCAGGCCGACCGAGCCGACGCCGACGACCTTGTGGGCCACGTCGACGGCGTGGTAGCCGCCGAGGATGCGCGCCCAGTGCGGCGGCAGGGTCGCCAGGTAGCCGTCCAGCGCGGCCAGGATCCGCTCGGTGTGCTCGTCGTCGGGATGGGTGATCAGCGGCGGCTCGGTGACGATCCGGCGCTCCCCGCCGTCGTCGGTCACGAACCGGGGCAGCGCGCGGTCGCTGGTCCGGGTGCGGGCGCGTTCGGCGGCCTTGTCGACGGCCCGCCGGGCCCGCTTGTTGCCGGTGTCCGAGCGCAGCGTGTCGACGTCCATCACGTCGAACGAGCGGCCCAGCAGCGGCTGCTCGGCCAGCGCCCGCAGGTGCTCGGCGTAGGCGCGCACGCAGCGGCGGACCGCCTCCTCGCACTGCCGCTCGGACGCCCCGGAGTCCCGCCCGGCCGTCCAGGTGGAGGCGACCAGCCGGCGCAGGTCCCACTCCCAGGCACCGGGATGGGCCTCGTCGAAGTCGTTGAGGTCGAAGACCAGCTCGCGCTCCGGCGAGGCGTAGAAGCCGAAGTTGCCCAGGTGCGCGTCGCCGCAGATGACCGGATGGATGCCGGTGGCGGGCAGCACCGCGAAGTCGGCGGCGTGCAGCGCGGCCGCCCCGCGCAGGAAGGCGTGCGGGGAGGCGCTCATCCGCTGGATCCGCAGCGGGACGAGCTCGGGCACCCGGCCGGCGTTCGTGGCCTCCACCAGGTCGACCGGATCGACCCGGCGCAGCGCCGACGCCCAGGACGCCAGTGTGGACCGCGGCGCGGTCCTCCGCAGGCCCCGGCCGATCCGGTAGCGCTCCGAGCGCGGTGTGGATCGACGGTGCAGCGAGCCGTAGGGTTCGCGATCGGCGCCGGCCAGTACCGGGTGCGAGGTCACCCCCTGTTCCTACTGCAGCCGGGCCTCGGTGGCCACGGTCGGCCGGTGCCCGAGCAGCACCCCGGCGCCGAGCACGAAGAGGACCGCGCAGGCGAGGTAGAGCGCGTTCGGGCTCCATCCGGCGTCGAGCAGCGCACCGGCCGCGGTCGGTGCGACGACGGCCCCGATCCGGCCGATCCCGATCGCTGCGCCGACGCCGGTGGCCCGGATGCCGTCGTCGTAGCCGGTCGCGGTGAGCGCGTACATGCCGCCGACACAGCCGTTCACCACGACGCCGATCACGATCCCGATCGAGAAGGCCACCGCCAGCCAGCCCAGGGCGGGCAGGAACGCTGCGAGCAGCACGCCGGTGGCGAGCATGTACCCGATGAGGACGGAGCGGAGTGTCCAGCGCGCGGCCAGCAGCCCCAGCAGCAGGGTTCCGAAGATCCCGCCGAGGTTGAGCAGGGTCCCGCCGGTGAGCCCCTGCGACTCGGACAGACCGGCCTCGACCAGCAGCGTCGGCGTCCAGCTGGTGACCACGTAGAAGCCGGCCATGACCAGGAAGAACAGCGCCCACAGGCGCAGCGTGGTGGGCCACACACCGGGCGCCAGCAGGGCGCGGAAGCCATCACCGGCGGCGGCCGCACCGGCGACCGGCGGCGGCAACTCGGACAGCGTGGGCGCCCGCAGCCCGGCCAGCAGCCGGTTGACCCGGTCCAGCGCGCCCGCCGGGCGGCGGGTGAGCAGGAACTGCAGCGACTCGGGCAGCGCGAGCAGCACCACCGGCACGGCGGCGAGGGTGGCGAGCCCGCCGGTCAGGAAGACGGCCCGCCAGCCGAACGCCTCGATCATGGTGACGGCGAGCAGGCCGCCGAGCGTCGCGCCGCCGGCGTATCCGATCCCGACCAGGCCGACCGCGAGCGGCCGCCAGCGGCGCGCGGCGTACTCGGTGGCGATGGTGGTGCTGCAGGCCAGCACCCCGCCGACGCCGAACCCGGTGAGCACCCGCAGCGCACCCAGCGCGACCGCGGACGGCGCGAGCGAGGACAGCAGCATCCCGCTGCCGGCCACGAGCAGCCCGATCAGGATCACCGGGCGGCGGCCGATCCGGTCGGCGACCGGGGCGAGCGCGAGCGAGCCGGCCGCCATCCCGACCAGCCCGGCGGAGAGCAGCAGGCCCAGCTCGGCGCCGCCGAGCCCCCACTCCTGCGCGACGGTCCGGCCGGTGAACGCCATGACCAGCACGTCGAAGCCGTCGAGCACGTTCAGCAGCACGCAGATCGCGATCGCCCGCCACTGGAAGGCGCGCATCGGGGCATCGTCGATGACAGCACGGAGATCGGTACTCACGCGTCGGGCCTCCCGCTCGGATGCGGCCGTCGAGCCCACCTCTCGTGCCGCTGCGCAATCAGCCGATCACGCTCCGCCCATGCGAGTCACCCTTTCGTGGCTGATTCGATCCGATCCGACCCCGGCCCGGGCGAGCCGCAGCAGCCTGCTCGCCGCCTCCGGATCGTCCTCGGTGACCCGGGAGATCCCGGTGACGAGGGCGAGCAGGTCGTCCACGGTCGCCTCCGGGTGTACCGCCCCGGATCCGCCGGCCCGGGCCCGCAGCGGCCCGAGGACGTCGCGCAGCCGGTTGCTGTGACAGACCGGCAGCTCCGGCCCGGGCGGCTCGGCGAGCAGGACACCGACCACGCCGCGGGTCGCCGAGGCGAAACGGACCAGCTCGTCGAGCCAGCCCCACAGGACCGTCCCGGCCCCTTCCGCCGGACCCGCCGGACCCGCGGGGCCCGCGGCGAGCTCCTCGGCGCGCACGCAGAGCTGGTCGATCCCGTCGGCGCACACCGCTTCGAGCAGGTCCCGGCGGGAGCCGAAGTGCCGGTGCAGGGTCGCCGAGCCGACCCCGGCGCGGCGGGCGATCTCCTCCAGCGGGGCGGCCGGCCCGTCCCGCCGGAACACCTCGGCGGCGGCCTCGATCAGCCGTTCCCGGTTCCGCCTGCGGTCGGCGCGACCGGTGGTCGGGGTCATCGGCAGCTCCGGCGTTCGACAAACGGGGTGGTTCTCCATATCGTAGCGGGAGCGAAACGGAGAACATCTCCGTTTCTCTGGATGAGGGGATGACGATGAACGACGCGGTACTCGTGACCGGAGCGACCGGCAAGCAGGGCGGTGCGGTGGCCCGGGCGGTGCGGGCGGCCGGGCGGCCGGTGCGCGCACTGGTCCGCGATCCCGGCACCGAGCAGGCCCTGGCGCTCGCCGACGCCGGGATCGACCTGGTGACCGGCGATCTCGACGATCCGGCGTCGGTGGCCGCGGCGGCCCTCGGCGCGCGGGCGGTGTTCTCGGTGCAGATGCCGGACCTGACCGACCTGCTCGGCGACCGCGAGCTGCGGCACGCCGGCGCGATCGCCGACGCGGTCCGCGCGGCCGGGGTGGAGCAGGTCGTGCACACCTCGGTCAGCGGAGCCGGCCTGCACGGGCGCGCCGGCGCGGTGGACCCGCTGACCTGGGGCGAGCACATGCCGCACTACTGGCGGACCAAGCTCGCGGCGGAGCGACTGCTCACCGGCAGCGGCGCGGGCCGGGTCACCGTGCTGCGCCCGGCCGGGTTCATGGAGAACTTCCTGCAGCCCTCGATGTACCACGCCGGGGGCGACCCGGAGCGGATGATCCTGGCCGCTGACGCCTCCGTCGCGCAGCCGTTCGTCGCGCTGGCCGACATCGGCGCCGCGGCGGCCGCCGCGTTCGCCGAGCCGGACCGGTTCGACGGCGTCGTCCTGGAGCTGGCCGGTGAGCGGATCAGCTTCCGGGCGGCCGCGGCCGCGCTGTCCGGCGCCTGGGACCTGGCGATCACCGTCTCCGACGATCCGGACGTCGCCCGCGCCGCCGGGCTGCCGGACGTCCTCGTCCGGGCCCAGCAGTTCGCCGCGCGGCACCCGTCCCCGGCCGACCCGCGATCGGCCCGGGAGCTGGGCCTGCCCACCACCGGATTCACCGAGTGGGCGCTCGCGCAGCGTCAGGCGTTGCGCCTGCCCAGCGCGCGGTAGGTCCAGCCGGCGGCCTCCCACGCCTCCCGGTCGAGCGCGTTGCGGCCGTCGAGCACCCGGCGGGTCCGCACCACCGCACCGAACGCGGCCGGGTCCAGCTCCTTGTACTGCCGCCACTCGGTGAGCAGCAGCACCGCGTCGGCACCCTCGGCGGCCTCCTCGGGGGTGTCGACGCAGTCGAGCTGCGACCACTGCCGGCGTACGTTGGGCAGCGCCTGCGGATCGGTGACCCGCACGCTCGCGCCCTGCAGCTGCAGCTGGGCCGCGACGTTGAGCGCCGGGGAGTCCCGGATGTCGTCCGAGTCGGGCTTGAACGCGGCCCCCAGCACGGCGATCCGCTTGCCGAGCAGCGAGTCGTCGCACACCTGACGGGCCAGCTCCACCATCCGGATCCGGCGCCGCATGTTGATGTTGTCGACCTCGCGCAGGAAGGTGAGCGCCTGGTCGGCGCCCAGCTCACCGGCCCGGGCCATGAACGCCCGGATGTCCTTGGGCAGGCAGCCGCCGCCGAAGCCGAGCCCGGCGTTGAGGAACTTGCGGCCGATCCGGTCGTCGTGCCCGATCGCGTCGGCGAGCTGCTTGACGTCGGCGCCGGTGGCCTCGCACAGCTCGGCCATCGCGTTGATGAAGGAGATCTTGGTCGCCAGGAAGGAGTTGGCGGCGGTCTTCACCATCTCGGCGGTCGCGTAGTCGGTGACGACCTTCGGGGTGTCGTCGGCGACGATCCGCGCGTACACCCGGTCCAGCAGGGCCTCGGCGTCGACCGGTCCGCCGTCCGGCACGCCGTACACGAGGCGGTCGGGGTGCAGGGTGTCCTGCACCGCGAAGCCCTCGCGCAGGAACTCCGGGTTCCAGGCCAGCGCCGCCTCCGGCACCCGCTCGGCGACCAGCGCGGCCAGCCGGGCCGCGGTCCCGACCGGGACGGTGGACTTGCCGACCACCAGCTCGCCGGGGCCCAGCACGTCGAGCAGCGACGACGTCGCCGCCTCCACGTAGGTCAGGTCGGCCGCGTACTCGCCGCGGCGCTGCGGGGTGCCGACGCACACGAAGTGCACCGCCGCCCCGGTCGCCGCCTTCATGTCCGGGGAGAAGCTCAGCCGGCCGGACGCCAGCGAGCGCCGCAGCAGCTCCTCGAAGCCGGGCTCGAAGAACGGGACCCGGCCGGCGGCCAGCGCCTCGGCCTTCTC
The DNA here is from genome assembly GCF_058448985.1 of Pseudonocardia sp. DxW. Taxonomy (NCBI): domain Bacteria; kingdom Bacillati; phylum Actinomycetota; class Actinomycetes; order Pseudonocardiales; family Pseudonocardiaceae; genus Pseudonocardia; species Pseudonocardia sp. DxW. The sequence goes on along the minus strand of NZ_JBZFLK010000027.1, from coordinate 27,218 downwards.
GACGTCGACCTCGACCCCGACGACCTCGTGCCCCAGCTCCGCCATCGACGCGGCGTGCACCGCGCCCAGGTAGCCGCACCCGATCACCGAGATCCTGAGCGCCTCCGGGGCCCGCGGTGATTCGGCAAGCTCGTTGCTCTGCGCCATGGCCGGAGACTAATCATCCGCCCGGAGCTGCTGATACCGGACGTCACAGAGTTCGCGAGAGGGCAACATCCCGGTGTCCAGCGCGTGCCGCAGGGTGGGGGCGGCCCGGTCCTTCGCCGACAGCACCGGCGGGACGCCGTCCGCCCAGGGCAGCCCCAGCTCCGGGTCCAGCGGGTCGATGCCGTGCTCGGCCGCCGGGGCGTACGGCGTCGAGCACAGGTACCCGACCGTCGCCCGGTCGCTCAGCGCCTGGAACGCGTGCCCCAGCCCCTCCGCCAGGTACAGCGCGCGCAACGACCCGGCGTCGAGATCGACGACCTCGAACCGGCCGAACGTCGGCGAGCCCACCCGCAGGTCGACCACGACGTCGCGGACGGCGCCCTCGGCGACGTGCACGTACTTCGCCTGGCCCGGCGGGACGTCGGCGACGTGCACGCCGCGGATCACCCCGCGCCGGCTCACCGACTGGTTCGCCTGGGCCACGGTCAGGTCGAAGCCGAGCGCCTCGCGGAACGCCGGCCCCTGGAACGGCGCGGTGAACGACCCGCGGTCGTCCGGGAAGACGGTCGGCTCGAACAGCCACAGCCCGTCGATGGAGAGTTCGGTGGCCTTCACGTGCGCAGTGCCTCCCACCAGTCACGGTTGTCCCGGTACCAGGCCACGGTCGCGGCCAGTCCCTCGTCGAACGGCACCCGGGGCGCGTACCCCAGCTCATCGCGGATCTTCGTCCAGTCCACCGAGTACCGGCGGTCGTGCCCCTTGCGGTCGGCCACCCGCTCGATCATGTCCTCCCCCGCGCCGACTTCGGCGAGCAGCCGGTGGGTGAGCTCGCGGTTGCTCAGCTCGGTGCCGCCGCCGATGTTGTAGACCTCGCCGGCCCGGCCCTTCGCCGCCGCCAGCGCGATGCCGTGGCAGTGGTCGTCGACGTGCAGCCAGTCGCGGACGTTGCCGCCGTCGCCGTAGAGCGGGACCGGCCGGCCGTCGAGCAGGTTGCTGACGAACAGCGGGACCACCTTCTCCGGGAACTGGTACGGGCCGTAGTTGTTCGAGCAGCGGGTCACCACGACGTCCAGGCCGTGCGTGCGGTGGTACGAGCGGGCCAGCAGGTCGCTGCCCGCCTTCGCCGCCGCGTACGGCGAGTTCGGCTCCAGCGGATCGGTCTCCGGCCACGAGCCGTCCTCGATCGAGCCGTACACCTCGTCGGTGGAGACGTGCACGAACCGGCCGACTCCCAGATCGAGCGCCGCCTGCAGCAGCACCTGGGTGCCGACCACGTTGGTGGTCACGAAGTCCGCGGCGCCGGTGATCGAGCGGTCCACGTGCGTCTCGGCGGCCAGGTGCAGCACCAGGTCGGCGCCTGTGAGCACCTCGCGGACCCGGACGGGATCGCGGATGTCGGCGTGCTCGATCCGCAGCCGCGGGGAGTCGCGCACCGGGGCCAGGTTCTCGATCCGGCCGGCGTAGGTGAACGCGTCGAGCACCGCCACCTCGGCACCGGCCAACGACGGGTGCCGGTCGGCGAGGACGGTGCGCACGAGGTGCGAGCCGATGAAGCCCGCTCCGCCGGTGACCACGACCTGCATTCGCCCTCCCCGTCGCCGGTGTCCGCAGGCCAGCGTGTCAGAGTCGCTCCGAGCGACCACACCAGGGCGAGGGAGGTGACCGGCGTGCGCGCGTGCGTGCTGGGTGCGGACGGGCAGCTCGGACGGGCCCTGACCGCGGCGTTGCCGGATGCGGTTGCCCTCGGCCACGGCGCCCTCGACATCGGCGATCCGGGCGCCGTCGCCGGCCACGACTTCACCGGCGCCGACGTAGTGTTCAACGCGGCCGCGTACACCGCGGTCGACCGGGCCGAGCACGAGCCCGCCGCGGCGTGGCGGGTCAACGCGCTCGGTCCCGCGCACCTGGCGGGGGCCGCCGCCCGGTACGGCTTCCTGCTCGTGCACGTCTCGACCGAGTACGTGTTCGACGGCTCCGCTCCCGGCCCGATGCCCGAGGACACGCCGCTCTCCCCGCTCGGCGTCTACGGGGCGTCCAAGGCCGCCGGGGAGCTCGCGGTGCGTGCGGGCGCCCCGGAGCACCTCGTCGTCCGCACCAGCTGGGTGGTCGGTGACGGCGGCAACTTCGTCGCGACGATGGCCCGGCTGGCCCGCGACGGCGTCTCCCCCACCGTCGTCGACGACCAGATCGGCAGGCCGACCTTCGCCGCCGACCTGGCTGCGGCGCTGGTGCTGCTCACCGGGCGGGAGCGCGGAACGGTGCACGTGACCAACGACGGCGAGCCGGTCAGCTGGCACGGACTGGCCGCCGAGGTGTTCGCCCGGCACGGCCGCGACCCGGCCGACGTCCGCCCGGTGTCCACCGCCGAGTACGCCGCGGGACGGCAGCAGGCCCGCCGGCCGGCGAACTCGGTGCTCGACCTGAGCCTGCTCACCCGGGCCGGCGTCACGATGCCGTCGTGGCGCGACGCCCTCGACACCCACCTGGGAGCCCGGTCGTGAAGGGGATCATCCTGGCCGGGGGCACCGGCAGCAGGCTCTTCCCGCTCACCCGGGCGGTCTCGAAGCAGCTGCTGCCGGTCTACGACAAACCGATGATCTACCACCCGCTGACCACGCTGATGCTGGCCGGGATCCGGGAGATCCTGCTGATCTCCACCCCGCACGACCTGCCCGGCTTCCAGCGGCTGCTCGGCGACGGCGCCGAGCTCGGCCTGGAGATCGGCTACGCCGAGCAGCCCAGCCCGAACGGCCTGGCCGAGGCGTTCGTGATCGGGGCCGAGCACGTCCGCGGCGGACCGTCGGCGCTGGTGCTGGGCGACAACATCTTCCACGGCGCGTCGTTCGGGAGCATGCTCCGCCGGCGGGCCGCCGACGTCGCGAGCGGGCGGACCGGCTGCGTGCTGTTCGGTTATCCGGTGCGCGACCCGGAGCGCTACGGCGTCGGCGAGGCGGACGCCGACGGCCGGCTGGTGTCCATCGAGGAGAAGCCGGAGAAGCCGCGCTCCGACCGCGCGATCACCGGGCTCTACCTCTACGACTCCCAGGTCGTCGACATCGCCGCCTCGATCACCCCGTCCGCCCGCGGCGAGCTGGAGATCACCGACGTCAACCGGGTCTACCTGGAGCAGGGCCGGGCCGAGCTGCAGGACCTCGGCCGCGGCTTCGCCTGGCTCGACACCGGCACCCACGAGTCGCTGACCGACGCCGGCCAGTACGTCCGGGTGCTGGAGAACCGGCAGGGCGTGCGGATCGCCTGCGTCGAGGAGGTCGCCCTGCGGATGGGCTTCATCGACGCCGACGCCTGCCACGCGCTCGGCGCCCGCCAGGCCGGCTCCGGTTACGGTGAGTACGTGATGGGTGTCGCAGAGCAGTTCCGGGGCTGACAGGCTGGTGGCGTGACCGAGGCGACGGCGCCCGTGCGGCGCTTCCAGCACGCCCTGTTCCGGCTGGGCCAGTGGCTGCTCGGGCACCGCGGCGGCCCGGAGGGCGACATCGAGCCGGGCCTGCTCGTCGTCGGGAAGGACGCCGGGACCCGGCAGGTGCGGCTGTGGATCGGCGCGCTGGTGCACGGCTGCGCCGCCGAGACGCTGACCGCGACCGTGCGGGTCGATCTCGGCACCGGCGGGCCGGTGACCACCGAGCTGCTGCGGTTCGGGTTCGACTCCGAGCGCCCGGTCACCGGCTGGCGGTCGGGCACCCGGTTCTTCCACGGCCACGTCGTCGTCGACCGGCTGGAGCCGGACAGCTGGGGCGAGGCGTCGGTCGAGCTCGCCCCGGTGGCCGGGCTGCGCGAGGAGCACCGGCGGGCGTCCTGCCGGGTGCGGACGCTGCCGCACCGGATCGGGATCGGCGGCGAGCTGACCGCGCTGGTCGGATCCTGCTACGACGCCGACACCGACACCACGAACGCGCTCGACGCCGCGTTCCGCAGGCTGCGCGACGGGATCGCGGAGCCGGACCTGACGCTGCTGACCGGCGACCAGGTCTACGCCGACGCGCCCGCGAAGTTCTACGGCACGATGGCCCGCAGCACCCCGCGCACCTACGGGCTGCTGGAGTACTGGACGTCCTGGGGGATGCAGCGCTACGGCGAGCACCGCCGTCTCGGGATGCGCGCGCTGCTCACCCACGGCCCGCACTGGTTCCTGCCCGACGACCACGAGTTCTGGAACAACTGGCCGCAGTCCTCGGTCACCGCCCGGCACTCCTACGCCAACATCGCCCGCGCGGCTATCGGCACCGTCCGCAGGCAGCTGGCACTGGCCCGGCGGCGGCCCGGCGATCCGGTGCCCGTCCCGGCCGATCCCGGCCCGGCGCCGGACGATCCGCTGGTGCAGAACTACCACCCGCCGCACCCCGACGAGTGGGACGCCTGGGGGCGGGCCGCGTTCGATCTGTACGGCTCGTTCCAGACGCCGAGCGTGCGCGACCGCGACACCGGCCGGATCACCCGCGGCGAGCTCGACGACGATCCTGCCGCCGATCCGCACCGCCCGCCCCGGCACGACCCGCCCGGCCGGGTGCACCGGCCGCTCAACCAGGTGGTGCAGCGGATCGACCTCGACGACGTGCAGATCGTGCTGCTGGACACCCGGACCCGGCGCACCCGGCGGACCGACGACCCGGCACTGTCGGCGTTCGTCGATGCCGAGGCGCTGGGGCAGGCGCTCGCCATCGCCGCCGAGGCGCCCGTGCTGGTGCTGGTCACCCCGCAGCCGCTGCTGGTGCCGCCGTACCGGACCCGACTGCGGGACCGCCCGTTCGGCGCCCGGGTGGAGCGGGCGATCGACCTGCAGATCGCCGACTACCCCGACCAGTACGCCCGGTTCTGGGACGGCCTGGTCACCGCCCGGGCCGGACGCCCCACGGTGACCGTCGGCGGCGACATCCACGCCAGCTACGTCGGGCACGCGCCGTCGCTGCCGCTGCTGGAGCTGGTGTCGTCGCCGATGTCGCTGGTCGCCGGGTCCACCCTCGTCGAGACGCTGTTCGCGGTCCCCGCGAAGCTGCTGCGGGCGCTGTCCGGCGGATCGGCGGTCCGCGACCCCTACGCCCCCGGTGCGCCGCTGGCCCGGATCGGTGACCTGCGCAGCCGGGCGGTGGTCCGCCCCGATCCGGACGCCGGCGACGTCGCGGTCTCGCTGACCGGGCTCGGTCGCGGCAACCCGGAGGCGCTCGGGCTGCTGCGGATCGGGCGCACCGCCGAGCACGTGTACCGGGTACGGGCCGCGCTGCACACCCGGTCACCGCGCGGCGGGTCCCGCGAGGTGACCGTGGAGCTGCGCACCGACCGGCGCGGGCCGGACGCCATGGGTCCGCCGGAGGTCACCGCGGCGCCGTAGATCTCGTCCTCGCGACGGAGGTGCGCCGGGCCCGGCCCGGTTACCGTCGTCGGGCATGGGGGAACTGCTGCTCAGCGAGGAACTGCTGCTCATCGGACTGCACGACGAGACCGGGAAGGCCGACGGCTGGTTCGACCCGTCCTGCCTGCACGGCGCACTGGTCTGCGACCTGATCGGGAGCGGCGCGGTGACCGTCGACGACCGCAAGAAGCTGCACCCGGGCGACCGGGCGCCCGAGCATCCGGCGCTGCGGAAGGTCTACGACGTCGTCGCGGCCGACAGCAAGCCGCGCACCGTCTCGCACTGGACGAGCACGCTGCCGTGGAAGCACACGAAGCCGGCCGAGCTGGTCGCCGAGCGGCTGGTCGACGACGGCGTGCTCAGCCGCGAGGAGGGGAAGGTCCTCGGGCTGTTCCGCACCACCCGGTTGCCCGCGCTCGATCCGGCGCCGGAGCGCGCGCTGCGGGAGCGGCTGCGCGGGATCCTGGTCACCGGGATCGAGCCGGGGGCGCACGACGCGCTGCTGATCACGCTGCTGAACGCGACGTCGCAGGTCAAGGCGGCACTCGCCGGGGCGGACCCGGCGCAGCGGAGGATCGGGACGAAGCGGGCGGCGACGATCGCGAAGGGACTGAAGGACAACCCCGTGGTGAAGGCGCAGTACGACGCCGTGGTGGCGGCCGCGGTGACGGCCGCCGTCACCACGGTGGTCGTCACCTCGTCGGGCTCCGGGTGAGCCCGACCGGAGGCCGGTACCCGGAGCCGCCCGCCGTTCTGTGCACGTTCCGTCATCGTTCGAATTCGAGACGTATGTGAACTGTAGGAAAATTCGCCCACCGACCCGAAGGCGTGTCGCGCGCGTCACGATCCGACTTCACTGGACGACCGGGCACCGCCCAATCACCATTGCGCCGTGCAGCGCAGCGTCTGCCAACGGATGACCGGACCAGAACGCGCCGCACGCGGGAGCAGCCGACCGCCGGACGGCGCAGGGCCGGCTAGCCGGATCACCGCACGTAACGTAAGCACCCGCCCGGGCGACGTACATACGGTGAGTGGTCGGACAATGGTGCTTTCGGTACTGGTCAGGAGAGTTGTGCGACACCAATGCAGGTCAACTTCGGACTGGTGGTGACCCAGCGTCGTGCTAGGCTCCGCGTGTTCCGACACGTTCCGTGGTCGATTTCGCGGATCTCAGGACGATTCCCACGATTCCCTGCGCGATCGGCTCCGTTCCGAACGCGATCCTGTCCGGGGGTAAGGAATGCATGCGGATTCCACCGGCCTGACCGGCCAGATCCGACCGGACCTCGACACCGAGGCCGCGGTGCCGCATTTTCCGCGCGCCCGGGCGGCTGTCGAACCGAAAACCGCGACAATTCCAGAAACGATTACGGAGAGTCGTGGCCGGATTGCGGCGGCCGCTCCCCGGGTCCCGCGGGCACTACTCCGGCTCAGCTACCGGGTCAGCCTGCTGACCTGTTCCCTGGTGGCCGCCGACCTGATCGCCGTGGCGGTAGCGCTCCTCGTCGTCTCGCCGTCGGGCCGCCGCGGCGTCGCGCTCACCGTCGCCGCGCTCCTCCTCGTGCGGTGCGGCTCGCGGCTCTACCGGACGCGACTGCGGCTGTCCTGGTTCGACGACCTACCCCGTGAGCTCGCGGCCTGCCTGATCACGCTCGGCCTGGTCCTGTCCGGCGGCATGCTCGCCCAATACACCATGGGGACCAATCTGGACGTGGCCGGTCCCGTGCTCAGCGTGCTGCTCGCCACCGCGCTGGCGTTGCTGTTGCGTGCGGGAGTGCTGCTGCTCGCCCGCACCGCTCGCAGCCGGCTCGGACTGATCGAGCCCACGCTGCTGGTCGGCACCGGGCGCCGCGCGGTCGAGCTCGAGGAGACCATGCGGGCGCACCCCGTCTACGGTCTGCGCCCGCTCGGGCACGTGCTGTCCGAGGACCTCGACCTGCAGGCCTCCCGGGAGCTCCACACGCTGTCCGACCGGATCCGGGAGGGCGCCCGGAGACAGGGCGCACGCGTCGTGGTGTTCGCCTGTCCGGAGGTGCCGGACTCGGTCGTGCTGGACGCCGCGATCGAGGCCCGCCGGCACGGGCTGGAGGTCCTCCTCTTCCCCTGGCTGGCCGAGCTCATCCACGACTACGCGGGGATCGAGCGGCTGCGCAGTCTGCCCCTGCTCCGGCTGCCCGCCCACCCCATGAACAGGTTCAGCTGGCGGTTCAAGCGTCTGATGGACATCGTCGCCGCGGGCGTCGGCCTGACGATCGCGTCGCCGGTGATGGCGGTGGTCGCGCTGGCGGTGCTGCTGGAGAGCGGCCGCCCGCTGATCTTCCGGCAGGAGCGGATCGGCCTGGACGGCGCACCGTTCGTGCTCTACAAGTTCCGCAGCATGCGTCCCGCCACGGAGGCCGAGCAGCAGACCAGGTGGTCGCTGGTCGGGGATCCGCGGGTGGGTCCGGTGGGCCGGTTCCTGCGCCGGACCTCGCTCGACGAGCTGCCCCAGCTCTGGAACATCCTGCGCGGCGACATGAGCCTGGTCGGCCCCCGGCCGGAGCGGCCGTCCTTCGTCGAGCGGTTCTCCGCCGATCACGACCTGTACGCGAAGCGGCACCGGGTCCCGGTCGGCCTGACCGGCCTCGCCCAGATCTCGGGCCTGCGCGGGGACACCTCCATCGCCGACCGGGCCAAGCACGACAACTACTACATCGCGAGCTGGTCGCTCTGGCTGGACGTCCAGATCCTGCTCCGGACGGCCCGCGAGCTGTTGCGCAGGGGTGAGCATTGAGCGGTGCACGATCCGGGCTGTCCCGTCGACGCTTCGGGGCGCTGGCGCTGTCGGCCGCCGGACTCGCGGCAGCCGGCTGCACGACCGGACCGTCCCCGGTGGCGTTCGACGTCCCGGACGCCACCGTCCCGGCACGTGAACCGGCGGTCGGCGGCCTGTGGCTGGCCACCGGCCAGGGCTTCTCCGGCGTCGCGTACACCGACGCCGCGCAGCGCTATCCGGTCGTGATCCTGAACTCGTGGGAGCTGGAGGCCGCCCGGGAACTGCGCACCGCTGCGCCGGGCATCACACTGCTGGTCTACAAGGATCTCGCCTCGACCCGCAGCTACGCCCCGGCGCCCGACGGCCGGGTGCCCACCGGTGTCACCTTCGACGACGCCGATCCCGGCTGGTTCGCGCTCGACACCGCCGGGAACCGGATCGAGTGGGGGCCCTACCCCGAACACTGGCAGATGACCGTCTGGGATCCGGCCTACCGGCGGAGCTGGACGGAGTCGGTCGTGGCCGAGGTGCTGCGGGACGGCTGGGACGGGGTGTTCGCCGACAACGACATGGCCTCGCTCGGCTTCTACTCCGACGCCGTCGTCGCCGGCACGGCGAGCCGGGAGGAGACCGACGAGCTGCTGCGCGACGGTCTCGACGCCATGATCACGGAGGCCGGGGCGGCGCTCGCCGAACACGGCCGCAGGTTCGTCCCGAACATCTCCGAGGCGCGGTTGTACCCGGGCCGCTGGACGTCGCACTCCCGGTTCGGGGGCGCGCTGGAGGAGAACTTCGCGCAGTACGTGGACGGCGAGCTGCTCACCTGGCACGGCGCCCAGTGGGACGAGATGCTCGCGGTGGCGGCCGCCGGGGACCGGCTCACCCTGCTCGTCAGCGGGACCGGACACGACTCGGCCCGGGAGAACTCGGTGGAGCGCACCGGTTTCGCCGGAGCGGCACTGCTGGCCGGGCCTGGCACCCACTGGACGCTCTCCCGCACCGTGGACTACTCCCAGCCGGCCTGGTCGGGCTACCAGTCGCTCGATCTCGGTGCCCCGGCCGGGCCGGCCGTCCTCGATCCCGCGAACGGGGTGTGGACCCGCGGGTTCCACGGCGGGTGGGTGGGGCTCAATCCGACCGGCGCCGACGCCGACGTCGCTCTCCCGGCGGGGCTGCAGCTCACCGGCGGAGGGGCCGCGGGGCGCTCCGTCACGATCCCCTCCGCCGACGGTCTGGTCCTGGTCCGGGACTGACCCGGGCCCCGGTCACACCAGCACGACGGCGAGCACCGGCTCGGAATCGGGCAGCGCCCGCACGACGGTGGCACCGTCCCCGCCGGCCTTCGCGCGCATCATCGACCGCTCCACCACCAGCAGCACCCCCGGCTCGCGCGCCGGACCGGTGGCCGGTACGAGCTCGCGGGAGGTCTCGGCGCCGAGGGCGCGTGCCGCGTCCGCCGCCCCCTCGGAGGCGGGAACCGCCCGCACCGGCCGGGCCGAGGCCCGGACGATGATCCTGGCCCGCTCGCCGAGCGCCGGATCGGCCCCGTCCAGCACCGGGACCGGAGCGCGACCGGCCGCCAGCAACATCTCCGAGACGGCGGGGGAGACCGCGAGCCGGGGCCGGAACGGTCGCAGCCACGCCGCCACCAGCAGCGCCACGAGCACGCCTGCGCCCAGCCCGGCGGCGGCCGCGGTCAGCAGGTCCGGCCCGGTGGCGGTGACCGACGCCTGCTCGTCGAGCTCACGCAGCCGCCCGGCGGGCGCCAGCAGGTCCGCGTCGATCACCTGCCGGGCGAGCGACTCGGCGAGGAGGGCCGCGGTCTCCCGGTCGTCGGTGGTCACGGACAGCCGGGCCACCCCCGAGGACGGGACCACCTCGACCGACACCGCGCCGGCGAGCGAACCCGGGTCGGGCGCACCCGGCACCTCGGCCCGGACCGCGTCCAGCACGCTCGGCGAGGTCACCACGTCCGCGATGGACGGCATCGCCAGCGAGACCACCTCGCCGTAGCTGGTGGACACCCCCGCGGCCTGCAGCGAGGTCTGCGGGTCGAGCCCCACCGGAAGCGCCAGCAGGCCGATCCGGGCCTGGTAGCTGCCGGGAAGCACCGCGAGCACGCCCCCGACGAGCAGTGCCGCGATCATCCCGCAGGCCACTGCCCTCAGCGCGATCCGCGGCCAGCGTGGTGCCGGAGTCGTCATCGGTTCACCTCGTCGCTCTCGCAGTACCGGTGCTCACAGCAGCACCACCCCCAACAGCGGGGCGGTCGGCGGCAGCGCGCCGATCGCCCCGATCAGCTCATCGGTCCGGGTCCGCCGCCGGTCGGCCACCGCGAGGACCGCGGTCCACTCCGGCGGGCCCGGCCGGTCCAGCCGGCCGGACAGGACGTGCACCGAGGTCGCGAGGCCCGGACCGGCCGCGACCACCCGGAGCGGGTCCGTCCCGGCGATCGTCCGGATCCGCTCGACGAGCACCGGATCGGCGCCGTCGAAGACCGGGACACCGTCACGACCGGCCTCAGCGAGCGCGGCCAGCAGCCGGGCGTGCGTGGCCGCCCGGCGCCGGGGCAGCAGCCACGCCCACACGGTCGTCGTCGTCACCAGGCCGGCGAGGGCGGCGAGCGCGCCCCCGAGGAGCGGATCGGGCGAGACCGGCACCACGTTCGCCCGGGTGTCCAGCAGCCGCAGGGAGCCGGCGCGGCCGAGCAGGTCGGCCTCGGCCGCCCGGGCGGCGACGGCCTCGGCCAGCTCGGCCGCCAGGTCCGGGTCGGGCGACCGGACACCGATCCGGGCCACCCCGGAGCCCGGGACGAGATCCACCGACACGGCGCCGCGCAGCTCGTCCGGCGGCGGCGCACCGGGGACCGTCGCGGCGACGTCGGCGAGCAGCGACGGCCCGGTCGCCACCTCCGACAGCGACGGCAGGGCCAGTGCCACGACCTCGCCGTACCCGGTGTGCACGGGGTTCTGCAGGTCGGGGGCGGGCGGCTGCGGGCCGGCGGCGAGCGGCCGGGCGACGACCGAGACCGACGCCTGGTAGCTCGCCGGTGCGGTCAGCACGGCCGCCAGCACGGCGGCGAACACGGCGAGACCGGCGACCACGGCGCGGGAGGCGACCCAGACGAGGCCGGGGCGCCGCGCGGCGCCGCGCAGGCGCACGTCCCGCAGCAGCGCGTCGTAGCGGTCCAGCATCGTCTCGCGGTCGTACTCGCGCTCGATGCGGGCCCGCCCGGTCACCGCCAGCGCGGCACAGCGGACCGGATCGGCCAGCAAGCCGCGCAATGCGGCGGCGACGGCTCCCGGGGATCCGGGAGGCACGAGCACCCCGCCGGAACCCTCGCCGATCACCTCCCGCAGACCGTCGACGTCGGTCGCGACCACCGGGCGGCCCAGCGCGAGCGACTCCAGGACGACCATCGGCAGGCCCTCCCAGTCGCTGGTCAGGACGGTGAGGTCGGCGGCGGCGAGCAGCAACGGCATGTCGTCGCGCTGACCGAGGAAGCAGATCTGCGGGTTGCCCCCGGCGATGTCCTCCAGGCGGGGTCGCAGCGGGCCGTCGCCGGCGAGCAGCAGCACCGCGTCGTCGGGCATCTCGCTCCACGCCTCGAGCAGGAGGTCGTGCCGCTTCTGCTCGACCATCCGGGCCGCACACAGCACGACCGGGACCCCGGGGATCAGGCCGAGCTCACGCTTGGCAGCGTCGCGGTCGGGCGGGGCGTCCGGCAGCGCGACCGCGTTGCGCACCACGGTCAGCCGGGTCGCGGGCAGACCGGCCGCGCGCAGCCGGGCGCCGATCGCCTCGGACACCGCCACGACGAGGTCCGACGTGCGGCGCAGCAGGCGGGCGGCGGGCCGGTAGTCGGCGGCACCCACGCCGTGGAACACCGTCACCAGCACCGGGCGGTGCCGCAGCCGATGGCCCGCCAGCCACACCACGAGGCTGACCAGGACGTTGTGCGCGACGACGACGTCGGGATGGGCCCGGCGCAGCGCCCGCCGGGCGTCCCGCACCGACCGGAGCAGCGGCAGCGGCGAACGGCGGGCGAGATGCATGGTCAGCGTCCGGTACCCGTCGGCGGCCAGCTCGTCGGCCCGGATCCCGCCCGAGCTGAGCACCGCGGAGACCCAGCCGCGCTGGTCACCGCCACGCACGATGTCGGCGACGAGCCGCTCGGCACCGCCGGTGCCCATCTCGTTGATGACGTGCAGCACCCGCAATCCGCTCATCCCGACCCCCCGTGCTCCGCCCGCGCGGCCAGCGCGCAGGCCGCGGCGACCATCGCGTACAACGGCATGTAGTACTGCTCGGACAGGAACGTCGACGCCACGCAGACGGCCAGCAGCGAACCCTGCACGCCAAGCGCGAGCCGCCGGTCGGGGCCGGTGCGGGCGGCGCGGACCGCGCGCTCCGAGGCCCACAGCGCCGCCCCGATCATGCCGAGGAAACCGACGGCGCCGATCAGTCCGAGCTCCGCGGCCACCTCGACGTACATGTTGTGGGCGACCGGTGTCTGTTCGGCCAGCTCCGCGTTGTGCGACACGTCGAGGTAGTTGCTGCGGAAGCCCCCGGGCCCCACCCCGAGCAGCGGCTGCTCGGGGAGCATCGACAGCGCCACCTCCCAGCGCAGCGCCCGCGCGTCGATGTTCGATCCCGCCACCTGCGTCTTCTGGAACAGCGCCGTGGAGACCGCCTCGGAGAAACCGGCGGTCACCCCGAGCGCGCCGACCACCACCGCCACGGCACCGGCCACCAGCACCCGCGCCGAGAACGCCCGCCGCACGGCCAGCCACCCGACGGCGATGCCCAGCGCGATCAGCCCGCCACGGGACACCGTCACGGCCGCACCGACGGCGAGCAGCACGAGCAGCGCGCCGACCAGCACCGCCGCCGCCCGGGACACCCGCTCCCGGCCGTCCGCCCGCCGGCGCGGCGGGATCATCGCGAGCAGCAACGGGACCGCCGCCACCAGCACGTAGGCGAGGTCGTTGGGATCCTCCATCGGCCCGGTCGCGCGCGGTTCGCCGTCGATCAGGAAGCTCCAGAGCGCCCCGCCGGCGGCCACCGCCGCACCGAGCACGGATGCGGCGACCACGACGCGCACCGGCACCTCGCGGTGCAGGGTGTCGGCGAGCGCGACCAGCGCCAGCAGGAAGGGCAGCCAGCGCTGCGCGTACTCCATCGCGTAGGTGTCGCCGTTGTGCACGGCCGTCGACGCGAGCACGGCGACGGCGAGCACGGCGACCGGCAGGTGCAGCGGCAGGAACGACGGCATCCGACGCGCGGCCAGCCGGACGCACCCCCAGGTCAGCACGAGTGCCGCGGCGGGCAGCTTGGTCAGGACGGTGCTGACGTCGAGCAGGTACCCCTCGAACGACGCGGTCGCCACGGTCAGCAGGACCAGCACCTGCAGCGCACGCGCGGCCGGACCGTCGGTGCGTCGCTCGTCGTCGAGCAGCGGCACCGACCGTGGAGCGGACAGCAGGGTCATGCCCGCGCCGCCGAGGACGTCCGTCCGAGCAGGCGGTCGTACAGCTCCAGGTGGGACCGGGCGGCGGCCGCCGCGGAGTACCGCCGGGCGGCGCGCTCGGCGAGCCGCCGCCCGGTCCGGGCGGGATCCGGATCGGCGAACAGCTCGCGCAGCGCCTCGGCGAGCGCATCGAGGTCGCCCGGTCGCGGCAGCCGCGGCGCGTCGAGCATCGTGGCCGTGTCCCCGGTGTCGGTGGCGAGCACGGGCCGGCCCGCGGCCATCGCCTCGATCACCACCAGCGGCTGCTGCTCCATCCTGGAGGGCACGACGACGGCGTCCGCGGTCCGCAGAAGTGCCGGGACGTCGGTCCGGAACCCGAGCATCCGCACCCGGCCGGCGAGATCGGGACGGGCAGCCCGTCCGGCCAGCGCCGCCCGCTCGGGCCCGTCGCCGACGATGGTCAGCGTCGCGTCCGCCGGGAACACGCCGGGCCGCGCGAGCACCTCCAGCAGATCGCTGAAACCTTTGCGGGGCAGCAGGATCCCGGCGGCCATGAGGTGCCGGACCGGGCCGCCGGGCGGCGGGCCGGGCGGTGCGGTCGGCAATCCGTTGTCGATGTGCACGAGCCGGCCGTCCGGCACCCGCAGCCGGCCGCGCAGGAACCGGCGCATCGGCTCGGCCGGGACGACGGTGCGGTCGATCAGTCGGGCGACGACCGCATCGGCGGCCAGCGTCGCCAGCGTGTAGCGGGAGGGGGCCGGTGCACCCGGACCGCGGCGGAACCACGCCTCGGTGACATCCTCGGGCACCCCGTGGTAGGTGTGCACCAGCGAGGGACCGCCGCCGCCCGGCCGGCCACGCAGGGCCGCGACCACCAGACCGGCCCGCCGGTCCTGGCCGTGCACGACGTCCGGGCCCCACGCCCGCAGCCGGGCCAGCAGCCGCCGGCCCGCCGCGACGTCGATCTTCGAGTCGACGGCGGCCTCGACGAAGACCTCGCCCGGCGCCCCGAGTGCGGCCGGGAGCCGGTACGGGAGCGGCCCGAACACCCGGATCTGCGCCGCACCGGTCGCGTGCAGCTCCGCGGCCAGCGCCAGGCACACCTCGACCGGGCCACCCCGACGCTGGGTGAGCACGAACGCCACCCGGGGTCCCGTGGTCACATCGCGTCCCGGTAGTCGCCGGGCAGCGCGGCGGCCGCGATCGGCGCGATCGCGCGGCGCCCGGCGTGCCGTGGCCCGCGCGGCCGGTCGGGCGTCCTCTCCGGACGCGCGTCGGAGGCGAGCATCAGGGCCGCGTCAGCACGTCGATCCGGAACCCGGCCTCGTGCGGTCCGAGCTTCTCGAGGACCCGGGCCACCGGATGGCCGAGCCCGGCGTCGGCCCCCAGCCGCAGCGCCAGATCGTGCACCTGGTCGGCGTGCACCGGCTGGTTGAACCGCCCGAGGTAGTGCAGCAGCACCAGCCGGCCGCCGGGGCGCAGCCGGTCGATCATCGTGCGGAGCCCGATCTCGACCGTGCCCGCCTCCCACAGGTAGATCACGTCGGAGCAGACGATCAGGTCGAAGGTCCCCTCCGGGAAGTCCAGCGGGAGCGTGCGCCGGTCCGGCACGACCTCGGGTCGGTCGGCGAAGCGGCGGCGCACCCGCTGCACCGCCACCTCGGAGATGTCGGCGGCGACGAGGCGCCGGCAGCGCGGGGCGAGCTGGTCGGTGAAGGCCCCCTCCGCGGCCCCGACCTCCAGCGCGTTGTCGAACGGGCCGTCGCCGCACGCCTCGAGCAGCGCGGCGTACTTCTCCCGCTCGTAGTCCTTCCGCTCGAACCCGTACGGGTCCTCGGCGGCGCCGTAGAACTCCTCGTGGTGGGAGCGGCTCCAACCCGGCTGCCACAGCCAGCCCCAGTCGGCGACCCTGGGGCCCAGCTCGGGCCTGCGGCGGACCGCGGCCCGGACCGCACCCCGGGCCACCGGGGCGATCACCACCACCCCCGCCTTGGCGACCCTGCGTACCGGTAGGGGAACCCTGCTCGCCATCCGTCGCTCCAGTCGGTTGATCGTCGACGTCGTGAGCTGAGTTCGGTCGTTCAGCACCCTCCGTTACGTCGATCGGCCGTTCGTGCGGCGACCGCCACGCCGGGTCCGGAGCAGTGCCCGCTCTGTAACGATTCGACCGGTGTCCTGCGAGTAGCTGTCGCACGGGCCGCAGGAGGAGAGGTCATGCCGGTAACCGAGCCACGTTTCAGTTTCCTGTCCACCGCCTACCGCACCGAGGACCGGGTCTCCGGGATGATCGACTCCGTGCGGGCGCAGACCGACCCGGACTGGGAGCTCGTCGTCGTCGACAACGGCATGTCCGACGAGATGGCCCGGATCGTCCGTGGCTACGCCGACCGCGATCCGCGGGTCCGCCTGGTCCGCCAGCCCAACCGCGGGCTCGCCGGCGGCATGAATACCGCCTCCGACCACGCCCGGGGCCGCGTCCTCACCCTGCTCAACAGCGACGACCGGGTGCTTCCCGGCTTCTGCGAGCGGCTCGGCGGGGTGCTCGACGCCCGCCCCGAGGTCGACGCCGTGACCTGCGACGCCTGGTTCTTCTCGGCCACCACCGGGGAGCGGCTGCCCCGCTCCTACCGGGAGAACGCGGGCGCCCGGGTTCCCGACGAGCGCCGGGTGCTCACGCTGCCCGAGCTGATCGAGGAGCCCTGCCCCTACTACACGGCGGCGGTCCGCCGCGAGACGTGGGAGGCGCACGGCCGGATCGACGACGAGTTCGCCACCGTCGGTGACCTCCTGGTGTTCGTCCGGATCGCGGCCGCCGGCGGCGCGATCGTCACCCTCCCCGACCGGCTCGCCGAGTACGAGCAGGCCGACGTCTCGGTCTCCCGGGGCGCCGAGGCGGTGCTGCGGGTCGAGGCACAGCGCGAGAAGCTGCTGGTCCGCGTCGCCGAGGAGGCAGGCCGCGACGACGTGACGGCCGCCCTGCACCGCGAGCTGCGGCGGAGCCGGCACCGCCGGGCCGTCGTGGAGGCCCGGATCGCCCTGCTCGAGGGCGACGTCCCGGAGGCTCGCTCGCAGGTCCGGCGGGCCCTGCGCTACCGCCGGGACCTGCGCACCCTCGCCATCGGCGGCGGGCTCGCCGTGGCGCCGCAGCGGATGCGCGGCACCTACCGGCGGCGGCACGGCATCGCGTCCCCGCCCACCAGGATTCCGGATCCGACGAACGCACCGTGACGACCGACGACCGCTCCGAGGTCGGCTCGCTCGGCCGGACGCTGCGCAACGGAGCCCTGATCTCCACGGCGACGTTCGTCGTGCTGCAGATCGTCGCCATGGTGCAGATCGTGGCGCTCGCCCGGCTGCTCACCCCCGCCGAGATCGGCCTGTACGCGATCGGCACGGTGCTCACCGGATTCCTGGTGTCGACCTCGGCCGACGGGCTCGCGGTCGCCCTCGTCCAGCGCGACCGCGGCGAGGACGATCTCGAGGCCACCGCGAACACGGTCTTCTGGGCGTCGCTCGGTACCGGGCTGCTGCTCTCGCTGGGTGCGCTGGCCTCGGCCCCGTTGATCGGGACGGTGTTCGGCATGCCGTCGGCCGGTGTGGTCGCGGCGGCGGTGTCCGGTGTGACCCTGCTGCACGCGCTGACCGTGGTCCCGGACGCGCTGATGCAACGGCGGTTCGACTTCCGGCGCCGGTTGATCGTCAACCCGGGCATGGCCCTGACCAACACCGGGACCGCGATCGGGTGCGCCCTCGCCGGCATGGGCGTGTGGAGCCTGGTGATCGCGAACTACGCGGCGCACGTGGTGTGGATCGTGCTCACCTGGACGCTGTGCGGCTGGCGGCCGCGCCGCGGCCGGGCGTCGGTGCGCTTGTGGCGGGAGCTGGCCCGGTTCTCCATGCCGCTGGTGCTGAACGGGACGGCCTGGCGGTTGCGCGAGGTGATCGAGACCGTGCTGGTGGGGCGCCGGCTCGACGAGGCGGCGGTCGGCTGGTTCCGCTACGGACGCCGGCTGGCGATGCTGCCCGGCACGGCCGTCGTCGAGATCGGTGGCTACGTGCTGCTGCCGGCGTTCGCCCGGCTGGCCGGCCAGCCGGAGCGGTTCCGTGCGGCCTTCGGGCGGGCGCTCGCCGCGGTGTGGACGATGGCGGTCGCGCTGGCCGCGATCATGGTCGCGGTCGGTGAGCCGATCGTCGCGCTGGTACTCGGGGAGCCGTGGCGCCCGGCAGGCGTCGCGCTGGCCGCGATGGCCGGGTTCGTGCTCGGGGAGGGCCTGGGCGCGGTCGCCGACGAGGCGGTCAAGGGCAGCGGGCGCTCACATCTGCTGCACGCGACGACGGTCGTCGGGCTGGTCTCGACGGTCGGGCTGCTCTGGCTGCTGATCCCGTTCGGGCTGCTCGGCGTCGGCCTCGCCATCTCCGGTGCCGCCGTGCTGACCGGCCTGACCGGCCTGGTGATGGCCGGGCTGGCGATCCGCAGCAGCCCGGTCGCGCTGCTGGGACGCCTCGTCCCGGCGACGATCGCGGGTGCGTTCGCCGCCGGGACCGTCTGGTACCTCGAGCACGAGGTCGTCCGGTCGACGGAGCTGGGGCTCGTCGGTGGCCTGGCCGCCGTACTCGGCGAGATCGTGCTGGTGCTGGTCCTGTTCGCCGGGGTGCTGGCGCTGGTCGCTCCGGCGACGGCGCGCGACCTGGTCGGGTCGCTGCGCCGGTTCGCCGCCGCCCGGAGCTGAGGCGGGGCCGGGCCGGGCTCAGGAGAACAGCTTCTCCTGCTCCTCCCGCAGCGCGTCGATCAGCCGCCCCGGCGGCAGCGTCACGTCGTCGTAGGTGAGCACCTCGTCCTTCGCGACGTCCCGGGTGAGCACCCCGCCCTCGGCGACCCCCATCGGCAGCAGCCTCTCCGACCGGGTCACCGGCGACGCCTCGGCGACGCCGTAGCTGTCGTAACCGCCCAGCCCGTCCAGGGTGTGCCCGGCCTTCAGGTCCCGCTTGGCGGTGGCGACGACGTCGACCCGCTGCGCCCCCGGCGGGGTCAGCGCGGCGTCGGCGAAGTCGACGGCCCGCACGATGGTGTTCGGGACCTCGAAGTGGCACAGGTGGTACGGGGTGTAGAAGCTGTACAGCGGGCCCTCGCCGAGCTTGTACAGGTTCAGGTAGTGCTGCTGCTTCGGGTCGTCGTGGGTGCCGAGCACGTAGATGCCGGGGCCGGGCTTCGCGCCGACCACGTAGTCGACGACGCCGCCCAGCTCGCGCAGCTCCTCGACGTCGTAGACGCTCGTCAGCTCGTCGACGTGGCCGGCGTGGTCACGGCCGTACATCCCGCGCTCACCGACGGTGAAGCCGAACGCGTTCGCCACGATCGCCTGCTCGAACGACACCTTGGTGCCGTCGGCGAAGCTGGTGACCATGTAGGGGTCCTGCCCCCACTTCTCGGCGAAGCCCTGCTGCGTGGTCGGGTTGCGGTACTCGTCCTGCAGGCCCTTGATGTTGCCCGCGACCAGCGGCGTGATGCCGATGCCCTTCACGAACCGCAGCAGGTTCGCCTGCACGCCCGGCTGGTCGCCGTCCGCCCCGGTCAGCACGACGCCCGCTTGCCGCGCCTTCTCGGCGAGCAGCGGTCCGACGGTGCCGTCCAGCTCGGCGTTCATGGTGACGACGGGCAGGCCGCGCTCGATCGCGGCGACGGTGACCCGGGCGGCGAACTCGACCGCACCGGTGACGTCGACGAGCACGTCGATGTTCTCGGCGGCGAGCAGCGCGAACGCGTCCCCGAGGACGGCCGGGGTGCCCTGGGCGATCGCGGCCTCGACCTCGCCGGTGGTGGACACCTCGACCGGGGTGAGCCCGGCCTCGGTGTAGGCGCGCACCGCGGTCGGCACGGTCCGGTTGGCGATCGCGACGACGTCCATCCCGGGCGTCGAGTTGACGATCTGGTTGACCAGGCCGCGGCCCATGAACCCGGCGCCGACCAGGCCGACCTTGATCGGGCGGTTCTCCGCGGCGCGCTTGGCGAGCGCGGTGTCCAGGATCAGCATCAGCGGGCCCCGCTCGTCACGGCCGGGAAGTCGGCGTTGTCGGCCAGCAGCGGCCAGTTCGCGTCCTTGTCCGAGATGTGCGCGATCTCGACCGGCCAGTCCACGTCCAGCGCCGGGTCGTTCCAGCGCAGCCCGCGCTCCGCACCCGGGGTGTAGGGGGTGGAGACCTGGTAGATGGTGGTCGCGTCCGGGGTGAGGGTCAGGTAGGCGTGCGCGAAGTTCCGCGGCACGTACATGGCCCGGTAGTTGTCCTGGGACAGCTCCGCCCCGAACCACTGCAGGTAGGTGTCGGACTCGGGCCGCAGGTCGACGATCACGTCGTAGATCGCGCCGCGGACGCAGCGGATGACCTTGACCTCCGCGTTCGGCTCCAGCTGGTAGTGGAAGCCGCGCAGGGTGCCCGCCTCGTGGTTGTACGAGAGGTTGCACTGGCTGATCGTCGGGTCCAGCCCGGCGTCGACGAACTCCTGCTCGCAGAAGGCGCGGGCGAAGAAGCCGCGGTCGTCGGAGAGCTTCTTGAGGTCGATCAGGGCCGATCCGGCGAGCGGGGTCGGGTGGATGTCCATACCTTCAGCGTCGCCCATCGGTGTCCCGGGGTTGCGTCCGGCCTCCACATGGTGACGGGTGCAACGCAGCCCGTCGGCCCAGCGTGGTCGCCGCGACACGGAACGTCGCCGGCCGCACCACGCACCGATCTCACGGCGCCCCGGCTACGGTCGGCCGAAACCGGACAGAACGCACCGCAGGAGCATCATGAGCCGGAAGGTCCGTTACCTCGTCGGGGCCGGGGTGCTGCTCGCGCTGCTGGTCGTCGCCGTCCCGTTCGTCTACGCCCGCTGGATCGCCCCGGACGCGGCGGCCCCCCTCGCGATCACCCCGGGCTCCGGTGCCGCGGCCGGGGAGCTGGCGGGCAGCTACACCGTCGGGCCGGGGTCCGAGGCCGGCTACCGCGTCGGTGAGCTGCTGTTCGGTCAGCGCGTCGAGGCGGTCGGCCGCACCTCCGGGGTCTCCGGCCCGGTCGAGCTGTCCGGGACCGAGGTCACCTCCGGCGAGGTCACCGTCGACATGAGCACCGTGACCAGCGACGACGGCCGCCGCGACGAGTACTTCCTCGGCGACCTCATGGAGACCGGCCGGTACCCGACGGCGGTGTTCACCCTGACCGGTCCGCTGGATCTCGGCCCGGAGTTCGCCGACGGCACCCCGGCCGAGGTCACCGCCACCGGCACGCTCACCGTGAAGGACGTGACCCGCGAGGTCACTTTCCCGCTCACCGCCGCGCGCGACGGCGACACCGTCAACGCCTCCGGCGCGATCCCGATCACCTTCACCGACTTCGGCATCGAGCCGCCCGCCTTCGGCGACGTCGTGACGGTCGACGACACCGGTGAGGTCGAGTTCCTGCTCGCACTGACTCCCGCGGGCTGAGGCCCGCCCGGAAACACCGGCATCGCCGACCACCGAACGGGCCGCCGGTCGCGCAGCGTGACCGGTCCGGCGCTGCAGGCGGGCGAGCACGGAACGTTGTCGGGCGATCACCCGACGGGGTAACGCCAAGCGACGTCCCAACGACGAGAAGGGCGTCCGGTCCCGATCCCCCGAAGGAGCCGTTTCCACTCGTGAGCACCTTCCCGGACGTATCCCGCGGGCCCGAGGCCACCGTGCCCGGCACCCGCGGAATACGAATCGCCCTCCCCGAGCAACGCCGGCACCCCCGTCCCGAGGCGCCCGGCGCCCGCTGGCAACGGCGCTTCTCCCGCCTGGTCGCGGTGGGCGACCTGACGACGATCGCCGTCGTCGTCACGGTCTGTGTGCTCGCCGGCCTCACCGGCCAGGAGGCCGCCGACCGGGCACGGCTGTGGACCGGGCTGCTGGCGGCCGGGCTGCTCGCGCTCGCCCTGCCGATCCTGCGGGTCTGGGACGGCAGGGTGCTGGGCCAGGGATCGGCCGAGTTCGTCCGGCTGGGACGGGCGGTGGTGCTGGCCGACGTCGCGCTCGCCCTCGGCGGGCTGGCGCTGCTGGTCCAGTCGTCGCGGGAATGGGTGTTCCTGCTGGTGCCGCTCACCGGCCTGGCGATGCTCGGTACCCGGTTCGCGCTGCGCAAGTGCCTGCACCACCAGCGTGCACGCGGGCGCGGGCTGCTGCCGGTGCTCGCGGTCGGCTCCGAGGAAGCGGTCGGCGACCTGATCCGGCGCACCCGCCGGGACCCGTACTTCGGCTGGAACGTGACCGGGGTCTGCACCCCGACCGGCGACGGCCACAGAGCATCGAGGACGTGCCCGTGCTGGGCGATCTGGACTCGGTGCCGTCGCTCGCGACGGACGGCACCCACGGCGTCGTCGCGGTGTGCCGCGCACCGGGCTGGGGCCCGGCCCGGCTGCACCGGCTCGCCTGGCAGCTGGAGGGCAGCCGGACCGAGCTCGCCGTGGATCCGGGCCTGATGGAGATCGCCGGTCCGCGCATGCACATCACCCCGGTGGACGGCCTGCCCCTGCTGCGCCTGTCCGAGCCGCGGTTCTCCGGTGTCGCGCGGGCGGTGAAGCACACCACGGACAAGCTCGTGGCCGCCCTGCTGCTGCTCCTGGTCGCCCCGGTGTTCCTGACACTCGCGGTGCTGGTGAAGCTGCACGACCGGGGACCGGTGTTCTTCGCCCAGGAGCGGGTCGGCACGAGCGGCCGAACCTTCCGGATGATCAAGTTCCGGTCGATGGTGACGGACGCCGAGGCCCGGCTCGCCGAGCTGGCGCAGCGCAACGACGGCGCCGGCCCGCTGTTCAAGATGCGGCAGGACCCGCGGGTCACCCCGATCGGCGCGTGGCTGCGCAAGTACTCCCTCGACGAGCTGCCCCAGCTGCTCAACGTGCTCAACGGCTCGATGAGCCTGGTCGGCCCCCGGCCGCCACTGCCCAGGGAGGTCGCCGGATACGCCGACGACGCCCGCCGCCGGCTGCTGGTGCGGCCGGGGATGACCGGCCTGTGGCAGGTCAGCGCGGGCGCAGCTCGCTCACCTGGGAGGAGTCGATCCGGCTCGATCTGCGCTATGTGGAGAACTGGTCGGTGGCGCTGGACCTGCTGATCCTGTGGAAGACGTTCGGCGCGGTGCTGCGCAGCAGGGGCGCCTACTGAGCCCCGGTGCCCGTCAACCGGGGCTCCCGGCGACGAACTCGAACCGTGCACCGGCGAGATCGGCCGGGACCCGGAACGTCGGCGCCGTTCCGCCCGGCGTCCACCCACCGGGGAGCAGGTAGTACGTCCGGTCGGCGAACACCAGCAGCCGGAGGCCGCTGTAGCGGTAGGTGAATCCGTCCGGCTCGGCGGCCTCGATCACCGCCTCCGAGACACCGGGGCCGGTCAGCTGGAGCCTGCGGGTACTGACCACGACGACACCCGGCCGCTGATCGAGCCGGCTCGCGTAGTGATCGGCGAGGCCGCGGCCGATCGCCCGGGCATACTCGGTGACCAGCCAGAACGAGGACGCGACGAGCAGCATGACGGTGAGTGCGACGACCGCCGTCCGGGCTGCGGCCGACTCCGGGACGGCACCGTCCCACCGCTCCCGCCAGCGCCGGACGATCCACCGGCCGTAGGCCGTCAGCACGACGGCAACGACGAGCAGCGCCGGCGTGGCGAACACCGGTGCGCGGCCGGCCGCGCCGGTCACCGAGTGGACGATGCCCGCGAACAGCCCACCGAGACCGATCGCGACGAGTACCCGGCCGGCCCGGAGCAGCCGCCGGTCCGCAGAGCGGTGCACGGCCTGCCGCACGTGACCGTGCAGGACGACCGCACCGAGCGCGACGAGCAGGCCGATCCCGATCGGCCCGTACAGCGGCTCGACGCTGCGCAGGAGGTAGTCCTGGGTGGTGAACCCGAGCACCGCGACGTCGACCCCGAAGTAGGAGAACAGCGTGTAGGACCGGATCCAGCCGAAGTAGTAGAGCAGCGCGGTGAGCAGGCTCGCCGGTGCCACCACGGCCGCGACCGCCTGCATCGTGCCGTGGAAGGTCGAGCCGGGCGACTCCGGCTCCGGCGCCACCGGCCGGGTGCGGGCCGGGTGCTCGGGGCCGGCCCGGTCAGCCACCGCCGGTCCCGACCAGGCCGAACGGGCCGTCGTCGTTGCGGACGGACTCGGTCCACATGATGATCGTCCGGTCGCCGGAGGTCTGCCGCTCGAAGTTCCGGCCGGTCTCGATCCCGGTCTCGGGCTCCGGCTCGCACGGGAAGTAGGTCTCGGCCGTGCAGACGTGGAGGAGATCGAGGCGGAGACCGGCTTCGGCGGGGCCGGTCCGGTCCGGTCGGAAGACGACGTCGAACGTGCACTCCGCGCCGGCGGGCAGGGCCTGCCCGGAGCAGCCGTCGTCGGCGACGGTGAACTGCGGACGCTCGCCGGAGTCGTCCTCCGTGAGCTCCACCCGCACGATCACGATCTCGTGGTCGGGATAACCGGCGACGGTGAGGGTCGTCCGTCCGGAGGCGCCCAGCGGCACGACTCCGATGTCGTAGGCGGGCGCACCGAGCGTGAACGGAGCACCCAGGATCGGGCCGAACGGCGTGAAGCTCGGCCCGCTGAGCCCGCTCGACTCGGGAGCGAGCGGCGAGGTCAGGGCGGGGGCGGCCAGCGTGCCCGCCGACGGTTCCGCACCGGCGGACGAGGGAGGTTCACCTGCTGCCGGTTCCTGCTCCGGGGGTCCGGAGGCGAGCCCGTCCGGGCTGTCCGGGCCGTCCGGGCGCTCCGGCTCCGCCCGGCCGTTGCCGGGCGCCGGATCTCCGGGTTCGGGCGGATCCGCTCCCCGCTCGACCGGCGACCCGGGTGGCGGCTCAGACAGCCCTCCCACGGGCGGCGACCCGGGTACTGGCTCCGCCGGAGGTGACCCGGGCACCGGTTCGGCCCACGGCCGCGGACGCTCCGCCGTCGGAGCGCCCGGGGACGGTCCGACCTGCTCGTCCCCCGCCGCCGAGGGGACGACGGGTGGCAGCGGCGGCTGCGGTGTGCTCGCGTCGCCGCACCCGATGACGAACGCGACCGCGGCCAGGAGCACAAGACGCAGCACCGGTACCCGCACCCGCGCCCCCTCGGTTCCCGCTACCCGGTCACCAAGTCGAACACCGGGCGTGGTCTCCGGGCCACCACAGTTCTGATGATGTGCAGCGGCAGCGCACGCCGGCGACCGTCGTCGCTCACTGCTTCCAGGCGTCGATCCAGCTCATGAGCTGGAAGGTCCTCCGCAAGATCCGCAGTTGCCCGCAGCGAGCGACCACGCTGGTCCAGGCCGTGATGGTCTTGATCCAGACCAGCTGAAATCAAGGTGGAAAGCGTTCACTGACTCGTGGGCCGTCGGCCCGGGCGATCCGTCACGCCTGGCTGGTCGACCAGATCCGCGAGGTTCACCAGGCGTCGAACGGCACCTACGGCGCGCGGCGGGTGCACGCTGAGCTCACCCTCGGTCGGGGCATCGCCGTCGGGCACAACGCGGTCGCGATGCTCATGGCGCGCAACGACATCCGAGGGGTCGCTGGCTGGGCGTTGGCCCGTTCTCCGGGACCGCGCTGGCGTGCGTGCGCGACGTTGACCTGCTTCTGTGCCCGCGACAGCCGCCGGTAGCGGCCGGTGTCGGAGTCGAGCCGGCGACGGCGCTGCGGAACCTGGATGGATGGACCGCCACCCTGGTAGGCGGTGTCGGCGACCGTCGAGATGCCTGCCGTGTTCAGGGCGTCGATGATTCCGTGTTCGCGGGCGGCGCCCATGTCGTGGCGGGCGCCCGGAAGGGCTGGTGAGGCCCAGATCAGCCTGCCGGCGGGGTCGGCGATGACCTGCACGTTCACGCCGTGGCGCTTGTGTTTGCCGGAGTAGAACGCTCGGTCATATCCCGATCCCATACCGACCCGGTCGATCGCGAGCAGCGTGCCGTCGAGGATCACGAACGCCTTGCGGCGGGCCACGTCGAGGGCCTGGTCCAGGGCCGGTGCGAGCGCGGCGAGGACGTCGACGCCTTCGCGGACGTAGCGGAACACCGTCGTGGTGCCGACCCCGAATCCGGTGGCCAGGGCGGTGTAGGTCTCGCCCTTGTTCAGGTGCGCCAGCACCAGCAACGCCTGCTCACCCGGTGAGAGTCGGCGCCATCGGCTCCGCATCACGGTTCGGCGGTGGCGTAGCGCGTCGGCGAGGGTCTGCACGGCGCGGTTGGACACGGGCATCGACGACGGGTAGACAAGCACCCTGAAGCTCCTGGTTGAGACGGGTTGATCTAGGCAATCACCCATCTACCAGGAGCTTCACCCACTTCAGCGACACCACGCCGCAGGCCGACCAACCTCATGATCACCAGGTTGGGAAGCGTTCAGTGCCTCGTAGTAGCCGGACTTGGCCACCCCGAGCACTCGGGTGGCCATCTGCACCGGCAGGCCCTCGCCGGCCATCACCGCGATCGCTGCGTACCGCCTTTTGGGGGCACCACCTTCCCCAGCAGCTCCGAGGCCCGGCGGTGAATCGCCAACTCGGTCTCCAGCTCGGCGATCCGCCGGTTCGCCGCCGTCAGCTCGGCCTTCTCGACGCTGGTCAAACCCGGTTGCAGGCCCTTGTCAATCCGGTCCTGGCGGCGCCACGTGTAGATCGACTGCGCACTGGGCCTTTGCCAACCTGCTGGACGGGCAGGTCAGAGCGGGTGCGGCGTGGCGTGACCTCGAATGGGTGAAGCTCTTGGTAGACGGGCGATTGCCTAGATCAGTCCGTCCAACCAGGAGCTTCGAAGTGTTGTCCTACCCGTCCGGGATGACCGTGTCCAGCCGCGCCCTCGGCGTGCTCGCCGACGCGCTTCGATCACACCGCGACGAGCGCCGAACCCGCTGGCGTAAGTTGCCCGCCGGCCGCCAGGCCCTGCTCGTAGTCGCCTACCTGCGTAAGGGCGAGACCTACGCCGACCTGGCCTGCGGGTTCGAGATCGGCACCTCGACGGTCTACCGCTACATCCGGGAGGCCCTCGACCTGCTCGCCGCCATGGCCCCGACACTCGAGCAAGCGATCGACCTCGCACGCGGGAAGGCGTTCGTGATCCTCGACGGCACCCTGCTGCGCATCGACCGAGTCGGTATGGCATCGGGGTACGACCGCGCGTTCTACTCCGGCAAGCACAAGGCCCACGGGCTGAATGTGCAGGTCATCGCCGACCCTGTCGGGCGGTTGGTGTGGATCTCCCCGCCGCTTCCCGGGGCACGGCACGATATGGGAGCCGCTCGCGAGCACGGCATCATCGACGCGCTGGCCGAGCACGAGATCTCGGCGGCGGCTGATACCGCCTATCAGGGCGCCGGCCCGACGGTCGCGGTCCCGCAGCGGCGTCGACGCAAGGACCCGGGTGTCCGGGGACGGGCTGTGGTGTCGGTCGGTGGACGACCTGACGTGTCGTTGGCCCGGGCGGGATCATGACACAGCAGCCGGGACGGCGGACA